>CADBYN010000027.1 GCA_902798835.1 Candidatus Avelusimicrobium bubulum | reverse complement strand
AATGGGGGGGTACCTGATTATGAAAAAGAGTTGTTGTAGTGAGAATATAAAAGGTTTTACGTTAATTGAGTTATTAGTTGTGGTACTAATTATCGGTATTTTGGCGGCAATTGCCTTACCACAATATCAAAAAGCGGTGGAAAAAAGCCGCGTTGCCGAGGCGCGTGTGATATTAGATACGATTTATAAAAATTGGCAGTTTTGTGTGTTACAACACGGTGTTGAATCAGAAGAATGTTCTGCTTCTGCAAATTTGTTAGATACATTAGAAGTTAATCTGCCTGGAGTTACAAGCGAAGGCTGTTGGGATGGGAACAAATGTATTAAAACAAAAGATTGGGATTTTTGGTCGGATATGCACAATGCGATGTATGCTACTAGATCGAAAGGAGAAGAATATTTGTATAGCTTGACTTTTTACTTTGAAACAGGAGTAATTGAATGCGATGATGATGGCGGAAATTTTTGTGAAAGATTGTGTGGCAGCGACGGCTGTGAAGTGAAATAGACATGCGCAATTTCTTACTAAAAACGCCCGCTCAAAAAGAGCGGGCGGATCTTTTTTATTTAGCAATTTTTATAACTGTGGGTACAAGGGGAATTTTTGCAAAAATTCCTTTACCTGCTTAGCAATTCCCGCCAAATAAGTTTCATCTTCCGTGTGCGAAAGTGCATCGTCAATAAACGCGGCTACTTGCACCATATCTTTTTCCTTCATCCCGCGCGTAGTGATAGCCGGCGTACCGATGCGTAGTCCGCTGGTAACAAACGGCTTTTCGGGGTCAAACGGAATCGTATTTTTATTGGCGGTAATCCCCGCTTTATCCAGCGCGGCCTCGGCTACTTTGCCTGTCATTTTTTTGCTCCGCAAATCTACGCACATCACGTGGCAATCGGTGCCGCCCGCTACCAAGCGGTAGCCGCGTTTTTTAAGTTCTTCGGCCAATGCTTGTGCGTTAACTTTAATTTGATGTTGATACACCTTAAATTCGGGTTTTAACGCTTCGCCCAGACACACCGCTTTGCCCGCAATTACGTGCATTAAGGGCCCGCCTTGCGTGCCGGGGAAAACGGCCGAGTTAATGGCTTTAGCTAAACTTTCTTTGCACAAGATTAGTCCGCCGCGCGGCCCGCGAAGCGTTTTGTGTGTAGTGGTAGTTACCACGTCGGCATACGGCACGGGAGAGGGATATTCGCCCGCGGCTACAAGCCCGGCGTAGTGCGCAATATCACACGCCAAATAGGCCCCGCACGAGTCGGCAATTTCGCGCAGTTTTTTCCAGTCAAAAATGCGCGAATAGTTTGACGCACCTGCCAAAATGAGTTTGGGTTTATGTTCGCGCGCGAGTTTAGCGGCTTCTTCATAGTCAATTTCTTCGGTGTCCGGGCGCACGTTCATCGCAATAATGTTGTAGAGTTTGCCTGAAAAATTCATGGGGTGCCCGTGTGTTAAGTGCCCGCCGTGCGAAAGGTTTAATCCCAGTACCGTATCCCCGGGTTTTAACAAGGCAAAATAAACCGCCATATTGGCTTGTGCGCCGGAGTGCGGCTGCACGTTAGCATGTTCGGCCCCGAATAATTTTTTGGCGCGTTCAATGGCCAAGGTTTCTACCTGGTCCACAAATTCGCACCCGCCGTAGTAGCGTTTGCCGGGGTATCCTTCGGCGTATTTATTCGTCAGAATTGAGCCTTGCGCTTGCATGACGGCTAAAGAGGTAAAATTCTCGGAAGCAATGAGCTCCAATTTCTCGCGCTGGCGGGAAAGTTCTTTAGAAACGGCGGTAAAAACTTCGGGATCGGTTTTCTCTAAATGGGGGTACATAAAAATCTCCTAAAAATCTTTAATTTTATGTTGTGATTTAATATAATTTACTAAATAGCAGTTCAAAAATCCAGTACGAGGTGAAATCAAAAATGGCAAAACTAACAAAGAAAGACTTTCTCAAAAACACAATCAAACACATTGATTTGAAAAAATACAATGTAGTTCCGATGGTGGAAGCGTTTGAGAATATGGCTTATGCCTCTCGCGAAGTGGCTCGGGCAAGCAAAATTTACAACATGATGCTAAGCGACAAAAATTGCTCCGTCATCTTGTGTATTGCGGGATCTTTGATTTCGGCCGGTATGAAAAAAGTCGTCGTGGATATGATCCAAAATCATATGGTGGATGCCATCGTTTCTAACGGCGCCAACATTGTAGACCAAGACTTCTTTGAAGCGTTGGGGTTCAAACACTACATTGGCACGCCATATAATCAAGACGATAACCTCTTGCGCGACCTGCACATTGATCGCATCTATGATACCTACATTGATGAAGACCAACTCAAAGTATGCGACGAAACCATTTACAAAATCTGCAACGCCTTAGAGCCGCGCCCGTATTCTTCCCGCGAATTTATTTGGGAAATGGGTAAATGGCTTGAGAAAAAAGGCAAAGGCAAAGACTCGGTGGTCTACAACGCTTACAAATACGGCGTGCCGATATTTGTACCCGCGTTTAGCGACTGCTCGGCCGGGTTTGGATTTGTTATGCACCAAGCCGAAAACCCGAAAAAACATATCTCTATCGACAGTGCCAAAGATTTCTTAGAGCTTACGCAAATCAAAATGAAAGCCAAAGAGACCGGGTTAATGATGTGGTCCGGCGGCGTGCCGAAAAACTTTGCGCAAGATACCGTTGTGGCAGCTGAAGCGTTAGGCGCCGAAATCCCCATGCATAAATATGCCGTGCAAATCACCGTAGCGGATGTGCGCGATGGGGCCTTGTCTGGCTCTACGTTAAAAGAAGCTTCCTCTTGGGGTAAAGTATCCACCGCTTTAGAGCAAATGGTTTATGGGGAATGCACCACGCTTATCCCGCTCATCATCGGATACGGCTACCACAAAGGGGCTTGGAAAAAACGCAAAGCCACCAACTACGTTAAATTCTTACAAGAATTAGACGCCAAAGCCAAAAAAGCAAAATAATGCGTTTTAAGACTGCGCTTGTTAGTTTGTTACTGCTCTGCCCGTGTGCTTTATGCTACGGGCAGTTGCGTTTTGCAAGCGTAGGGGGAGAAAAAGGCTATTCGGCCATGCGTGCCGATTACAAGGCAGACCTGGATAACGGGTTTGTTTTAATCCCCAAGTATGGTTACTACCGCATGTCGGACAAAGAAGTTGACGAAGAGGGCTCTACCTCGCGCTATGGGTTAGAAGTACAATACGAATTGATGGAATCGTTGCATTTTCTAACCGAAGTGACCTTGCAGCCGCAAGCGGTGGGCTACGAGGCCATCTTGTATCAGGGGGGCTTGGCCTGGAAACCGTTTTATTATTGGCAAGGGATTAAAAACCCGCAGCTTACTATCAAGACCGGACAAGAGCGGTACCGCACATACGTAGATATGAACGGTAAAGATTTGCCGCAGGGATCTTTTCGTCAAAATGGAACTTCTATATGGAGTCAGGCCGAAATGGACATAAAATGGCTTCATTTGCAAGGGGCCTGGCAGAAAGTGATAAAATATAGTAACCGTGTTCCCAATGATGTTACGTTTAGTTGGGCCGATATCCCCTATATGACGGCTGTTTTACAGGGATACATTAAAGACTGTTACGCGGTGCGTGTAAGCTACCCGACGCGGCTAATTTCTCCGTATGCTTCCCTGGCACGGTATCACTACCAAAATCGGCGGCAAATGGCTGCTGCGGTAAGCGCAGGATTGCACATTTTATTATGGGGCATAGAGGTCACCGGAGGTATTGAAGTGTTTGAGCCCCGGCGGGATGAGCGGCGCAAAACATATTTTTCGTTCGCCGTGGAAATGCCGCTGTAAGGAGTATATATGACCACACCACAAGTGCATTGTAATATAGATGAAAAAATGTTTTCCCGGGCCATCTTTTTAACCCGCTTGCTCACAGGGGGCGTGCTTTTGTATATGAGCGTGGGATGTCTGCTTTTCTATCGAACTTTTTTAACCAATGCAGTCGCCTTGAATATTCCCACTTCTATAGCGATGGGCGTGGTAATTGCCAACCTTTTTTTGGCGCTGTTGCTATTGCTGGGTTGGCTGACACGTTGGGCGGCGGGATTATGCGTGTTATGCACGGGGGTATTAGGATTTGTGTTTTTTGCCTCCAATTTTAATAAAGTATATGTAGGACTTTTGATTTTACTTATAGCAGCCTTGTTGCCCATGGTTTTATTAGGACCGGGGCGCATCAGTTTAGATTTTGCCAACGCGCGCCGGCGCGTAGAAAAAGAATTTAGAGGTTAATTATGGAAAATACACCACAATACGTCAGCTTAGCAAACAAATACCGCCCCCAAACATTTGAAGATATGGTGGGGCAGGAGAGTATTTCCAAAACCTTGCAAAATGCCCTCAAATTAGGGCGCATCGGGCATGCCTATTTATTTTACGGACCGCGCGGTTGCGGTAAAACTACTACGGCGCGTATTTTAGCCAAGGCCCTTAACTGTACAGGGCACAAAGAAAACGGCCCTACCGCCGAGCCGTGCGGGAAATGTCCGCAATGTTTGGAAATTGCCCAAAGTGCCGATTTGGACGTGCTTGAATTGGATGCTGCCAGTAATACACAAGTAGAAAAAGTGCGCGAAGCCATCATTGACACGGTGGCGTTGGCTGCCAGCCGAGACCGCTTTAAAGTATTTATTCTAGACGAAGTTCACATGCTTTCGGCCAGTTCGTTTAACGCGCTTTTAAAAACGATTGAAGAACCGCCCGCTCACGTGGTATTTATTTTAGCTACCACCGAAAAACACAAAGTGCCCGCTACCATTGTCAGCCGCTGCCAAACCTTTCGTTTCCGCCCGTTGACGGTGGATGAAATCAGTGCACATTTGATAGAGCTTGCCGAAGCGGAAGGGATTGATTTGTCTGCCAACGCGGCTAAAATTATTGCCAAAAACGCCGCGGGTGCCATGCGCGACGGGCTTACTTTATTAGACCGCGCGATTGCCTATTGCGGAGATCATGTGGATGAAAAAGCCGTGAGTGAAATGCTGGGGCTTACGTCTACCGAACTTTTAACAGATGCCGTTGCCGCCTTGTGTCGTAAAGATAATGCACAAATGCACCAAGTCTTTCAAACGCTGCAAGCCGAAGGGTTTGATGCCAATACATTTTTGAAAGATTTGAAAAATATGCTGGGCGATTTGTTTTACTTTTCACTTGGACAAAGCAGCGAGCCGTTTGACGGGGCCAAGGCACTCATGGAAGGAATTTCTTCCGGTTTTTTGGCGCGGCTTACTCGCAAATTAAGCAAGCTTATTGATGAAGTAAAATTTTCCGACAATGCCCTAATAAGTGCGGAAGTCGGCTTATTTACCATTATGGATAGCGTGCTAGACTTGGATAATTTTATCCGCCGTTTAGAAGCATTGGAGAGAGGGGAAAGTCTACCTCCTTCAACCCCGTCTGTTCCGCCGGCTCGTAAACCGGTTGCCAAAAAAACACAAGCAACTAAATCTACAACCCATCAAGCCGTAGCTGCCCCGCAAGAGACGGCCCCTGTGCCGACACTTGATAAAGCTATTTCCAATCATCAAGTATGGGATAAAATGATGACACAATTTGCAGCAAGTCCTTTTGTGTATGACGTGTTGATTAATTCTTCCGTGGAATTTACCACCGAAAACGAGTGGACGCTTAAGTTTGCTTCCGGCAAAGAGTTTTATCAAATCCCGGCGCAAAATAAATTAACAGAATTATCAGAAGCGGCTTCTCAACTAAGCGGGCGGAAAATTACTATTTCACTAGGGGCTAATACGTTGAGTGCTGCACCCCAAAAAGCAAAGGTCCCGGCGGCCAAAAAGAGTGCAACAAAAAATCTTATTTCCGAGGAAGAACCTTTTGCTAAAGGTCCTTTTGTGGACGAAGCAAGTGTTCCGGCCGGACAGATGCCCGAAGAAGTGAAAGATATTTTGGAAATTTTTCCCAATGGGGAGTTGATGGCCTAGTATGCAACATTTGGACCGCTTGGTGCGCGCATTAAAACGGTTGCCCGGCGTCGGGCCGCGGCAAGCCGAGCGCTTTGCGGCCTATTTTTTGCGTGCCAGCCAAGGGGAAGTAGAAGAATTTATTACCGCGCTGGATGAGGTCAAATCGTCCGTGGTGCTCTGTCCGCAATGCTTTGCTTACAGCGAAAGTGACTTGTGTGAAATCTGCCAAGACCCCGACCGTGACACGACCAAAATTTGCGTAGTAGAAGATCCGCAAGATATTGAAGCCATCGAAAAGACGGGCGCTTACAAGGGCCTGTATCATGTCTTACACGGGGCTATTTCACCGTTAGAAGGCCGTAGTGCCGAGCAAGTAAAAGTGCGCGAACTGTTAGCGCGCGTTCAAAATGCAAATCCTAAAATTGAGGAAGTCATCATCGCCACCGACCCGGATAGCGAAGGCGAAACTACCGCTTTATATTTGGCTGATTTATTGCGTGGCCAGGTGGCACAAATTACACGCATTGGCTATGGCGTACCGTTAGGCGGGGATATTGATTACATGGACGAGATGACGCTTGGCTATTCCCTCAAAGGCCGAACAAAAATATAACAACGAAGATCTCTCAAGAATTTTGCTTCCTGCTTATGCATCCTGATTTTTACAAACGGCCCTTATTGTTTTTTCTAATTGCCCTAATTTTAGGGCTTTTGTTTTTTTACAAACCCGCGCCGACCGAGCAAGATGTTGCTGCGTTCATTCCTCAAAAAGAGGCCGTTTTGACAGGGCGGGTGGAACGCTTTTACACCCCCAAACCTAAAAGCAACAATGTAATCGTAAAAGTTTTCTCTGTGGATGGGCAGCCGGCTACCGGATATGTATATGCACGGCTAAAGGATTTTGAGCCGCTATGGAAAGATACGCTGGAAATTCGCGGCAAGTTACAAAAACCGTACGGGATTGATTTATTGGGGAATTTTAACTGGCAAAAATATTTGTCATATAAACATGTTTTTGCGGAAATCAAAAGCGACCAGGCGCGCGTACTTAAACCGGCCGTCTGGTTTTACCGCGCTTTGCGTGCTGTGCGCGAAGACATCCTGCGTGTGTTTGCCAAAAATTTTGAACCGGAAATTGCCTCTATTGCCGGGGGCATTTTACTGGGCGAGCGGGGCGATTTGTCCCCGGAACTTTTTACCGCGTTTCAAGATAGCGGAGCGATCCACTTGTTGGTGGCTTCCGGTGGGAACGTGGGGTTTGTTACGCTTATTACGCTGGCGTTGTGCGGACTTTTTGGTCTTAATCGGCGTAAAGCATTATGGGCGGCCTTGTTAGTGGCGGGCATCTATACCCTTATTGCCGGGGCGGATGCTCCCTTAATGCGTGCGTACTTTATGACAGTTTGTGCGTGTGCCGGGTACTATTTAGGGCGCAATAGCGGTGTGCTACAGGGACTGGTTCTTTCCTGTGTGATTATTTTGTTGATATATCCTGCGTCGCTATTTGAGACGGGGTTTCAAATGTCTTTTTTGGCTACGTTTGCGCTGATTGTTTGCTTGGCCAATTACTCCGTGCCCGCTAAATGGCCGCGGCTCGTGCGCTTTTTTGCACAAATCTTTTTAGTCACGCTGGCGGTGCAATTAGCGTTGCTGCCTGTGTTTGCCAATGTGTTTTACAAAGTATCTATAACCGGACTAGTGGCCAATATGTTCCTGGTGCCGTTGGCATCACTTTTGTTAGGGCTTACGTTTGTTTATTACTTATTTACGTTATGCCACGTGGGAATTTTGCTCTATTACCCGACGGTGTTTTGTTTGTATCTGTTTAAGTATTGCGTGGAAGGGTTTGCCGCGTTGCCTTTTTCTTCGTTGCCGGTAGCGGCGTGGAGCGTATGGATGATAGGGGCGTATTATGTGGGATTATTTGGCGTGTTGCATGCGCCGATTAAGAAATGGCACCGGGTGTTGCTTATTATAATCCCGATATTGATGGTAGGGTTTTTAATGGCACATTACTTCGCGCAAAACCGCACGCGAGTGTATTTGCTCGACGAGTGGTACGAAAATGTAGCTATTGTAAAAATAAAGCACGGCCCAATCTTTGTAGTAGGGGAGGGGCTGCCTCCCGAAAAAATTAAAAACGCGCTCTATAAAGTAGGGCATCTTCATGCCGACGCGGTGTTGCTTACACAAACAAAACCTTCCAAATTTAAGTATGACGAGTTAGCCCCGCACATTATCCGTCCGTTTGAAGATTTTTGGCCCACGCAAACCGTAGGAAAATTCGGGCAAACAGACGTTTTTGTGCAATGGGGTATTCACGCCACAAAAGAAGGGCGGATATGGTACAATACGGGATATAGTGGTAGTAAAAAAGATGATGCCTCCTACTGCTTTAAAGTAGGGGGAGACCCTGCGTTTTGCATAGGTGCCGCAGCACGATTTGTTTTGTTGCAAGATCAGGTGGTAACATCAGAAGTAAACAAGACGGTAGAGGTGAAATTATGACACAAGAAGAACTAAATCAGCATATCCATTTTTTGCAGGAGGCTATTGAAGAAGCGCGTAAAGGCATGAAAGCCGGCAAGGGCGGCCCTTTTGGAGCGGTCATTGTAAAAGACGGGCAAATTATTGCGCGCGGATGCAACTGCGTTACTTCTACCAATGATCCTACTTGCCATGCGGAAGTGGATGCAATTCGGAAAGCGTGTGCCCAGCTGCAAAGCTTTGAGCTGAAAGATTGTATCATTTATTCTTCGTGTGAGCCCTGTCCGATGTGTTTGGGGGCTATCTATTGGGCACGCCCCAAGGCTTTGTATTTTGCGGCAGATCGTGTACGTGCCGCGGCTTCTAATTTTGATGATGAATTTATCTATAAAGAAGTGCCTCTGCCGGTGGATAAACGCAGGTTAAAAACGGTGTGTATCCAAGTTCCCGGCAGCAATTTACCGTTCGATGAGTGGGATGCCAAAACGGATAAGACAGAATATTAAAATATGCCCCAATATTTGGCCGATATTAAACAAACAGAATTCTTTTTAAGCGACGCCGAGGCGCACCACGCGTGTGCGGTGGCTCGTCATAAAGAAGGGGATGAAATCTATGTGTTTGACGGCAAAGGCAAACAATACAAAGGGCGTATCGATAAAATTCAAAAAAAATTTGTGCGCGGTACGTTATTAGCCCCGTGCGTAGTGCGGCGGGTTGGCTTAAATTTAACCCTGGCATTTGTGCCTAATTCCCGTACCGGTCTAGAAGAAGTACTAGATAAAGGCACGCAGCTGGGGGTAAGTACTTTTCTGCCGCTTATTTCTGCGCGCAGCGAATATGATGTGCTTAAAAAATATGACGGCAAAAACGACCGCTGGCAGCAAATCATGCTTTCTGCCTGCAAGCAGTGCAATACACCGTTTGTTCCGCAAATTTTACCGCCTCAAAAATTCTCACAAGCCATAGCTGCAAGTAAGCCTTCTTTATTAGCTTATGAAGCCGAACAAACCCATACATTGGCTTGGGGGTTAGAACAACTTAAACGGCCTCAATCATTATGTGTTTATGTGGGACCGGCGGGGGGCTGGACGGACGAGGAAGTATCCCTGGCACAAAATCGCGGTGTTTTGCCTGTTACGTTAGGGGTAAATATTTTGCGTGCGGAAACGGCGTGTATTGCGGTGGCGGCAAAATTATTATGAACACTTTTTTCATTAAAACTTTCGGTTGTCGCGTCAATCAGGTTGAAAGCCAGGCTATTTTGGAACAGTTTAAACGGGCGGGGTTTGTTCCCGCTACTGATTTTGAACACGCCGATATTTGTGTACTCAACACGTGCACCGTTACGCACCAGGCCGATAAAGATGTGGAGAAATTAATCCGCCTCATTTTGACCGGGTGTTATGCCGCCGCGCATAGTGCGCATATCCGGGAAGTTTTCCCGTCGGCACAAATTGTGGGGAAATACGAGTTGGGACGTGTGCTTTTTAACGAAGAAGATATTTGCTGGACGGTGTCGGGTCATGAAGGACATAGCCGTGCGTTTATCAAAATACAGGATGGGTGCGACAATTTTTGCTCTTACTGCATTGTTCCCTATGCGCGTAATGTAAAACGTTCTAAACCGATGGCGGACGTACTTGACGAAATTAAGCAACTGGTGCAAAACGGATTTTTGGAAGTGGTGCTAACGGGCATTAATATCGGCAATTATGTATGTCCGCAAACGGGGGTCGACTTGGCGGCTTTGTGTGAACAAATAGCGGCGTTAGATGGCAATTTCCGCATACGTTTTTCTTCGATAGAGCTGCCAACGGTAAGTGATGGTATTATTCATCAAATGCACAAGCATCCCGCACGTTTTTGCAATTATTTTCATCTTCCGCTGCAAGCAGGGTGTGATAAAATCCTACGTGATATGAACCGTCACTATTCTACGCAAGAGTATGCCCGGCGTGTGGCTGATTTGCGTGCCCATATACCACAAATTGGTATTTTTGCCGACGTGATTGCCGGTTATCCCACAGAAACAGAACAAGATTTTCAAGCAACATATCAATTCATTAAATCGCAACGCCTGGCGGGGTTACATGTGTTTAGTTATTCTCCGCGTCCGGGTACGCCGGCCGCTAAATTGCCGCAACTCACCCATGTTGAGATTAAACGTCGCGCAGATAAATTGCGCGAATTGGATAAAGAACTACGTGCGGCTTTTGCGGCTTGTTTGGTGGGAACGGAGCAAGTTGTATTTGTAGAAGAAAAAAAAGGCTCTGCTTTGCACGGGATCACATCTAATTTTCAAACCGTTTTACTTCCCCAAAATTGCCGCGCCCGCGGCTTGGTGCGTGTAAAAATCGTACGCGCCCAAAACCAATTGTGTTACGGGGAAATTTTATAATTTGATGGGCAAAGTTCCCGTGGGTGTAAATTCGTCCATTAAACATTCCGCAACGGCTTGCTGAAAAACAGGGGATGGGCTGAAAGCAAACAATGTTCCTTCGGCGGGAATATTGCTGGCCATCCACGGGTTGGCAAAACAGAGCAAGATGGTATGTTGGGCGTATTTAACGGCGGTTTTAATGACTTGTATTTCTTGCGCGGTTAGCCCAATTCTTCCCGAAAACGGTTTGTAACGTCGCCAAAATAAAATGAGCAGATATTCTACCTCTTCGTTTTTAAAGGGCTCAGTTACCACACCGTAAGCGCGCAATGTATCAAAAAAGGGAGCAGAAGAAATATTTTCATCATTTCCAATTTCTAAAAAGTGAAGTGTTTCCCCCGGGGAGATGGCAGGAATAAACCCCTGTTGCACAATCGCTCGGTGGGCTGTACGCATGGCAAAATCTGTAGGAGCGATGGGCCCTTTTTTAGCAGTGATTGCTAGCTCATCGGCCTGTGCACAGAGTTCGTTTAAAATGCGCTCGATATTTTTAAGCATATCATCGGGGAACACTTGTTTTTGCAAGAAACTGATGAGCTCAAAAGGCTTTTCGGGTACCAGCAAAATATGAGCTCCCGCATCCAGTGCTTGCAGGGCAGCTTCCTTTTCATTTCCCAAGGCTTTCATTAAAAGCGCATCCGTACATACACAACGAGTAAAACCCATGCGTTGTTGCAGCAAATCATGCACAATAATTTTAGAGAGTGAAGCGGGGTTTTGTCCGTCCAAAGTGGGAACTAACAAGTGGCCAATCATTACACTGTCTGCTTGTGATAATAAGGCCTGAAAAGGAACCAACGCATGATTTTTTAGAGAGGCAGTTGTCTCCGCTACGACAGGCAACTCCAAGTGCGAATCGGTAGTTGTGTTCCCGTGCCCGGGGAAATGTTTTAAACAGTTAAGCGCTCCCCCTTGGTGAAGACCCCGTATAAATGCTCCCGCCAAACGGGTCACTTGATGGGGATCGGATCCGAAAGAGCGCGTATTTACAATGGGGTTGCCGGGATTATTTGCCAAATCTACAACAGGAGCAAACACCCAATCTACTCCCACGCTTATTGCTTCGCGTGCGGTGATAAATCCTTTTTCAAAGGCTAATTCCTCACTATCGGTGGCGCCTATGGCCAAGTTGGACGGTAGCAAGTCTGCATCCGGGAGCCATCTTCCGAGCCCGTCTTCATAATCTGCTGCAATTAAAATGCGTTGCAAAGGGGAGGCGGCGCGTAATTTGCGTGTAAGCGTTGCCACCGCGGTCCTTGTGCCGCCATATAAGCAAAATCCACCCACGCCTAGGCTGGCTAGTTTCAACGCTTCCTCTTCGGGAGTTTTATCAAACCAAAATCCGGGGAATACCATGCGGGCTACGTTCATCATAAGGTCACCTTCCCTAAGATAGCATCTCGTTTTGCGCCTGTAGCCTGTGCGCAGTGATTGATTTTGTGATGTAAATTTAACCACGCAAACAAAGCAAAGGCGGCACTTTCCTTGGCTTGCGGATCAATTGCGTAAGACAAGGAAGTTGTAATTTTAACATGCGGCAACAACTCTTTTAAAAAACTAAGTAATGTTTTATTATAGCATCCGCCCCCGGAAATCACAAGCTCTTTTTGGGTAGATTTGGGAGTAAAATTTGTGATGGCTTTAGCAATACAGGCAGCTGTAAAATACGTAAGCGTAGCCATTAAATCATAGGGATTTTTACAAGAGAAATAGCGAGTTAAATAAGCCTGCCCATACGTATTTTTATCTAAACTTTTCGGGGGGCGCTTTGCAAAGTAAGATTGTTTTAATAAGGTAGCCACGGTTTGTTTGTCGGGGGTTCCCTTGGCGGCCAATTTTCCGTTTTTATCAAAGGGTTTATGAAAATACTGTTGGCAAGCCAAGTCCATCAGCGTATTGCCGGGCCCGCAGTCAAACCCCAGGGCTTTGCGGTTTTTTCCTACTACGGATATGTTGGAAATTCCGCCGATATTTAAGAGTATTTTGGGGTTTTTATGTTGTCCCCACAGATACTGGTCAAAAAAAGGCATCAACGGGGCTCCTTCTCCTCCCAGCGCTATATCCATAGCACGAAAGTCGCTCACCACCGGCACTTTTAAAGCGGCTGCTAAAAACGAAGGTTCCCCAAGTTGTAACGTGTTGGGGGTTTTGTCATGCGGGCCGTGATAAATCGTTTGTCCATGCATTCCTACGGCTTCAATTTGTGCGGGGCACAGGCGGAAATCTTTTAAAAATTTAAGAACGGTTTGGGCGTAACGCTTGCCGATTTCATAATGCAGTTGGCTTAGCTGGGGGGCTTTGAGTGTAAAAGCGGTAAGCAGTTTTTGTTGAAATTTTTTATCGTATGGATAATTTTTAAAATGCACAATCTTAAACGGTTTTGGGTAAATTGCGCAAACCGTAAGTCCGTCGGCGCTAGTTCCGCTCATCAGCCCCAAGACTAATTTTTTCATAAAGCCCCCGCCAAAAAACCATTCGCTTTTTTTAATAATTGTTGGGCTTGCGTACGGGAGCAGGCGTGTTTGTGCATTACGATGGCAATTTTTACGTTTTTGTGGGAAGATGCTAAAAGTTTGCGGGCTGTTTTTTCATCTGTTTGCGCAACCATGCAAATCAGGCGGATGGCCCGGGCAATTAACTTTTGGTTAGTGGGACGGACATCTACCATTAAATTGCCGTATGTTTTACCACATAATACCATCGCTCCTGTAGTGATAGCATTTAGGGCCATTTTGGTGGCAGTTCCGGCTTTCATACGTGTGGAACCTGTTAAGGCTTCGGCCCCGGTTGGCAGACAGATATGTGTTTGTGCATAGCGTGTTTGAGCTTGTGGGTTACACGAAATTAATGCAGTTTGGGCACCTAATTGACGGGCTTTTGCAAGGGCCCCTTGTACGTACGGAGTATTTCCACTGGCAGCCAAGCCGATGACAAGATCCCCGGCCTTAGCGTGCTTAGCGATTTCTTTAGCTCCTTGCCCGGCATTATCCTCGGCCCCTTCTTGTGAGCGAAAAACAGCTTTTTTCCCGCCGGCGATAAGTCCGATGATTTCGGAAGGTTTTGTACCAAAAGTGGGCACGCATTCTACGGCTTCTAAAATTCCCAAACGTCCGCTGGTTCCGGCACCGATAAAAATAATTCGGTGTTTACCGGCGTACGTTTTGGCGGCAGCTACTATCACCGCCGCAATTTGTTTATGTGCACTTTTTACGGCGCGGGCCGCATTAAAATCTTCCGCGTTGAACACACGCGCAAGGGCCGGTGGGGTTTTTTTATCCAGGCTTTGTGTGCGTAAATTGACTTGTTCGGTAGCGGGAATTGCTTGTTTCATTTTGTGTCCTTGCGGGAATTTTCCGCTATATCGATAGCTTTTATTCTAAAACTCAAGGGTACGATGGCGAAGGTTACCAAGCTGATCACAAATGCTACCCAAAAGAAATTTTCGTAGCCAAGAACCTGCTGCATTTTGCCCGAGAGCATAGATGGCACCATCATCCCCAGCGCCATAATTCCCGTAGAAATGGCATAGTGCGAAGTTTTGTATTTTCCCTGTGATACATACATAATAAATACGGTTAGTGCCATCATGGCCAGCCCGTACCCAAAATTTTCCAATGTAATCAGCGTGGCTAAAGTGGTTAAACCCGGCCGTACATTTGCTAAATAAACGTAGAAAATATTAGGGAGCACTAAGGCAACGGCAAAAGGCCAAATGCATTTCTTAAATCCAAATTTTCCCAGCAGCCAACCGCCCAGTAAATTCCCGGCGATAATGGCGCCCAGTCCCAACGTTCCTTTAATAAGCCCATAGTCTTGCATAGAAACCCCTAACGCCCCTTCCGAGATGGGTTTTAACAGAAAGAGCGGGACTATTTTTTCTAACAAGGCTTCTCCAAAACGGTACAGTAAAATAAAGAGCAAAATGTAGAGGATATTTTCTTGGCTGAAATACCCCGCAAAGGCTTCTTTCCAAGCCGTGACTTGTGTAGTTTGTGACGGTTTATCTTCGGCGGGCTTGGGTAAAACGGCTGCATGGTAAATAGCACATCCGATAAAAAATAACGCCAAAGCTCCAAAGAAAACCACCCAATGATAAGGCGCCGGCACGCCGTGGGTAGTCAAATAACCGGCGGCAGATACCAAGAGCCCGCTGCCTAAAATCATCGCAACGCGATAAAAAATAGTACGAATTCCCACAAAATATCCCTGCTGTTTGGGGGTTAAGGCCAACAGATAATATCCGTCGGTGGCAATATCTAATGTAGCAGATACAAAGGCGCCAATTAAAAAGCCCAGCAAGGAAAGGGTGAAAAAACTCCATTGATTAGTAGGGGCGGCCGCAATTGCTTGCCAACATACAAGCCCGGCAATTACTAATAAAACCGCACTCATAGCTATTTGCGCGCCAATCAGCCAGCGGCGCTTGGTGGAATTGGCATCTACCAGGGGACTCCACAACATTTTGATCACCCAAGGTAAATAGAGCCATCCGGTCCACAATGTGATTTGTTCGTTAGGGTATCCCAGTTGCGCATAAAGCAGCACCGATACCGTATTGATAATAATGTACGGGAATCCTTCTGCCAAATAGAGAGAGGGGATATACGCCCAGGGAGTTCTCATCATTTGAAAGAGTATCCTCCTCCTAAAAATCGGGCAACAGGCAAGGTGGCCTCGTGTCGTTCAAATATCATTTTAATGATAGCGGTAAGGGGTACTGCCAAAAGGGCCCCCATCACGCCCCACACAAGCGCCCAAAAAATTAAGCTGGCTACTACAACTATGGGGTTTAAGTTCATACCCTTGCCCAGCCATTTTGTTTCTAAAATATTGCCGATTACAAAATGTACTGCAGCAAGTAAAATTAATACCAGTAGCATGTGCCAATCGAATCCATGTTGCAGAAATAATACAGGCAAGGGGGCAGCTGTAGCAATTAAAGGCCCAATGTTGGGAATGAAATTTAAGACAAACGTCAATACCGCAAGCATCATAGCTAGTTCGGTTTTAACCATAGTTAACACAATCCACGTACAAATGGCCGCTAGCAAGGATACGCCGATTTTTACCAGCAGGTAAAACGAAATTTGTTTTTGAATAGTACCGACTAAGGCCGGTTTTTCGGCGGAGGCGTTTCCCATAAAAATGAAGATTACAAACAATGTGATTAGCAAAATGTTGGTGAATAAAGAAACAATCAACCCGCCCACGCTTTTTACCATATTAAATACGGGGAGTTTTTCTAATGTTTGGCTAACAAATTGTGCGTTAATATTAATATGATAATTGGATGCTTTGGATAAGATCCAGTCTAAACTATCATTTAAACGGTCTTCGTAAATATCGGCCCCAGATACGAAACTTTCAATAGAGCTGGAGATAAAAGACACTACCATGGTAATTAATGCCATAAACAATACAAAGTTCAGTACAATGCCCAAATTATAGGGAACTCTCCACTTGCGGTGTAACCAGTTTGCCGACGAATTCGCCAACATAGAAATGAAAAGAGCAATTATAAATGGCATCAAAACGGACTTTGTATACACAAGCACCCACGTGGAAGCGCTTGCGGCTAGGATCATTAAACAGATTGTATTAATAGGGGCGAATTTAGAAGTAGTATCTTTCATAAGTTCCTCTTGCTACTAGTATAGCAAAAAACCCTCGTCTGTCAACGAAAAAATTGATGGAAACAGTCCGGGCACACACCGTTAATACATAGCGAGATTTACATACAAAAGCCCCCTCGACAGAGGGGGCTTTTAAATGGAGCGGGCGAAGAGAATCGAACTCTCGTCTCAACCTTGGCAAGGTCGCGTTCTACCATTGAACCACGCCCGCAAAATCGTTTCGACTACCTATATAGTATAGCAATTTTAGCGTATCTATACAAGGGCTAATTTTGAGCCGCTTGTGCCGGCGCCTGTGTGCCCAAGAGTTGCGTAGCAATCGGTTTTAAATAGCGGTTTTCTTCCACGGTTTGACGCACGCCGGGGTTTTGCCGCAACGCGCTCAATGTGGGGCTCGCTTCAATCAATTTAACAGCTTCCTGCGGCCGATCGCGATAGTATTTCACCGCTTTGCTGATAATTAAGTGACTCATAAAACGGCTCGCCCCTACTACACGTACCATTTGTTCGTTGGCAAGTACTTTTTGTACTACTTCGCTATTAAAAAACGCATTGAGTGCTTTTTCATCCTGCGACAGGGCTGCTAAAAGCTGGGGATCCTCCAGCAGCGGGGCCACGTCTGTGCGTGAGATAAAAGCTTGTCCCACTTCCGGACGGTTTAATAGATATTGGATGAGGGCCGGATCTTCCAAGTTGGCGGCAAAGTTTTCCGTTAATGCCCAGGGGGCCAGGCCGATAATTTCATAATTTTTAGGCGTAATGGCTTGGTAGTTATATCGGCTGATAATGGGAAGGGTGGTCCCCAGAGTATCTACGGCCACGTTACGGTCGGAACCTTCGGTAATTTGAACGTAGGTAATATCTTTGGCGGGGTTGAAATCTGCCTCTTCATACGTTAAGCCTTCTACTTGTTTGGGGTCCAGCGCAGCCGCTAAATTTTCTGCTTTGTTTTTGGCATTTAATACAGACATCCACGTAAGGGCAATAGCAACTATTACGGTAATTGCCAAAGTGGGTGCAATCCAACCGGGTAAATTAGAGGATTGATTGTGCGGTTGTTTCGTAGCGGAAGCAGCGTTCTGCTCCTTTTGGGCAGCTTTTGCTTTGTATTTGCGCGGATGGCGTAAACGTTCTATAATTTCTTCGGTTTTCATAGTCGTTACCCTGGTAAATAAGTATAATTTATTATATGAAATCTTTGAACGCACTAAAAGAGGAACTTTATGCAAAAAACTATTTTTTATCATGATACGGATTGCGGCAATGTAGTGTATTACGCCAACTATCTAAAATATTTTGAAGAAGCACGCACCATATACATGCAAGAGAAAGGATATTCCATTGTAGAACTTATGCAGCGCGAAAAATATTTTGTAGTTGCGCGGCAAGAAGTGGAATACAAATATCCGGTGCGTTACGGGGATGTGATAACCGTGGACACGAAAGTGTTGGAAATTTCGGATATCAAAATTGTTTTTGAAAATACAATTACCAACCAAAATGGACGTCTTTGTACCAAGGGGAAAACCACGCTTGTATGTGTAAATAAGATGGGTGTTCCCACGACGATGGGTGTAGATGTAAAGCAAGCCATGACCGCCTAGTTAAACATAATTTCACGTAAAAAACGGTGACGCTTTTAAACGCACCGTTTTATTTTTGTGTGTATAAGTTTAATTGTTTACCAAGCACGGAATTTTATGGGCGATTTCTTGGACTAGATTAAGTAACTCGGGCCGATTGGTATGATAAGCTGCTTGAATTTGCGCGGCTTGTAATAACGTAATTCCGTTGGAAGAGGCTAACTGCCGGATTTCTTTACAATAAAAGGACTTGTTTTGATTTTGAATTTTTGGGAGCATGCCTTGTTGGCCGGCTAATTGGTAGCGGGCTATGTCGTTCTTTTGCTTTAACAGTGAGAAATTATAAAGCGGCTTAAAAGTATCTGCGTGTGCGGCATTAATTTGGGCCATCAGCGGGGTTTCGCCGAATTTATTGCGTTTGTTGTTAATCAAAGTGGAAAGCTGTTGAGAAGCTTTTGCTCCGTAAAATTTGCGGAACAGACCCGCCAGCACTTGTACGGTCTGGACATTTTTGGCCACGTGAAAGACGTTATTGCCGTTATCGTCCGTAACCAGTAAGAATTTACCGTTTTTTTCGTATTGGGCAGCTTGTTTTAACGAGCGGATTGCTGGGTCGCTGCCGTCTTTAGCTAATTCAAGGATACGCGGGGTTTTTAAGGAATGGGTTGCTCTTAAAGAGATAGCTTGGTGCTGATCAACTTTTCGGTAGATTTTATCGTAAAACAACGATTTCTCCGCCCGGCTGACACCGGGGAGTAACACAACACATACCAACGCACCTAACACAAGACGAAAGAATTTCATAAAAACTCCTTTCTTGAGTATGTGTATTTAGGGCGGATAAAACGAGGGCCAAAAGACCTATATTTTGTGAAAAAAGGACCTAGATGTTTTCTGGGCTCTTTTGGAAGTTGTCGACGATGTTTCTTAAATAAAACTGATAGCGCTGGGTAATAGGACTTCCTGCATAATTCCCAACGCAAATGAATCGGTCATCCCGGAAATGTAATCAGCGATGATGATATCAATCCCGGTGGGGTCTTCTTTATAAAAATTGCGCATGGATTTTAGGTAATTACCAAATCCGCGCGCGGCCTGGGTGAGTTCCTTTTGGTAGGAATCGTAATCAAACTGATGTTGGGTAAACAATTCGCGGAAATAATCAAACACGTTACAGATACATTTAGAGATCATTTCTTTGCGTTTTAACATCACGGGGCTGCAGTAAATGCGTGAATAGTTAAAATCGCGCAGCTGGGAAATCAGTTGAAATTTATCTTCGGAAAAACCGATATAATCTTTATCTTTGGAATGATCAATCAGGTCCAACGTAAGTGTATTTATAATTTCTCCGTTAGAGGTCCCTACCTCTTTGCGTACGTCTTGCGGGATATCCTCTTTCGTGATTAAATCAGCCTTAATGGCATCCTCGATATCGCGCCCGAAATACGCAATTTTATCAGCCAAGCGCACAATGCATCCTTCATAGGTGGAGGGCATTTGTGTGCGGCCGGTAATCTTCTCTAAATCGTTAGGGGTTTTGGCTGGACGTAATACATTATTATTAAAATCTTCCCCGCAGTGGCAAATAATCCCATCCTTTACGGCAAAGGTTAAGTTGAGCCCTTCTCCGTAATTGGCTAAATGTTCTACTACACGGTAACTGTTCAGTTCATGTAAAAAATGTTTTCCGCTGGGTTTTAAACAGGCATCAATGGCGCGTTCTCCTTCGTGTCCAAAGGGGGCGTGGCCGATATCGTGTCCTAATCCGATTGCATAGGCCATATCTTCGCTCAATTCCCAATTTCCGCTTTTGTTCAGTCCGCGGCAAATAGTGGCTGCAATTGTGGATACGTGCAACACGTGCTCAATGCGCGTACAAATATGGTCGTTTTTGGGGGCAAAAAACACTTGTGCTTTATGTTTTAGCCGGCGAAAAGGTAACGAATGAATAATTTTAGTTTGATCCCGAAAGTATTCATCGCGCAAATCCGGCGTGTGCGCATGGGTACGTTTTAAATAAATTTCATCGGGAAATGGGTTTTTTATCATAAAATTATGATACCATAATAGAAATACGAAGTATAGAGGAGTACTATGAAACCAGTTGTTTTTTCGGGTAGTTTTGATCCGGTAACGAACGGACATATAGATTTAATTAAACGTGCCCGCGCCATTTTTGGTGCGGTGGTGGTAGTTGTTTTTCATAACTCGGCCAAGCAGGGCCGGTTTAGCGTGGAGGAACGCGTGGCATTGCTCCAAGAAGCTTTAAAAGGGGAAGAAAACATTACCGTGGACAGCTGCCCGGGATTATTGGCAGATTATATGAAGCAACATCAATATACAACCGTAGTGCGGGGGCTGCGTAGTGCGCATGATTGGAATCACGAACGCACCCAGGCTTATTTTAATAAAGCGTTTTATCCACAACTTGAAACTGTATTTTTGCCGGCTTGCGAAACGTACCAGTTTATCAGCAGTAGTACTCTTAAAGAAGCGGTTTTCCACGGGGCAGATATTTCGGCTTGGGTTCCTCCGTGCGTACAAAAAGCATTTAAAAAATAAGTTGCTTTCTAATCTAAAAGGCCTATCTTTCAGATGGGCCTTTTTCCTTTTGCGTGGCTATGCTAAATTTCATACCATATTCATAGGGAAGGATAAATTGTTATGTTTCAGTACTGCGCTAATATGGCTATGTGTCAGTGCTCACTCCGACGAAGAAATAAACTCGCGTTGGGGGTGGTATCTCTCACCTTTTTATTCTTGTTTTCTCCTGTCTTTAGAAACAAACAAGTTATTGCTCTTTTTACACGCAAGCAGTCTGTGGGGCAATTTTTATATAGGGCCAAAAACACCTTTCATCTAGGTCTTTTGGCCCTTTTCTTTTCCCGTTTAAATTGCCACTATGTAGATAGGAGACTAATATATATCTATGCATAAACTACTCTCGTTAGTATTAAGTGCAAGTATATTGTTTAGTAGCGTCACGCCCACTTTAGGAGGCGGGGCCCCTGTGCGCAGAGGGCGTCCTGTCAAAGCAAGGCGGGAAGCTTCCCGGCGCTTTTCTGCCAGGAAAGTGCTGGCGCATG
Source organism: Candidatus Avelusimicrobium bubulum (assembly GCA_902798835.1). Taxonomy (GTDB): domain Bacteria; phylum Elusimicrobiota; class Elusimicrobia; order Elusimicrobiales; family Elusimicrobiaceae; genus Avelusimicrobium; species Avelusimicrobium bubulum. The sequence goes on along the minus strand of CADBYN010000027.1, from coordinate 2,647 downwards.
TCGAGCGAGCCCAAAGCAACTTTTCCCTGCGCGAAGAGATGCGCGGGGGGCGTACAAACAATGCGGCCACCTACATTTTGGAAAGCTCCGGTTCGGCGCGTACCCGGTTGATGCGTCGCGAATTTGTTACGTTGTCCTTAAAATCTCGTGGGTTTAGTAAGACGTTGCGCGATGAGGGGATCTCCCATTATAAAATACAACTAAAAGATGCTCGGTCAATTTTTCACCTTGCCGATGAAGATTTGAAGCTCAGAGGTCCTGGCGACTTTTTCGGGTCAAGACAGCATGGTCTGCCCGAATTGAAAATTGCGGATTTGGCGGAAAATGTCAGTATTCTTCAAGACGCACAAAGTGCAGCAAAGGAGATTATGAGCGATTATATTGATAAGGAAAATAACAATTACCGTGGATTAAGAGCAGAGGTAAGAATGCTGTTCCATAATGTGGGTCACGGTCAGCAGCTTAATTAATAAAGTTTTAAAAAATAATGAAAAGAGGAAAATTATGGTGATTAGACGAATCACAGCAACTGTGCTTGCTGTTATGTTACTTTTTGTATGCTTTGCAACATCTGCCAATGCCGCAACCTTTACATCAGATGTCGAAACTGTCAGCAAGGCAATTTACCTGCTGAACCTTGATACCGATATTTTGGTGTATGAGAAAAATTCCGAAGATAAATTATATCCGGCGTCTACAACAAAAATTATGACATACATTGTAACGGTTGAAAACGTCAAGGATATTAAGAATACAAAGGTTGTGGTTGATAAAAATATTCTTGATGAGCTTGCAGGCACGGGAAGTTCGCTTTCGGGTCTTGAATATTTTGTGGGTCAGACTGTTACGGTTTACGATTTGCTTAACTGTCTTATGATTAAATCAGGAAACGACGCTGCACTTTTACTTGCTAATTTTGTGGGCGACGGATCTGTTCAGAATTTCGTTGATATGATGAATGAAAAAGCTAAGGAACTTGGCTGCAAGAATACGCACTTCGTAAATCCACACGGACTTCACGACGAAGACCATTATACCACAGCAAGAGATTTGGCAATCATAACAAAATATGCACAAACCTTGCCTGAGTTCAACGAAATTACAAGTACGGTTTCAACTTATATTTCTGCTGATTCAGAAAAGGAATATCCGCTTATCACAACAAATTATTTGATTGACGAAAAGCGTGGCGGCGATTACTATTACGAGTACGCTAAGGGCATTAAAACAGGTACTACGGACGAAGCAGGATATTGTCTTGTTTCCACGGCATCCAATGGCGGTTATACTTATCTCTGTGTTGCGTTGGGAGCTCCCAGTGTGGACAATGAGGGAAACGAGGTGGAGGATAACGGTGCTATGCGTGATTCCGTTGCCATGTATGAATGGGCATTTAAAAATTTGGAGTTAAAGAGCGTTATCGATGAACAAACACCTGTGTGTGAAATTCCAATTGAACTTGCATGGAATCAAGACACGGTTCAGCTTGTTCCGCAGGGCAGCTATTCAACTCTTCTCCCTGCCGATATTGAAAATTCGAGTATCGATATTGTAACAAATATTCCCGAATATTTAACTGCACCTGTCATTGAGGGCAATATCATCGGCACGGCTACCATAAGCTACGCAAACCAAGAGCTTACTACCGTTAATCTGATAGCAGCCGAAACTGTTGAAAGAAGTAATATGTTATACTTCCTTGACTCGGCGAAGAAAATTTTTAAATCTCAGTGGATGATTTTGGCAGTAGGAATTGTTGTTGTACTTTTCATATTGTATATTATAATTACTATGATTTATAACAATAAGAAAAATAAGAATAAACAAATAAAAAACAGAAAGAAAAGAAAACCTTCAAACAGAAGATAATCTATAGAAGAGAATAATAAAAGACACAGAACCTAATATTCTGTGTCTTAATTTTATTGTACTATCTTTTTGCTCTCGGCTTGCGAGTACCGCAGGCACATAAACCTACATACTCTTGATTAACCTTTCCGCATTCAGGGCAAGTCCATTCGTCATACTCGGACGCATCTACAAACTTTCTCTGAGCTCTTGTACCGTTTTTAATGATTTCGGAATCTGTGTTTAAATCTTTGTTTTCGGACTTTCCGTGATTGTTAAGAAACATTTCGGAGAAGCTCTTTTTGTCCTTTTTCTTGGTATTCTTTGACTTTGGAGGGGTGCTTGTTTTAGGTGCGTTTTTCTTTCTGTTTGTAAACGGAGCTTTTTTCTGCCGAACAGGCTGCTTCTGAACCTCCGGAGAAGCTTGCTGCTGAACAATCGGCTGCTGTTGTGCAGGCTGCTGCTGATTTGGCATTAAATAATCCTGTTGTTCTTGAATATTGCTTACGAAGTTCGACATAAAGTTTTGCTGTGTATCGGTGGGTTCAGGAGATTTTTGTGTGGTTGCTCCGCTGCCGAAGAACATATCATCGTTTGATGTGCTGTAAGCTTGCTGTGAAGTCTGAGCCTGTTGAGCAACGGGTTGGCTTTGAACGGAAGTCTGTTTAATATTTTGTTTCTTAGCATTATCGGGATCTATTTCCTCAAACAGAGAGAAATCGTATTCCTCGGGAGAACGTTTCTTTTTATAATCCAAATCCAGAACGACTGTGGGAGGTGCGTCAGCTGTCGGAATGGA
>CADBYN010000026.1:12957-27528 GCA_902798835.1 Candidatus Avelusimicrobium bubulum | reverse complement strand
ACGCTGTGCTTGTTCTAAGCTAAGTTCAACGCGCGGATATTTATCTGCGGGAGTGGTAATAGAAAGTGCCTGCGCAATAGAGGGGATTTTTTCTTTTCCTTTTTGTTCTTCGGTGGGGATTCCGTCACTAAGCAAATGAATTTGCCGAAATTTTTTAACTTGCTCACGTAAAGACGTTGGTAATGTGGCACGTTGGGGCCCCTCGCTCGTCTTGCGCAATATAGCCATAAAAAGGCCTTCGCTTTTTGTGACTCCCGGGATAAAACGATATACAGGTGCCTCAAAATCATTAAGTAAAGAACCGGTAATTTTCCACTCGGTTTTTGTGGAAACAGACAAAATTTCCGCGCCCAATTCTTCTGCAAGCCATCGTACGTTTTCCTCATTTTCGCGCGTGTTAAACGTGCATGTGCTATAAATGAGTAGTCCGCCTGTGCGTAAGCACGGCCAAATATCTTGCAAAATTTTGCGCTGGCGTTCCTGACACATGTGCACATTTTGCAAACTCCACTCGTTCACGGCACTTTCGTCACGGCGAAATAATCCTTCCCCTGAACAAGGAACATCCGTCAGAATTACATCAAAAACGAGGTTTGTTGTGGCAAATTCATGAGCAAAGTTATGTGTCACCAATACATCGGGATGACCTTGCTTGAGCATATTTTCCAATAGGATGTTAGCGCGGCGGCGGTCGATTTCGTTGCTAATTAGCATAGATCCTTGGGGCAACGCAGCGCGCATTAAGGTGGATTTTCCGCCGGGGGCGGCGCATAAATCTAAAGCACTCACGGGCCCCGTCACGTGTTCACGCAGTATGTGATCCAAAAACATAGAAGCGGCCTCTTGCACGTAATATACTCCGGCGTGAAATAAGGGATCCAGCGTAAAGTTAGGGTGTTCGCTCAACCAATAGGCCTGTTTGCACCACGGTACAGGCGTGGCGCTAGCAAAGGGAAATTGCGATGATTTTTTCCACGGATTAAGGCGCACGCTTACCGGGGATAGCTCATTCAAGGCGTGCAGAAAGCGCGCCCAGCGCTCCGGGCCGAATAGCGTGGAAGTGTAGGTGGTAAAATCTTGCGGTAAGTTCATACCTTTATTTTACAATTATTTAACGGGGAGCAAAATACGCCCCTCGTCTATATTTGCTAAAATATAGAAGTATGATAGACATTAAAACGCTCTCGTTCCACTTTGGCCTACGTACCTTGTTTGAAGACACCTCTGTCTCAATTCACGACGGGCAAAAAGTGGGCCTTGTGGGGCCTAATGGGTGCGGAAAATCAACCTTATTCAAACTCATTGAAGGTAAATTCTCACCGGATGGGGGAAAAATAGAAATTTCCCGCGGTACGCAAATTGCCAGCGTAGCGCAGGATATTTCCAACCCGTCTGTATGTCTATTAGATTATGTATTGTCGTCCGATAAAGAGCTCATGCGTTTGCAAAAGGAGTTGGAAAACCCGAACATCACCGGCGAGCGCATGGCTGAAATCTTTGATAAGTTGGAGTTTTTAGGTGCGCATAGCGCCCAGGCGCGTGCTAGTGCCATTTTAAGCGGGTTGGGGTTTGTTAACGACGATTTTAAACGTCCGCTCAAAGAATTTTCCGGTGGTTGGCAAGTGCGTGCCAATGTGGCTGCCTGTTTATACGCTCCGTCAAATTGTCTGCTCTTAGATGAGCCTACCAACCACCTAGATCTTGAAACCGCCATGTGGCTGGAAAATTACCTCGTGCGTGTGGACAAAACCGTTTTTATTATTTCGCACGACCGCCACATCTTAAACCGTTTGTGTGATCATATCATCCACGTAGAAGAGGGGAAATTAAAACTCTACAATGGTAATTATGATACGTACGAGCGCACCCGCGCAGCCGCTATTGAGGGCGCTAAATTGGCCGCTGCTAAGCATGAGCGCGTAGTGGCGCATTTACAGTCATTTGTAGATCGCTTCCGCTATAAAGCTACTAAGGCTAAACAAGCGCAAAGCCGCCTTAAAATGATTGAAAAATTAGGCGCGGCTCCTACGATCCCCAAAGATCCCGAGGCACATTTTGAATTTCCTTCCCCGGAGAAATTAAACAATTCGCTTTTAACCATTGAAAACGGTGTGGCGGGTTATGAAGAAAAGCCTGTCTTACAAAATTTGGATTTGCGCATTGAACCCGATGACCGCATTGCGCTTTTGGGGGCCAATGGGAACGGAAAATCTACGCTTGCCAAAATTTTATCGCATCGTCTTTTGCTGATGTCCGGCAAGATGACCACCGCCAAAAAGATGAAGATTGCTTATTTTTCTCAGCATCAAACCGAAGAACTGGACATAGAAAAAACGCCGTATGAAATGTTAAGCGCACAAATGCCGTTATCTACCGAAACCCAGATTCGCGCACAGCTGGGCGCTTTTGGCCTTAACAAAGCCAAGTCCGATACATTAATCGGCAGTTTGTCGGGGGGAGAAAAATCACGCTTACTCCTTGCCCTTATTACCAAAGATGCTCCGCACTTGTTGATTTTAGACGAGCCCACCAACCATTTGGACATTCAATCGCGTGCAGCTTTAATCGAGGCGCTTAACAATTATGAAGGAGCCGTGGTACTCATCACGCACGATTTACATGTGATAGAACTCACGTGTGATACGTTGTGGATTGTGCGCCGCGGTACGTGCCAAACATTTGCGGGAGATTTGGAAGATTACAAGGCGCAACTCTTAAAAAACAATGACCGCAACGATTTGGCAAGTGATAAAATGACGTCCAAGGAAATGCAACGCAAAGAAGCCGCTGTCCGTCGGGCCCGCGTAGCTCCGTTGAAAAAAGAAATCCGCGCCTTGGATGATAAAATTGAAAAATTGACTACTCGCAAGGCCGCGCTTGAAGAGCAACTTTTAACACAATATAACGCCGATAGCAGTATTGAACTGGCGCTACTCAATGATGAACTTAAAAAGACAGAAGAACGTTGGATTAGTTTAAACGAAGAAATGGAGGCCGCTTTGCATGAACGTGTTTGAAACGTTGCCCGAATTTTTACAAACCGCACTTAAGCGTATGCTTATTGAAGAGCCGACGCCTATTCAAGCGCGCGCGTTGCCGCCTGCTTTGGCGGGGAAAGACGTGCTTGGTACGGCACAAACAGGCACCGGGAAAACATTGGCGTTTTTATTGCCGCTTGTGGTGCGGCTTACGCAAAATGACATGGAAAATGCGCTCGTTCTTTCGCCCACGCGCGAACTGGCACAACAAATTTTAACTGAACTTGAGAAATTAACGGAAGCTTTATCTGCCGCTCTGATCATTGGGGGGGATAACATCCACAAACAGTATGCTGCTTTGCGCCGCAAACCGCGTGTGGTTATCGCTACGCCCGGGCGTCTAATAGATCATTTGGGGCGTAAAAGTGTGGACTTGTCTAAAATCCATTTTTTAGTATTGGATGAAACAGACCGCATGTTGGATATGGGGTTTATTGACGATATGCGCCGTATTGTGGCGGCGCTACCTCCGCGTCATCAAACGTTATTATTTTCGGCCACACTTCCCAAAGAAATTGTACAACTGGCTAATGAATTTTTAACCTGTCCCGTGCGCGTGCAAATAGGTGCGGTAACTTCCGCCGCGCAGGGTGTATTACAAGAAATTGTTTATGTATCCGTGCGCGAAAAATTGCCTCAGCTTTTGCATGAACTCAACACGCGGGCAGGATCTATTTTGATATTTGCTAAAACCAAACACGGAGCGGAGCGACTTGCCAAAGAGCTCAAGCGCTATGGTCAAAAAGTAAATGCGTTGCATGGGGAACTGCGCCAAAACCGCCGTCGACAAATTATGGAATTTTTCCGCAACGGCACGGTGCGTATTTTGGTAGCAACAGACCTGGCAGCCCGCGGATTGGATGTGCCGCAAATTGCTCACGTCATTAATTACGATTTGCCTCAATGCCCGGAGGATTATATTCACCGCATCGGTCGTACCGGACGTGCCTGTGGGGTGGGTAATGCGATCTCATTTATCAGCGATGATGGGGAAAAATGGCAAGCTATTCGCCGTGTTACTAAATTTGCTAGCCCTATAAAAACAGTTCAAAAAACCATTGAACCTTTACCCGAACCAAAATTTGTAGCACACGAGGAGGGCGCCGCTCATGCCAAGCGCAGCAAGAAAAAACAAGCCCCTTCAAAATATACCCAACGTGCACAAGAATTTTTAAAAACGGGCGAAGTGGATTTGCCGCAAAGCAACAAACAAGCTATGCGCACGGTAAAGAAGCCAAAAACTTTTAAAAAAGCAACTGAGGCCGCGCGTATTTTAACGCAAGAACAACAACCACCTGCCCTATCTTTCCATACGGTAAAAGTGGGAATGAGTAAAAAAGCTTTGGCCAAACTAGAACAAGAAAAGAAACGTGCCTCAAAACCGGCAGGGAAGCAAAATTTTAAAAAGTTTTTTAAGCGCAAACATAAATAAAAAACCGCCCCGATCGGGGCGGTTTCGATATTAACAAGAATCAATTGATGTAACATTCCGAACCTACCGTGCTTTCGGTAGAACATAGCGAATCACACACGGCTTGGAATTTTTCTACGGCGGGCAGACAAGTATATACATCTCGCTGTATCATCTTGTTGTTGCCAGTGGTCGGAGCTACTTTTCGGCGAGCTGCCCGTAAGCAAAATGAATTATCTGCAGCCCCATCAATGAGGCGACAAGCCGACACGGTACCGGAGTTATTTGTGCTAAACGTATATTGGAATTCACCCATATTCCCTTCGGGGGATACATCAAACAAATCTACATCTAAGCCGGTAAAGGACGTGGGCCATTGAGAGTTCGAAGCATAGAAACGTTTGGCCGAGTCAAAGATCGTTCTTAGATTAATCAACGCGTTAGCTGCTTCTGTGCGTTGGATGGTCTTTTGGTATTGGGGTAAAGCAATGGCTGTTAAAATGCCCAAAATTAATACTACCGTTAGTAATTCAATTAATGTAAAACCTGATTTTTTGTTCATAATTGGCATCTCCTTACAAGTAGTATAACGGTTTTGAGAGTTTTTTGCAATAAAAATCATTGAAAGTTTGCCAAAAAAGGATATAATAATAAAAAGAGAGGAGCCTATATGTATAACAAAATAAAACGTGGATTTACCTTGACAGAATTGATGGCTGTAGTGATTATTATAGCGTTGTTGGCTATTTTGAGTACAGGATATTATAAACGCTCAGTAGAGCAAGCCCGCTTTTCGGAAGGACTGATGGCTGCCAGCGCTATTGTCGAAGGCGTTAACCGTGATTATCTAGAGCAAAAAATGAATGGTATTGACGAAGTAAGTATCCCCGCGATTAATCAGTTGGATATCAGTTTGTCTGGTGCCGGATGTACAAGCGATTCTTGTGAGACACAATATTTTACGGTAACGGTAGACTCCGACACCGGGGTGACGACGGCCACTCGTAAGAACGGAACTTATGCCAATGCCTATTCTATTCAAATTCAGCCGCATTTTGCTGCCTCTAATCGAGATCAGATCGCCTGTGTAAGGGGTAGTGGAGACGGACAGACATTCTGCGAATCGATGGGATATACTGCGTGTACTGAAGGCGTGTGTGTAAAGCCTAACTAAGCTTTTGATAATACACCTAGCCACGGGTTTAGGCCTGTGGCTTTTTTTTATGCGAAAATTATACAATATGGGTATGAAAACACTTTCTACAGATTGTCTAGTAATTGGTGCTGGAATTGCGGGTTGTGTGTATGCACATCAGACCGCTAAAAAAGGTCTTAAAACGATGCTTCTTTGTTGCGGAGAAATGCCGCAAACCAATAGTGATTTAGCGCAAGGGGGCATTGTATATGAACCCAATTTGCAGATGGACGATTTACTTGCCGACGTTAAAATGGCCACAGCCAATATGTGCAACGAGCCTGCCGTGCGCGAACTTTCCGCTGCGGGGTGCAAAGCCGTAGAAGAAATTTTCTTACATGATTTGTCTGTTAATTTTGACCGGGATGCTGCCCATCAACTGCGTTTTACGCGTGAAGGTGCTCACCGTAAAAACCGTATCATTTATTCTAAAGATACCACCGGGCACGCCATGCTTAGCGCCATTCAGGCAGCTGTGAGGAAAAATCCACTTATCACTATCAAAGAATTTGCCAGCGCTATTGATTTGCTGACGCTTTCGCATAGTTCTACCGATTTGATGGATAGATACTATCCGCTCACGGTATTTGGGGCGTATGTGCTAGACAACAAAACGGGCGAAGTATTTGCCGTTACCGCCAAGAAAACCATTTTGGCCACGGGCGGCGTAGGGCAACTTTACCTGCACACCACCAATTCCGATCACGCCTACGGGCACGGCATTGCCATGGCGTACCGTGTAGGTGCGCGTGTAATGAATATGGAATTTGTACAGTTCCACCCGACGGTATTTGCCAAGGGAAAAAGTTTTCTGCTGTCCGAAGCTTTAAGAGGGGAAGGAGCTATTTTGCGCAACTCCAAAGGCGAAGCCTTTATGGGAAAATACCACCCCCTTAAAGATCTTGCCCCGCGTGATATTGTAGCGCGTGCTATTGAACAAGAGCGCCTTAACACGTCTCACGATTGTGTCTATCTAGATATTACCGCAAACAATGCAGCAGAAACCAAAGAGCGTTTCCCGGCCATTTACAAAAAATGTTTAGAGGGCGGCTTTGATATGACAAAAATTCCTGTGCCCGTTGTGCCTGCCGCGCACTATTTTTGCGGGGGGATTTATACCACTCCGGCTGGGCGCACAAACATTTTGAACTTAAATGCCATCGGCGAAACGGCTTGTACCGGTTATCACGGGGCAAACCGTTTAGCCAGCACTTCGCTCTTGGAAGCCGTGGCCATGGGGTATTTGTGCGCACAAGAAGATGCTAAGGACATAGCCACGCAAAAATTTCACATTCCAACGCCCAAAGAATGGGTTATCCCCAGCCAAACACCTGACGTTAATTTAGTCAAGCAAGATTTAGCCACATTACGCAGTACGATGTGGAATTATGTGGGCTTAATTCGCAGCCGCAAACATTTAGAGCGCGCGGAAAAAATATTGCGTCACCTGCATAATGAAATTGATATTTTCTACAAGGGCGCTCAGCCTTGCCAAGAGTTAATTGATTTGCGTAACGGTGTTCGCACGGCCTTGCTGATTGCCTATGCGGCCCTTCAAAATAAACGCAGTGTAGGTTGTCACTATTTAAGTGACGCGCAATAATTAGCAAACCATTCACATAGACGTCACAAAATGCTAAAATAATCGTAAGAGCATTTTTATGTCTATCACGCTGAGTTCCCGGGCAAGCCAAATTGGCGATTCGCCCACACTTAAAATTAACGCCAAAGCACGCGCGCTAAAAGCCGCGGGGCAACCCGTCGTCCACTTGGGTGGGGGCGAGCCTACCTATCCCGCTCCGCAAGCCGCCGTGGACGCCATTATCCAAAAAGCAAATTCGCGCAAAATCAAATACACACCGTCTTCCGGCACGCCTGCTTTAAAACAAGCTGTTCTAAAATATACCCAGCAACACTACGCACACGAATTTGAAATAAGCCATGTGCTTATTTGCGCGGGTGCTAAACAAGCTTTATTTAATTTTTTGTTGGCCGCAGTAGAAATGGGAGATGAAGTGGTTTTTCCGGCACCGTTTTGGGTTAGCTATCCGGAGATGATTAAACTGGCGGGGGGAACACCCGTCGTCGTAAAACCTACGCAAGGTTTGCGTGTTAGTGCCGAGCAAATCATCCAAGCCGTTACACCGCGCACGAAAGCAATTATTCTTAACAGCCCTTGCAACCCGGCCGGGCATATTTTAAGCGCCGATTTTATTCAAAAAATTGTTGAATTTGCCGAACAAAAAAAGATTTTCTTGGTGATGGATGATATTTATCATCAACTCGTTTTTGACGGAGCCAAAACACCTAATCCGTGCGCGTACGCCAAAGATTTTGATAATTTAGTCATCATTAACGGTGTGTCTAAACTTTACGGGCTTACCGGGCTTCGCATTGGCTGGGCGGTTTGCGCCAATAAAGAACTCATTGCCGCCATGGGGCGTATGCAAGCGCAGAGTACGTCTTGCAACAGCGATTTAGGCGAATGTGCCGCTACGGCGGTGCTTAACGGTCCGCAAGATTGTGTAAAAGATTTATGCGCCGTCTTAGAGAATAATCGCAATATCCTTTTGGAAGAACTTGCCAAAATTCCGCATATCCACGTGGAAAAACCGCAGGCTACATTTTATAGTTTTGTTGATTTTAGTTATTACAATAAAGACTCCAACGCGCTGGCCGCTTATCTACTGGAAAAAGTGCTAGTGGCCGTAGTGCCCGGTGCCGCCTTTGGTGCCGAGGGGTACTTGCGCATTAGTTTTTGTGCGGATAAAACCGCAATTGTGGAAGGCGTTCGGCGTATAGCCGAGGCCTTAAAAAATCTGCCCCGATAGGGGATAAAATTAGTTAAGAGGGAACAACAATGAAAACATTGAATGCAAAGCCGGATTTCTTTAAACCGACCTATGGTTTAGATAAAGCCGGAATCAAAACCACCAAGACCGTTTATTGGAACCTTTCCACCCCGGCCTTGTATCAAGAGGCGCTTAAACGCAACGAAGCGAACGTCGTTTATGGCGGACCGCTTTGTGTAAGCACCGGTAAACATACCGGCCGCAGCCCGAATGACCGCTATTTCGTTGAAACCAAAGACATTGAAGGCAAACTTTTTTACAACAAAAGCAACAAAGGCATTAAAGAAAAATATTTCAACCAAATTTTTGCCAAAGTACAAAAGTATGTAGCCAACAAAGATTTATTTGTGCGCGATGCTTATGTGGGATCAAGCGAAAATTCCCGCTTGAAAGTGCGCGCTATTACCGAGTGTGCCTGGACGAACATGTTTGTCAAAAATATGTTCATCGAGCCCGATCAAAAAGACCTTAAAAAATTCGTGCCGCAATTTACCTTAATCTGCTTGCCGAAAATGAAAGTCAACCCGAAAACCGACGGGACCGTTTCCGAAACGGCCATCTTAATCAACTTTAAGAAAAAAATGATTTTGGTCATCGGCTCTGAATACGGCGGTGAAAACAAAAAAGCCTTGTTCACGGTAATGAACTTCCTCTTGCCGCAAAAAGGTATTATGACGATGCACTGCTCTGCCAACGTCGGCAAGAAAAACGATAGTGCCATTTTCTTCGGTTTGTCCGGCACCGGTAAAACCACCTTATCCGCTGATATTACCCGCGGTCTCATCGGCGACGATGAACACGGTTGGGATGATGCGGGTGTGTTTAACTTTGAAGGCGGCTGCTATGCTAAAGTAATTCGCCTAAGCCAAGAAGCCGAGCCGCAAATTTATTCCACCACCCACCGCTTTGGTACGGTATTGGAAAACGTCATTTTCGATCCGGAAACCGGCAAGTTGAACTTAGACGATGATACCTTAACCGAAAATACCCGTGCGTGCTATCCGCTCAATTTCATTGACAATGCAGTAGCTTCCAAGCGTGCCACTCACCCCAAAAATATCATCTTTTTGACTTGTGATGCCTTTGGTGTGATGCCGCCTATCTCTAAGCTTTCCGCTGACCAAGCCCTCTATCACTTCATTAGCGGATACACGGCTAAAGTGGCCGGTACCGAAAAAGGCGTCAAAGAACCCACCAGTACGTTCTCTACCTGCTTTGGTGGTCCGTTTATGCCTTTGCACCCCTCTGTATATGCGGAACTCTTGAAAAAGAAAATCCAAAAACACAAAGTCAACTGCTGGCTCGTAAATACGGGCTGGATTGGCGGCCCTTATGGTGTGGGCAGCCGTATCAGCATTAAATATACGCGCGCTTTGTTAAATGCGGCATTGGACGGTAAATTGGCTAAAGCCAAATTTGTGACTGACCCGGTATTCGGCTTCCAAATTCCTACGGCCTGTGCCGGTGTGCCTGCTAACATCTTGAACCCGCAAAAGACTTGGAAAGACAAAAAAGCGTATATGGAGAAGTATCAATCACTAGCCAAAGCTTTTGTTGAAAACTTCAAGAAATACGAAGCCGGCTGCAGTAAGGCAATCTTGTCTGCTGCCCCGAAAGTGAAATAACTTTCCGACGGAATCTAAAAATATTAGGGCGCATACTATACAAATGCGCCCTAATATACTATACTAAAGGTAACTTAATTTAAAGGAGGCCTATTATTATGGCAAAAGCTAATGCTCAATTTATGAAACCCTGCACCCCCAGCACCACCTTGGCAGCTGTGATCGGCAGCACTGCTTGCCCGCGCACGGAAGTAGTGAAAAAAATGTGGACCTACATTAAAAACAATGGTTTACAAGACAAAACCAACAAACGCATGATCAACACCGACGCCAAATTGGCTCCGTTGTTTGACGGCAAATCTCAAATCAGCATGTTTGAAATGAACAAATATCTTTCCAAACATTTGAGCTAATTTGAATTGTATTTCAATGCAAAACCCCCGGCAATAAGTCGGGGGTTTTTATGTCAAAACAATTGTGGTTGGGAGGGATCCATTTCCGGAAAATTGGGGGCACACGATTCTTCTGAGGAAATGGGTGTAAACGAAAACGAAGATTCCTTGCCAAAGTATACTTCCACATCCAAATTGTTTTCTTTTCCGTAGGTTTCAATTTCCTGTTGAAGTCTATGCCAATAGGTGCGCTTTCCCTGTAAATAAATCTCATTGTATAGCGGCAGTAGATGCGGGTAGTGGACGTCTATAAAATCCATTAATTTATGCTGGAACGTGCCGCGCATATTCAAACTATCAAACAGAAACGAACGTACGTACGGAGCGGTTTGCCGCACGATTTCTTTCCAATCGCTAATCCCGGGCAGCAAAGGGGCGGCCATAACGGTTGTTGAAATGCCGGCTTGTTGTAACTGCTTAAGAGCCTTTATTTTTTCATCTGTGCAGGAAGTTCCCGGCTCGATGAGTTTCCGCACGGTTTCATCTACGGTAGAGAAAGAAAAAGTTACCTGGCACGTGGGAAGTTGCTTTAGCAAATCAATGTCACGCACTACCAAGGCTGACTTGGTCAGTACCGATACATAGGCCTGGCAATGTACCAGTTGCTTGAGGATATTGCGGGTGACTTCGTATTTTTTTTCAAAAGGATTATAGGGATCTGTGACCGAACTAAGCATTACGTGTTGGTGAAAAAGTTGGCTGGGGTGCAAGGGAGTATCACAAAGTTTTACATCTAAAAAATCGCCCCAGGCCTCGCGGTGGGCAGAAAATTTGCGCATAAATTCCGCGTAGCAATACAAACATTTATGCGGGCAGCCAACGTAGGGATTGATGACGTAATTGGCCCCCGGGATTTTTGATTTTCCTACATAGGTCTTAACCGGAACTGTGGTAACACGGATCATGTCTACTATTGTAGCAAAATCGTTCTAATTAATTTTTGCGCTGGCAAAAAGGAACTATTTTCTGTAATATTAGTAGCACAATCTTGGATGAGAGGGAAATTATGAAACAGAAATTATCATCTTGGTGGGAGAAACAACCAAAACGGGCCTACGTGGCCAAACGTTCGTTAGTAATTCCCGGACAAACAGACAAGTTTGCGCCCTTTACTCGTTTTATCGTATATTATTGTGGAGCAGATTTTTCCCCACAAAAGGTGGAGCGTAAACAAGCCGGGATTACGTATTTAATCAACGGAGAAAAAGAACCCCTTAATCCGCAAGAGGATAGCCCGTGGATGGTCAATGCCGAAGAAGTGGTAGATTTTGTTGGCGGCGTTATTCGGCAAGAAGAGGCGGAAGTTATTCCCGTGCTTTATGTATCTATGGGGTTTGAAGACACGTTGGGTTCGTTGGAATTCTCGAGTGATCAGGTCCCCTTGAGCGAAGATGCAAATCGCACGGTGCGGGTAGTATGTGGACAGTTTGAGAATGTAGCGCATAGCGTTTCTGCCCCGCGGGATATTACTGTATTGGATGTGGTACTAACGCAAGGGGGAAAATTTACTTGGAAATTACCACCCAATCAACGTGCATTTATTTACGTAGTTAGTGGAAATGTACGTATGGGGAAGGAAGAAAATCTTTCTAACTGTCGTGCGGATACATTAGTGTGGGCAGTTGGAAAAAAGATACGTGTGACGGCGGCATGTTCAGGGGGGCGGTTGTTAGTCGTTACAATCCCCAGCAAGCAGGTTGCGAAGGAACAGGAAGCGTATGTGCAGGAAATATTGCCGGATTTGGATAAACAAAATTAAAGAAAGGAGCGAGTATGAAAAAATGGATATTAGTAGTTGTGTTGGCGGGGGCATTGCTCCCGGCTAATGCGCAGTTACAGCGCAAATACCAATATGGGGTGGAGCCTACGGAAAACATCACCAGTTTGGAAATCAACCCCACCTTTACCGCTATTGATGATAGCGCCGGAATTTCAGCCACGGGTGTAACAGCCAAAATGTACAAGGTAATCAACCCGAATTGGAACTGGGGGGTAGAGGTACCGCTTTCACGGTTTGAATCACCGGAAAAATCCGTCAATGGCCTGGGGGATATTACGGTCGCTGTAAACTGGATGCGTCCGGAAAGTATTCAAGGTGGTTTTGGTTATGGGGCTCATATGGAAGCAATTTTACCCACCGCTACTGATAAACGGTTAGGCGCGGGTCAATTTCAAATTGGGCCTTCTGCTTTTGCACTTTACTCGTGGGATAGCGGCATTTTTACAGCCGTAGGTTATAAGCATATGCTTTCCTTGTTTGGCGATCACGCGCGTGATGATATCAATATAGGGCGTTTCCGCTATAACTTATCTTATTTGTCCGAAAATAAATGGTGGATCCAGGGCAATTTGTACTACTATCAAAACTTTGATCACTCCGGCCAAATGGAAGTAGTGCCCGAATTGGAAATTGGTACACTCATTAACGATGGAACGGCTATGTACGTCAATGCGGGTACACATGCCGCGGGGAATATGCACTCTAAAGATTGGAACGTAAGTATTGGCTTTAGAATATTGTACCTGTAAGAAAAGACGTTTTGGTGCAACAAGAGCTCTCTCAAGTGAGGGAGCTCTTGTACTGTGAAAAATCATACGCCCGACGGGAGTTCCCTGCAGTAAATTTCCTGACGGAAATTTCTTTCGGGCCGGGCCTCGCGGTTTTTACCTTTCGCGCTTGCCTGTGCGGCTCGCACTCAAACAAAAACATCGCTGCGGTCTTCAACTCCCGCACGCACACCAAGCAGTTGGTGTGCTCATGCACATAATTTAAGCCCCCTAAAAATAGGAGGCTTAAATCATACGCCCGACGGGAGTTGAACCCATATCTTCAGCTCCGGAGGCTGACGCTCTATCCATTGAACTACGGGCGCGTAAATCTAATACTATTCTACTAAAATTAAACGTGTTATGTCCGTAGTTTTTAGATTAAAAACATCTTTACTTTTGCCCTTCCATTTACTAAAATATCTATACATGGGCGAGTGGCGGAATGGCAGACGCGTACGGCTCAGGACCGTATGGACGAAAGTCCTTAAGGGTTCAACTCCCTTCCCGCCCATTTCTTTTTAGGGTTATTCTATGAGAAAGTATGGCTATCAACGTCCCAGCGCAACTTTAATGGTAAAAAAGCGCTCGGCACGCCGAAAAAAGCCATCTTCTTTTTTTAAATTTCTCTTTTCCCTCTTTCTAATAACTGCTGTGGCGTTTGGGGCTTTTATCGGGCTGCGCTATGCGTATTATACCGTTAAAAATGCACAAGTTACAGATTGGCATGTAAAATCGGTAGCGGTAGATGGCCTTTCCGGTACGCGTGAAAAAGAAATCTTTACACGTGCAGCTTCTTTTGAGGGGAAACCGTTTTCGATGGAAGATGCCGAAAAACTTCGCCAAGAACTAGTTGCTAAATATCCCACATTGACGAAGATATCTGTTTCACGGGGTTTATTAAACGGTAAACTAAAGATTTCTGCCCGGCCTCGTCAACCGGTCGCCCAATTTGTTCTACCGGATAATTCCCGAAAATATATAGACGAAGAAAGCGTGGTGTACGTCGATCCGCAAGAAGTGCGTGAGGTGTTGAAGGTCGAATTGGTGGGGGATGCGCCCGCCCAGTTAGAGCCTTCTTTTGTAGATTTAATACAAAGTTTATTGAAATTGAAAAAATCGCTTCCGTTTGAGGCGTTGGAGTTTAATGTAACCAACAATACGGTTACCCTATCTTTACCGGATAAAAGTGAAATTCGTTTCGGGCAAGCGGTGCGTCTAAAACAAAAGGTGCGGCGGGCGGCACAAATTATGGCATTGGCTCGCCAAAAATACACAACGCCCGTGGTGTTGGATTTTACATTTTTTGAAAAGGGGAAAGTTTTTTTGACACAGACGTCTCATTAATTCTTATAATAGAGAGAGATAATTTTTTGTAAGGAATTTTTGTATGGCAAAACCAAATTTGATTGTAGGACTAGATATCGGTAGCGGTAAAGTAACGGCTATTGCTGCTGCCCATGATGAACGTACAAATACGTTACAAGTACTTTCAGGAAGGAGTATTCCTT
>CADBYN010000026.1:0-12930 GCA_902798835.1 Candidatus Avelusimicrobium bubulum | reverse complement strand
CAAGATATTAGCCAACTGTTCGTAGCCGTGCGTGGGCCGCATATCGAATCTTTTTTCAATCACGGTACTTATAATATTTCTCGTCCGGATAAAGAAATTGGTCCGGCGGATATGGAGTTGGCTATTGAAAATGCCAAAGCGGTGCCGATAAAAAATGATAATGAAATTATTGGGTTATTTCCCCAAGGTTATGCGGTGGACAAACAACGTGGCATTCGCAACCCAGAGGGAATGGAAGGATCCCTCTTGGAAGTAGATGTGCAGATTATTACCGGGGCCTCCACTCACCTAAACAATTTGGCTAAAGCCATTCAACGTCCCGGTTTTCGTATGGAACAGCCTATGTATGGACTCATCCCTTTAGGGGATGCCGTGCTGTTGCAAGATGAAAAAGAGAACGGGGCAATGCTTATTGATTTTGGGGGAGAAACAATTTCCGTTGGAATTTACCTAGGGGGTATGATGCGTTTCTCCTGTGATATTCCATACGGGTGTGACATCTTAACCAACGATTTGTCCAGTTATTTAAATACTTCGCGTAAGGCGGCGAAAGAAATTAAAGAAAAATATGGGGTTATACACCCGGCTTTCTTAAAACAGGAGCATGAAATTTCGGTTCCTCTTTTGGATGGAAGCGACACGCGTTTGATCAAAAATGTGGAAATTTTGGATTGTCTTCAACCTCGCATGGAAGAACTGCTAGAGCAAGTGGAACATTATGTGGGATTGAGCGGCTATAAGCCTAAAAGTGTTCCCCTGGTGGGGATCATTACCGGTGGAGGGTCTGTAATGCCGGGCATGACATCTTTGTGTCAGGACATTTTAGGTTTAAAAGATGTGCGCAAAGGAACTGTTCGACGTGATTTGATTACTTGTGAAGATGAATACTTCGCCCCTTCTTATGCTACTGCACTTTCTACAGTTATTTATGCTATGGAAAGAGCCTCCGAAGAAACCTTGTATGGTAAAAAGCAATACCGAGGGAATAATTCGGCGCTAGATAAGATTGGAAATTTCTTCAAAGGAATATTTGGATAAGATATGCAAATTCAAGATTTATTTATGCCAGCAGCGCAATTTGAGAGCAAAAAAGCCAAAATCAAAGTCATTGGTGTCGGCGGTGGTGGTGGTAATGCTATCAATCACATGGTGCGTAGCGGCTTAAAGGACGTGGATTTTATTGCCGTGAATACTGATGCGCAGGATTTACGCCGTAATCAAGCTCCTTATCTAGTGCAAGTGGGAGAAAAACTTACCAAAGGGTTAGGAGTCGGTGGAGATCCGGACCGCGGACGCAAAGCGGCCGAAGAAAGTAAAGAAAAGCTAAAACTCATCATCGGTCAATGTGATTTATTGTTTATTACCGCTGGGATGGGCGGTGGTACGGGTACAGGTGTAGCACCTTACTTGGCAAAACTAGCAAAAGAAATTTACGGCGATGATTTGCTGGTTGTGGGCGTTGTAACGCGTCCGTTTAATTTTGAAGGTTACGTGCGGGAGCGGCAAGCTGATCAGGGTATCATGGAAATGCAAAAGTATGTAGATTCCATGATTATTGTTCCTAACGAAAAACTATTTGCCAATATTGATCCCAGTACCTCGTCTCGTGACGCTTTCAAAATGGTGGATGAAGTACTGCTACAGGCTGTGCAAGGCATTAGCGAGGTAATTACCAAGCCGGGCGAAGTAAATATTGATTTTAACGATATTCGAAAAGTGATGTGTCACTCGGAGAAATCTCTCATTGGTGTAGGGGAGGCATCTGGCCAGGGCAGACATCTCGCGGCGGTTAAACAAGCCATTTCTTCACCTCTTTTAGAAAACGCAGATATTCGGGGGGCTAAAGGTTTTATTGTTCATTTTGCTGCCGAAGAAAATTTGACGTTAGTGGAACAAGGCGAGGTAATGAGTTTGATTCGCCAGTATGCCAGCAATGATTCCATCATTATGTTTGGGTATTCGTATGACCCCACACTCAATGGGAATTTTAAAGTGACGGTTATTGCAACGGGATTTAGTGCCGAAAAAGCGTGTGCTTTCCAAGCGCGACGGCCACTAGATACCTCCAATGAAACGACGGTACGTAGCCGGACCATGGCAGAGGATCTTTTTACTACGTTTGAGCCTCAGCGGCCCACGTTTGAAGATCCCATGTTAATACCTGCGTATTTGCGGCGTAAAAAACGTTCTGTGTAACAGGATATCAACTTACTAAGAGAAAGGAGAAAATTATGGCGGTAGGATTGCAGAGTTTGCTTAGAACAGTAGTAGATAATAAAGCTAGTGGGTTACATATTCGTGGAAATTCCAATGCTTATGTACGTTTGAACGGACAGATGAAACCTATCGACGATAGTTTTGTATCCAATGAAGAAGCTAAAAAAATGGCCTATGCCTGTATGGGAGAACGTGAAAAACGCATTTTTGAGCAATACAGTACAGTCGATTTTTCGTTAGATGCCAAATCTTATGGGCGTTTCCGTTTTAACGTATATCGTCAAATGAGTAGAATTTGTATGGCCGTGCGTCATATTCCTCCGCAAGTTCCTTCTTTTGAGCAATTCCACTTGCCGGGAGATATCTTGCGTAAGATGGCGGAATCTCGTCGTGGTATTATTTTGGTAACGGGTATGACGGGTTCCGGTAAAACTTCTACATTGGCCGCAATGATTGACCACATTAATAAAACACGTGCCAATCATATTTTAACTATAGAAGATCCTATCGAATTTTTACACCCCGATAATCGTAGTGTAGTTAGCCAGTTGGAATTGGGGATAGATACTCCGTCATATACAGGAGCGTTACGTGCGGCTATGCGTCAAGATCCGGACGTAATTTTAATTGGAGAATTGCGTGATGGCGAAGTTATGAAAGCCGCCATTGGGGCTGCAGAAACCGGGCAATTAGTTTTAAGTACTATGCACACGGTGAACGTGGTACAAACCATTGAACGTTTAGTCGATGCGTTTCCTTCGGAATTACAAAATCAAGTCCGTATGCAACTTTCTGAACTTATCCGTGGAATTGTCTGTCAGCGTTTGTTGCCTAGTGTGAAGGGGGGGATGTACCCCGCTTTGGAAATTTTGGTTAGCACTCCGCAAGTGCGCAAGTTAATCATGGAAAATCGTCCCGGCGATTTGGTTAAACAAATGCAACAAGGGGAATTCTATGGTATGAATACATTTGACCAATCGTTAGCCAAACTATATAAAGAAGGCATTATTGATATGGAAACGGCCCAATCAGCCGCTACCAGCCCGGATGCCATTATGCTGGCAATTCGCGGGGTAACCGATAGCCTTAATGTGGAAGGGGCCTAATGCGTAAGAACGGTTTAGTAATAGCCATTGATGGTACTGCCGGCACGGGGAAATCCTCTGTGGGAAAAGCGGTAGCCCAGAAGTTGGGATATGGTTTTTTAAGTACGGGCGAGTTGTATCGTGCTTTGGCCTATAAAGTATTTGAAAAACAAATTGTTCCCGAAGATGGAACAGCCGTGTTAGCGTTGGCTAAAGAGCTTTCATTTACGTTTGTGCGTCAACCGGATGCCGTACTCAAAATGTATGTGGACGGAGAATATTTAGGTACTAAGCTTCATTTAGAAGAAGTGGGCAATGTCGCCAGTAAAGTGTCCACTCACAAAGAAGCGCGTGCCGTACTTACTGAGAAAATGCGTGAAGCGGGTAAGGATGGCGGCATCATTATGGAAGGACGAGATATTGGTACTGTGGTCTTCCCTGACGCAGACGTAAAAATTTACATGTCTGCATCCGCCGAAGAACGTGCGAACCGTCGTGTAAAACAGTTGCGCGAAGCAGGGGAAAACCCCGATTATAATCATATTTTGTCGCTTATCAAAGAGCGTGATTATCGAGATTCTCACCGTGCAGCCAGTCCGCTAAAACCGGCGGAGGGGGCAATTATTGTCGATACTTCTTTGTTAAATTTAGAACAAGTTATATCTTTGGTCCTGGAGAAAATTTCCCACTATGGTGCTTAATTTAGTAAAATATGTATCGAGGATATTTTTCAAGCTCTTCTATGATTTTAAAGTAGAGGGACTTGAAAATATTCCCAAAACAGGAGCTCTTTTAATAGCTGGGAATCATTTGTCCAATGCGGACCCGCCTGCTATTGGTGCATTTGCGGGGCTGGTGCGTGATTCTCGCTTTGTAGCCAAGAAGGAATTATTTGAAATTCCCTTATTGGGGTGGTTCTTTCGGCATTGTAACTATATTCCGGTGGACCGCAAGCGGACCATTGGTGATATGGGAGCTTTGAAGGAAGTAGTGGATGCACTAAACAAAGGGGAAAGCATAGTTATGTTTCCCGAAGGAACCCGTAGTAAAACGGGCAAACCGCAAAAACCCAAAAGCGGAATTGGATTTTTAATATACAAGACGGGGGCCCCAGTCCTTCCGGTAAAAATCGAAGGAACGTTTGGTTGGCCGTGGGTGCGTAAAATTCGTGTTAAGTTTGGTACTGTGATGCATCTGGAAAAAGACGCGGCCTTGGAACCGAAAATGCAGTATAAACAATTTGCAAATCAAGTAATGGAAGCAATAAATTCAATAAATATCTAACGGAGGTTACGGCGATTTTTGAACAAAAAACCGCTTAAGTACTTATGACTATGAACGAAGAAACTAATACTACGCAAGAGACTGCCGAGCAAGAACTGACGATGGACCAGTTAATTGCGCAGCAAGATTCTTTACTGGAGAAACTAAATAAACGTGAAATTGTAGAAGTGCCCGTTGTACAAATTAACCAGGACTATATTCTAGTGGACACCGGTACCAAAAAGGAAGGTGCCATTGCCGTAAGCGAATTTGAAGGAAAAGCGCTCCCGGCCATTGGGGATAAAATTTCTGTTGTGCTCGTCAAACGCGGTGGCGATGAACGCCCGGCGATTTTATCTCACAAAAAAGCCTTGGAATTTTTGGGTTGGGACATCTGCAAGAAAGCGTATGAAGCCAAAGAACGTGTCAAAGGTACTATTTTGCAACAAGTAAAGGGCGGCTATATCGTAGAAGTTTTTGGAGTGAGCGGGTTTATGCCTCTTTCTCTTTCGGAACTTCATACAGCCTATAAACATTATTTGCCTGTAGGCGCAAAAATCAAAGCCGTCATCGTAGAATTTGTTAAAGAGAAGCAAAAACTCATCATTTCCCGCAAACAAGTCTTGGAAGAAGACGAAGCGGTTCGCCGGGAAGAAGTCCTCAGCACTATAAAAGAAGGCGATGTGCTGCGTGTAGTGGTTTCTAAAGTAGATAAAGATAAATTATATCTGCGTTTCCACGGAATTGAGGGCTTGGTGGCATTAGAAAACATCGCCTGGAAAGAACCCGAGACGGCTATTGCCAATTTCCGCCGCGGTCAACGTCTAAAAGCAAAACTCTTAAAATTAGACAAAGAAACCCCGCGTTTGGAATTTGGTCTCAAGCAACTTTTCTTAAACCCAGCTGATGCTTTAAAGCGTCGCTATCCGTATAAGAGCTCCGTCAAAGCGGTAGTGACCAAAGTATCTGAAGAGTACGGGGTAGAATGTACCATTGGCAAGAACAATACCAAAGGTTTTATCAGTCCCTTTGAAATGGGACGTGACTTCAACGCCAAGGAAGGCGATACCATTACGGCCTTAGTAATTGGTGTTAATCCGGAAACCTTCACATTGAACTTGTCTATCAAAAAGTATGATCAGGCCCAAAACCGCAAAGTAGTGGCGCAATACTTAAAACAAGCCCCGCGTCCGACGTTAGGGGAATTGTTGTCTGACTCATTTGGTACAACGGAAGAAGATTCGGAAGAAACTGAAGAGAAATAATCACGTTAGATCATTGAAATAAAAACACCCCTGGGCGATATCTCGGGGGTGTTTCTAATTAAAAATACTACAAAAATTTCCCAATTTGTGTTACAATGATATATAATGAGAATAGGGGGAAAGTCCCCATATTAAGGAGAGCATATGAGAAAAATTTTGTGTCTTGTTTGTGTTGTGGCTTTAGGATTGGTTGCTTGTTCTAAAAATAAAAAGGATGATTCGACGAATATTGCCTACAACTCGGCTTACGGTACGAGCAGTGTAGGAACGTATAATAACGATACGAAATCGGCCAAAGATGCCAAATACCAGATTATTGACCAAGAATTTGACAATATGCTCGCCCCGGATACGGATTATGATACCGTTCCTGCTTACGAATTACAAGCGTGTGGTGACTCCTACTTGCCGTTGGTGGAGCCCGATTGCTGTGGCAAAGGGAAAGCTGCGGTTGCAGCTAACGTCAAAGGTAAAGCAAAGGCGAAAGCAACTGCTAGCAGTGTGGCTACTACCCGTGCGAAAAAAGTTACCAATACCACAAATATCTATTACATAGAAGAAGGGCAAACAGTTCCTGTTTCTTCTACCTCTACAACCAAGACGGTTTATAGAAATGGATCGGCTATTAGTTCTTCTTCGTCTTCTAGTACAGACCCCAAAGTTACAAAAACAGTAAATGCGGACGGGTCGGTAACTACCACAACCACGTATAATCGCTAAAAGGTTGCTATATGTCGTATACGCAAGCACAAATTTCTACAGAAGCCCATCGTTTGTATGGGCTTCTTAGGTATGTATCTAAGACGAAAGCTGCTAAATGGACCTTGCAAGATTGCTTGGATGCGGCACCCTATACGCTTGCTATTAATGAAATAAAAAAAGCTAAACATGCTGTTATTTTAGCACACTCTTACACTACGCCAGATTTGGTATATGGAGTGGCCGATTTCCGGGGCGATTCTTACCAACTTGCCCAAAAAGCTCGTACTTGTGATGCCGATTTGATTGTTTTTGCAGGTGTATGGTTTATGGCAGAAACGGCTAAAATTTTGAACCCTGATAAACGGGTTGTTATCCCGGCGGGCCGTGCGGGGTGTACATTGGCGGATTCTATGATGGCACAAGATGTGGAAAATTTACGAGAGAAACACCCGGGGATTCCCGTTTTGTGTTATATTAACAGTTCGGCAGAAGTAAAGGCACAGTGTGATGTGTGTGTAACTTCCGGCAATGTATTTGATATCGCGCAAAAAATGCCGGGGGATAAATTGATTTTTGTGCCAGATTTACTCATGGCACAAAATATAGAAATTGAGTTGAAACGTCGCGGTACGCCTAAAGAGATTATTTCTTCGGGGGGATCTTGTTGCGTGCATGATAAATACCTCCCGGAAAATGTGGAGAAACTACGTGCGCAATATCCGGGGATTGTTATATTAGCGCATCCGGAATGCGCGCCCGAAGTATGTGCGTTGTGTGATTATGTAGGTAGTACCAAAGGTATGGCGGATTATGTAGCGAAGTCGTCCGCTAAACAATTTGGGATGCTCACAGAATTTGGTTTGGTTAATCGTTTGGAAGCCGAGCATCCGGATAAGCAGTTTATTTGGCCGTTTGGTGTGTGTAGTTATATGAAGAAAAATAATCTGCTAAATACGTTGCGTGCCCTAACAGATCCGCGCGCAGATCAGATGGTAGAAGTGGACGCAATGGTGGCAAATGCTGCCCAAAAATCTATTGAAAAAATGTTTGAGTTAACAAAATGATACTAGATAAAATTATTGAACTTGCACTACAGGAAGATTTAAGCTTGGGGGATATTACCTCTGATACGATTTTTACGCCGGAAAACCGGGCAAGAGCCGTTATCCGCGCTAAAGAAGATTTAGTGTTGTGTGGTATGGAAATTGCACGTCAAGTTTTTCAGGCCGTGGATCCCACGGTGCAGTTTACCGCTCTTAAACAGGACGGGGATGAAGTCAAAAAAGGGGAAAACGTGTTGGAGCTAACAGGATCCACCCTTTCTATTTTAAAAGCGGAACGTACCGCCCTCAATTTTATGCAACGTATGAGCGGGATTGCGTCGGCTTCCCGTGCCTTTGCTGCCATCGGCAAAAGATACGGCGTGATGATTGTAGATACACGCAAAACGCAACCAGGGCTTCGTCGGCTGGATAAATATGCCGTACGGGTGGGGGGATGCCGCAATCATCGTATCAGTTTGGCCGATAGCGTGATGATTAAAGATAATCATATTGCTGCCGCGGGTTCTATTACTGCGGCCGTGCAAAAAATTAAAGCCGCCATCGGGCACACACCTAAGATTGAAGTGGAAACCACAAATATAGAGGAAGTGAAAGAAGCGTTGGCTGCAGGCGCGGATATTATTATGCTCGATAACATGACCCCCGACCAGATTTCCGCTTGCAAGAAAGAAATTAACGGCCGGGCAATTGTGGAAGTTTCCGGCGGTGTAAATGCACAAAATTTAGAAGATTACTGCAAAGCTCGCCCGGATGTGATTTCTATGGGTGCACTTACGCATTCGGTTCCTGCTAAAGATTTAAGTCTAAAAATAGTACAATATATTAGTTAGTAAACAAGAAGGGAAGACGACATGGACTATAACCGTTTATTTTCTAAGGTGGTTAGTCGCTCTAAGGCCTCTGCCATCCGCGAATTATTAAAAATTATTGCCAGACCGGAAATTATTTCATTTGCGGGTGGGTTGCCGGCTCCCGGCATTTTCCCGACGAAGGAAATCAAAGATATTTTTGATACAGTTTTAGCAACCTCATCCAAAGAAGCCTTGCAGTACGGCTCTACCGAAGGACAGAACAGCTTTAAACAAGAGCTTGTCCGCCTCATGAAAGAAGCGGAAAATATCACCGTAACGCCTGATCAAATTTTAGTAGTTTCCGCCTCGCAACAAGCGTTGGATATGTCGGCACGGATGTTTATTAATCCAGGTGATAGTATTATCACTACCAGTCCTACGTATTTGGGCGCATTGCAGGCCTTTCAAGTGGCTGGTGCAGACATTGTGGGTGTAGCCAGCGATGAAAATGGCGCGCTTGTAGAAGATTTAGAAGTAAAGCTAAACCTGCTTGAAAAGCAAGGCAAGCCCTGCAAATTTATTTATTTAGTGCCTGATTTCCAAAATCCGTCCGGCGCTACTATTCCGGAAGATCGCCGTATTAAAATTTTGGAACTGGCTAAAAAACATAATACGTTTATCTTGGAAGATTCTCCGTACCGTCAAGTGCGCTTTGAGGGCAAGGCCCCGCGTACGTTTTATGAGTTGGACGGTGGACAAGGTAACGTAATGACGATGTTCACGTTTTCTAAGATCTTTGTGCCGGGGTTCCGCTTAGGGTTCTTAATTGGCCCGGCTGAGGTCATTCGCAAATTTGTCATCTTAAAACAAGCCATGGACTTGTGCACTTCCCCGATATTGCAGCTGGCCACCGGCGAATTCTTGCGCCGCGGTTTACTAAAAGCCCATTTGCAAAATATGGTCAATGTGTATCGTGAAAAGCGCGATTTAATGCTTAAAACATTGGCTGAATGTATGCCCGCGGGTGTTACTTGGACGCGCCCGGAAGGGGGGCTTTTCCTGTGGGTAACGCTGCCCAAAGGGATGGATGCTACCAAATTATTGCCTAAAGCTGTTGAAAACAAAGTGGCTTATGTGGCGGGGGTAGATTTCTATCCGGACGGTAATGTGTTTAACGACCTACGTTTAAACTTTTCGTATTCCTCAAAAGAACAAATTGTTGAGGGTTTAAAACGATTAGCGCAAACCATTAAAGACAATATGTAAAATTCTTTACAATAAAAACCCCCGGCTGGCCGGGGGTTTTCTATAAAGAGCTGGGGTTAGAAAATCCACACTTTAATCAGATAGAATAGAGCGGATATAAGCGCCGCGGCCGGGATAGTAATAAACCAGGCCCATACAATGCGTTTGGCCGTACCCCAGCGCACGCCGGAAAGGCGGCGCAAGGATCCAATCCCTACAATAGCACCTGTAATGGTGTGAGTAGTGCTGACGGGTACCCCTAAGATAGAGGCAAAGAAAATAGAACACGCAGCACCCGATTCCGCGCAAAAACCGTCTACAGGGCGCAAACGTGTGATTTTTTGTCCCATAGTTTTAACGATACGCCATCCGCCGGAGAGCGTTCCCAATGCAATGGCCCCCTGACATAAAATGACGACGGATAACGGGACCACAAATTGACCTTGCGATATAAGGTGCATTTCATGATGGGTTAAAAAGAAATCGCGCACAGGGGCTACTTCTGCACCGGCCATGCCGCCTAGGAGTAACATGCTGATAATACCCATGGTTTTTTGAGCATCGTTTCCACCGTAACCTAACGCA
The DNA here is from genome assembly GCA_902798835.1 of Candidatus Avelusimicrobium bubulum. Lineage (GTDB taxonomy): Bacteria > Elusimicrobiota > Elusimicrobia > Elusimicrobiales > Elusimicrobiaceae > Avelusimicrobium > Avelusimicrobium bubulum. The sequence continues at coordinate 2,713 of CADBYN010000026.1, read as the reverse complement.
TAAGCAGAGGCAGAGAAAAGCTGTGCCTTGCGGAAAAAACGATCGACTTTGAAGGGATTAAAGTGGTTGGCTATATTGAAAATAATTACGCCCATCAAACTACTCAGGAAATACCCTAATAGCGGTGAAATGAAGATAAAAGCAACCGTTTTTAAAATACCTCCGGCTACCAACGCCCCAAAACCGCCCTTTACAATCCCGGCCCCTATAAGTCCGCCGATTAGCGCGTGGGAAGAGCTGGAAGGTAATCCAAACCACCAAGTAATCAAGTTCCAGCTGCAAGCCCCCATCAGGGCACCAAAGATCAGCGTAGAGTCCACTAAATGTATATCCACAATGCCGGAACCAATTGTCTGGGCGACGTGCGTTTTAAAAATCAAGAACGCAGCAAAGTTGAAAAATGCTGCCCAAGCTACAGCAAATTTGGGGGATAACACGCGGGTAGATATAACGGTGGAAACCGCATTTGCCGCGTCGTGAAATCCGTTTAAGTAGTCAAAAAACAGAGCAAGTAGAATTAAGAATATAATCCACGTCATAGTTTTTTGTCCTAGTTGTTTTTGACCAAGATAGATTCTACTAAGTTGGCTACGTGTTCGCAGAAATCGGTGGTTGATTCGGCGATTTCATAGAGTTCTTTTTGTTTGATGACCACAATGGGATCTTTTTCGTTAGCAAACAAATTGGAAATTGCTTCGTCGCGCAATACATCGCCTTCGTTTTCTAAACGGTTGATTTCCACACAGTGACGGTAAGTATCTTTCATGTGTTTATTACTGCGTAACGTAGCTACGGTTTTTTGCAAAGCCCGGGTGGAGTGGTCGATAGTGTCAGCCAATTTTTTACTATATTCCGTAGGTTTGGAAATTGAGTACAGATGAAAGCGGTTCATGAGCAAATACAGGTTATCAACAATATCGTCCATGCGATTGGCTAACGACAAAATATCTTCACGATCAAAAGGGGTGATGAACGTTTCGTTTAACGTGTTAATAATGGTATGGGTTAATTCATCGCCATAATGTTCAAATTCATGCATTTCACGCACATTTTCCGGCGTGATCGTGCTTTCGCTAATACATTTGCGATAAAACTCAGATGCATGAACTAAGTTCTCGGCTTGGCGGTCAAACAGATCAAAGAATTTATCCTCTTTAGGTAGTAACATGATGTAGTCTCCTCTTTTTTCTCTTATTTTTTCCTATTAAAAAGCCCGTCTGTTTTTACACAAACGGGCGGCACAAATTATTTTTTTAACTCCTGTTTTAAGGCTTCGGGCAAATTCATGGCAGCCTTCAAGAGCGACGGGCGTTTTTTAACATCTTCTATAAACGCCGCATCACGCAGTTTATTACGGTAATCTTTCTCTTGGAAGATATACCTAAACTTGGTGTATACGTCATACGTTCCGGCTAATAGAGCAACAATATCCTGCACACCGACAATTTCCTCATCGGTGGGGATCACAAATACTTGTACGCGGGAATTGTCTGCCGAAATGCGGCACTCGGCTTTGTTGGTCATGGCCGCTTCGTTGCGTTCCGGATCGATGATAATGCCAAAATTCTCCAGCCCTTTAAGTACGCGGGCGCGCACGTCGGGATCACGTTCGCCGATACCGGCCGTAAATACAATGCTGTCTAACCGGCCCAGTTCAAGCATATACGCACCTAAGTATCTGCGGATGCGGTGAGCTTGTACTTCGACGGCTAGTTTGCATAATTCATCGCCTTCGCTAATTCCTTTGCGCACATCACGTTGATCGGAAAAACGATCTCCGGTCAAAGCGTACATCCCGCTTTTTTTATTCAAAATAGTGTACATGTCTTCGGGGGCCATATTGAGTTTTTGCATCATATAAAAACAGGCGGACGGATCAATATCACCCGAGCGGGAGCCCATGACGAGGCCCTCAAGAGGGGTAAGCCCCATGCTGGTATCAATGCACTGACCGTTTTTGACGGCTGTGACGCTGGCACCGGCCCCAATATGACATACAATTGAATTCACTTCATCTACTTCTTTGTCCATCAACACAGCCGCGCGGCGGGAAGTATAGAGGACGGAAGATCCGTGAAATCCATAACGACGGATGCGATAGTCGGTGTACCATTTGCGCGGCAAAGCATACATGTAAGAAGAGGCCGGCATAGTTTGGTGAAAAGCGGTATCCATTACGCACACGTGTGTGACGTTGGGCAGAAGTGCGCGGGCAGCTTCAATTCCCATAATATGAGCTGGATTGTGCAGCGGGGCTAGATCAGCGATGTTGCGTAGTTCAGCCACTACACTGTCGTCGACGATAACAGATTTAGCAAATTTTCCGCCATGCACGATACGGTGCCCCACGGCGCTAATTACGTTGACATTTTCGATGACCCCATGTTCTTTATGGGTTAATGTTTCAATAACTAAATTGATAGCATCTTTATGATTGGCTAGCGGGCGTTTTATTTCTACAGACAACTTACCTGGACGGTCATGTGTAATCAAGGATCCTTCGATCCCAATGCGTTCTACACCCCCGGCGCAGAGACTTCTTTTCTGGTCCCAGTCATAGACGCTGTATTTTACGGAAGAGCTACCACAGTTTAAAAAAAGAATAATCATGCTAATTTCCTTGAACAAAAATCTTGTTACTTCTATTTTATCAAATTTAATAGCCTAATGCTTCTCTTAACCGGTTGATATGGGCCTGTACGGTTTGCATTTG
>CADBYN010000025.1 GCA_902798835.1 Candidatus Avelusimicrobium bubulum | reverse complement strand
CTGGAAAAATAAACCGCTACTCAACATCCCTTTGCCATAAAAAATCCCCCGGTTTAGCGGCCGGGGGCTATTTTATAAATACGTACCTAATTACATCTTAATACGTCGGGTTACGGTTTCTTTCTTGAAGCACTCAATAGTGTCGCCTTCCTGCACGCCCTTGAATCCTTCAATCAAGATACCGCACTCATAGCCTTTTTCCACTTCTTTGACATCATCTTTGAAGCGTTTAAGGCCACCGATTTTGCCACGGCCTATTTCTTCGCCGTTGCGTTTAATGCGCACTTCGTAATTGCGCACCATCGTGCCCGAGTCCACCATAGAGCCCGAAATTAAGCCGCTGCTTAACTTCATCACTTTCTTAATGGTGGCACTACCCACCACCGTTTCCACCACGTCGGGCTCTAGTAAGCCTTCCATAGCGGCTTTGATATCTTCCAACAGTTCAAAGATGATGGTATAGTTGCGGATTTCAATGCCTTCGCGCTCGGCCTCGGCTTGCGCTTTATGCTCGGTGGACACATGGAAACCGATGACTACCGCGTTGCTGGCCTTAGCTAACAAAATATCACTTTCGTTAATATTGCCCGGCGCGGAAAGCACAATATCCAATTCCACTTCATCAGACGGGATACGCAACAAGGCGTCTTTAATAGCTTCAATAGAACCTTGCACGTCTGCTTTCAAAATCAAGCTTAACTTTTTGACTTTGTTGCCTTCTTCGTCTTGTTTACCAAGTGCCATTAAGGACATTTGCTTGCGGTGCGCTTGTGAATCTTCTTTTTGCGCTAATTTGCGCTTTTCGGCGGCATAGCGAGCTTCTTTTTCGCTCTCCATAATGTAGAGCGTATCACCTACTTGCGGCGGCTCGCCGTTAATACCTAAAATTTCAGCCGGTACGCTGGGACCTATTTTTTGGTAGCGTTGCGAATTTTCATCAATAAGTGCGCGGATGCGGCCGTAGTTGGTACCTACGAGGAACGGATCCCCCACCTTCATCGTACCTTTTTGCACAAGTACGGTAGCTACTACGCCGCGTTTGTTATCGCGCTTACTTTCCAAAATAACGCCCACCCCCAAACGGTCCGGATTGGCTTTTAGTTCCATCATTTCCGCTTGCAAAGAAATCATCTCCAAGAGTTTGTCGATGTTTAGATGTTTCTTAGCGGAAATATCCACAAAAATGGTGCTGCCTTGCCACTCTTCGGGCACTAAACCGCGGGCGGCCAAATCCTGGCGGACACGGTCGGGGTTAGCACCGGGCAAATCAATTTTGTTGATTACCGGTACGATTTCAAGTCCGCTGTCGACCGCGAGGTACGTATTGGCGAGGGTCTGAGCCTCGATNNCGCCGGCCGCTTTGGCATGTTCCATAGCCTCAATGGTCTGTGGCATAATGCCGTCGGTAGCCGATACAACTAGCACCACAATATCGGTGGCCTGCGCCCCACGCGCACGCATAGCGGTAAACGCTTCGTGGCCGGGCGTATCCAAGAACGTCAACACACCGCGCGGTGTTTTAACGCGGTACGCGCCGATATGCTGGGTAATGGCCCCGGCTTCCCCGGCAACTACGTTGGATTTGCGGATAGCATCCAAAAGGCTGGTCTTACCATGGTCCACGTGGCCCATAATCGTAATTACGGGGCTGCGCGGTTTTAAGCTGGCAGGATCGTCTTGAACTTCCATGACGGCAGATGCTTCTTTTAAATCTTCTTCCACCATTTCGGCCACAAAACCACACTCGGAAACAACTAGTTCAATCATATCTTTTTCCAAGCGTTGGTTAATCGTAGCGAAAATACCCATGGTCATCAACTTTTTAATAAAATCGTTGATTTTAAAATTCATTTTCTCCGCCAATTCTTTGACGGTAGGTTGACCCACAATGCGCACCACGTTTCCGGCCGGCTTTGCAGGCTCTTGCGGTTTAGCGGGAGTGGCAGGTTTAGCAGCAGGGGCCGGTTGCGGCTTAGGTTGAGCAGCGACCGCAGGCTTTGGTTGCTGAACCGGAACCGGTTTAGGCTGCGGTTGTGCAACCGGTTTGGGAGCCGGCGCAACTACAACTTTCGGTGCCACTTGCAACGCCGGTTTAGGCGCTTCAATCGGTTTAGGAGCCACATAGGCGCTATGTGCTTCGGCTAACTTCGGCGTCGCTTTTTCTTCTACTACCGGCTTGGCAACTTCTACCGGTTTCACTATAGTTTCCGTATCCGTTTTCTTAACGGTTTTACGCGTCGTCGTTTTTTTAGCAGCCGATTTTTCCGCTGTTTTAGTGGCTGTCTTTTTTACCGTTGTTTTTTTCGAAGTAGTCGATTTTGCAGCGGTTGTTTTTTTAGCGGTTGTTTTAGTAGCCGTTGTTTTTTTGGCAGCCGGTTTTTTCTTAGCGGGTGTTTCGCTCTCTTTAGTTGTTTTCTTGCTGGTTGTCATCGGCTACCTCCTCGGTATTTTCCAGATGCTCGGCAATATACTTTTTGGCCCCTTCAATAATTTTAGCGGCTGTTTTATCGCCGATCCCTTGCACGGTGCACAAGTGTTCCACTTCCACGTTGGCTAATTTTTCAGCCGTAGTAAAACCGGCCTTCTGCAAGAGTTCTGCCGTCTTAGGGCCTACGCCTTCAATGCTGGCAAGCACCGATTGAATAGACTCGGTGGCTTGGCGCTCGGCGGTAGCTTTTTGGCTTTCACTCTTCACATCCAAGTCCCATCCGGTTAAGCGCGAAGCCAAGCGAATATTCTGCCAATCTTTCCCGATGGCAATAGCCAGTTGGTCGTCCGGCACAATAATCACCGCTTTCTTTTCTTTTAAACTGGTAATTTGGACAAAGTTGGCTTTGGCCGGGGCAATGGCGTTCATTAAAAGCGTACTCACATCGGCCGAGTAATTAATTAAATCAATACGCTCGCCGGAGAGCTCATTTTGAATGGCACGGATACGAATTCCGCGCATACCCACACACGTACCGATCGGGTCAATTTTATTATCGATACTGCTAACTAACACTTTAGCACGAAAGCCCGCATCGCGTTCAATCTTTTTGATTTCCACAATACCTTCGTTGATTTCGGGCACTTCTACTTTAAAAAGTTCTTCTAAAAAACGTCCATTTCCGCGGGATAAAAACACGTATGGCCCACGCTGCCCTTTATCCATGCGAAATGCCGCCGATTTATAACGTGACAAAACGGTGTCATCCGCTGTAATAGCAGCCAATTCGGGCTGGCTGAGCACTTTAGCAATTACGGCTTTAATGCGAGAACCGTTCATGTAGCGCTCTTTGCGGATTTGTTCGCAATAAGGCAAAATAGCTTCAATTTTACCAAGGTCTACGATGATATCCCGGTCCGACATGCGGCGCACCGTTCCCATCACTACTTCCCCTTCGCGCGGTTTGTATTCTTTATAAAAGTTATCGCGTTCGATACCGCGCACTTTTTGAATAAGTACCTGTTTGGCAATTTGCGCGGCAATGCGGGAGAAATCAGTCACTTGTAAAGGACGGCTGATTACGTCGCCAATTTTGGCACCTTTCTTTTCTTTTTTAGCATCTTCTAACGAGATTTCCATTTCCGGATTGGTCACAAGTTCCACTACATTTAATAAATGCAAGGCTTGCACAGAGCCGGTGTTAACGTCGATCTTGGCAGAAATTTGGGCAGTTTTACCTAAATTTTTGCGCAAGGCCGACACAAGCGCATCTTCAATCGTTTTCAAAATATCGTCGCGTTTGATATTTTTTTCTCTTTCTAAGCCTTCTAAAGCGGCTACTAATTCTTTTGCATTGGTTTCCATGGGGTTATTATCTCCTTATAATTAAAATTCAAGTACGGGATCCAAATTGGCTTTTTTGATATTGTTGTATTCAAAGCGAAATTGGTTGGTACCGTCATCTAAAACAAAAGCGTCGTCATCTGCAGAAGCAATAACGCCGGTAAACGCGCCGCGGCCTTCAAGCGGCACCTTGAGTACAATTTTTACACGTTCTTGCACAAAACGTTTAAAATGTTCCGGTTTTTTCAGTACCCGGTTCACGCCGGGTGAAGAAACCTCTAGAATATAGGCTCCGTCAATCAAATTTTCCATCTCAAGCAGGGAATCGATTTTATCAGTCAATTCTCCGCAATCATCGAGAGTAACCCCCCCGACTTTATCTACAAAAAATTGCAGGATAGCCTTGCGCCCTTGGTGTTGGACGACCAGGTCGACCAATTCCACGCCCGCAGAGGATAGCGCCTTGGCTATGGTCTCTTCAATAATTTTAGGATCTTTCATATGTTTACTCCTATTATGCAAAGAGCGACTTGATACCAAGTCGCTCTATTAAGAACATATATATTGTAACAAGTATGGAACGGATTGTCAATAAAAAATCCCCCGCATGAACCACATGCAAGGGATTTTAAAACTCTGTTTAAGCTAAGAATTAGCTAGCAGAATAACCAGCCGTGCCAGCCATACCGCAGAATTCGGTGGTGCCAGACGGGTTGGTGCAGGTCTTGGTGATGCTGCCGTCTGCGTTTACGGTCAAGGACAATACACCGGTGCTATACATACCGCCATCGCGGGTCATGGTTTGAACACCATCGGCGTTACCTACGGCCAAGGACCATTTACCAGTAGCGGTCGGGTCCGGAACGTTTACATCACCGCGGGTGTTCAAGTCCGTCAAGCTAGTGGCGAATGTATTGTGTTGCATGTAGAAGATGCTTTGGGCAGTAGCCAAATCACCTAATACTTGCACAGCTTCGGCCATGCGGGAGCGTTCTACAGCTTTGGTATATTGGGGCAAGGCGATTGCGGCCAAGATACCGATGATGAGCACTACTTCCTACAAGTTCAGTATAGAAAGTGGTTAGCTTTCTACATATAGTTTACAATATTTTTAAAAAATTGCAAGTGTTTTTTTCAACCAGGCCTTGACGATTTTGTTATTTTCGATTTCTTCCGTCGTAAAATAGGTCTTAAGAAACTTCCCGAAAAGTTTTAAATTATACAACACGCCCACGCAACTTTTCAGGAAAATTTGATATTTGGCGGACAAAATACTTTCGTTTTTCCTTTGTTATATTTAATATAATCAAAGTATAAACTATCTATCAGGAGACATCCCATGCCTCATTTTTCTGCCATCCTTTCGTTTTACAAACAACACCGTGCCGAATGTCTATGTTTACTACTTTTTGTTGTACTAGCTCTGATCGGGTTAGTTTCTCATGAAATTACATATGATGAGGCTCAATCCTGGCAGATCGCCCGGACCGCGCCGTGGAAAGATATTCTCTTACTCGTACCCATGTACGAAGGGCACCCCCCCTTCTGGCATTTACTTTTGGCCGGACCAGCTAAATTAGGTGCGTCCTGGCATTGGGTCTACGGGGTGATTGGTTTTGTATGTATGGTAACTAGCGGATGCCTGCTTTTCTTTAAAGCTCCCTTCCCGCGCTGGGTGCGGTGCCTCTTACCGTTTAACTTCTTTTTATTTTATCAATACGGCATTATCGTGCGGCCTTATTGTATTATCGTACTACTTATGTTGCTATTGGCATTATATTTTCCGCAAAAGGATCAGCGCCCCGGTTTATTTGTAGGACTGCTCATGGGGCTATGTATGTGCCATTTGTTTGGCATTGCTATCGCAGGCGGTATTACGCTGGCTTGGTTGTGGCAGATGCGTAATGCGCGTGCATGGAAAATATATATCCCCGCCCTATGCAAGGACAAACGCTTTCACTATATGCTGGGGATGTTGGCGTTAGTCATCTTTATTGTGGGTATTATTGTGATGCCACGCGGCGGCGAAAGTTTTGCATCCACAAAGCCTTCCTCTATTTGGCAGCAAATCATTTATGTTTTCTTGGCCATGCCTGCCGACGCCGTACTAACAAACTTAAATGCCGAAATCACCACCTATACCAAACTGCTCCCTTGGACGAATTTGCTTTTAACAGCGTGCGTGGGTTTAGTACTTTGGGCGATGACACTCCTGTTCTTCCCCCGTAAAAAAATTCTCTTTTTGGTGCTACCTTATATATGTATCGGCTGCGTGATGCTTAATTATTCCTCTTGCCACCATATCGGGCTTATCTCGCTGCTCTTTATTTGGTACTTATGGATTACCCTGGCTGAAGATGCGCCCATCACGAAATGGCCCTCTATCGTAAACTCGTTGGCCCGCGGGTTACTAGGACTTACATTACTCGTTCCTATAGCTTGGAATATTGTCTCACTCTACAATGACTACCGCACCGTAACATTTGATGGCAAACCGATGGTCGCCTTCTTACAAAAATATAACCTGACGGATGAGGTTATATTCTGCGCATGGGAGGTACTCATGTTGCACGCTAAAAATAATCAGCCCACCGATAAAACACATATTGAATACGTCACAAGCCCTAATATGCAACCGTTTGCTCTCTTGTTCAATGTGTTTACGGATCATAATATGATTGCTAACTTCAACAATGGGGATAAAAATACCGGCTATTTGAAAAATCGCACCGTCAGAGAGCCACAACAACGGGCAAAAATTTTTGAACAATGGGCCACCAAAGGTTTACCTATGGTAACGCTCAATGTCCCTGCCCTTGAAGTAGTATTTGGCGGCGAACAAGAATTAACACACCTGTATCGAGTTTCCTTTTTAAATAATTACTACCGCCTATGGAAATTTGATAAGGAAAGATTCCCCATCAATATTTATTTACATGAAAATTTGTGGGCTAAATACGGAGCGCAAATTTTGGCAGACCAAGGCATAACTCCTACGACGGCCTCTAAACCGGCCGCTCAGCCGTCTGCTGTACACACGCCCGCACAAAATTATACAATCACTATATATAGGTAAATTTATGAAAAAAAATATTATCATCATTGGGGCTGGACCTGCTGGTTTAACGGCCGCTTACGAATTAACAAAATATCCGCAATACCAGGTTACTGTGTTGGAAGCCGATGCTGTGGCCGGAGGAATTTCGCGCACCGTCTTGACCAACGGAAACCGTATGGATTTGGGAGGCCATCGCTTTTTTTCCAAAGACCAGCGGGTAATGGACTGGTGGTTTTCCATCTTTGCCGCACAGGGTAAGCCCTCGCTTGATGATCGATTACTCAACCGCAAATCCCCCGTAGTCACCGGCGGACCGGATCCGCAAACACAAGATGATGTCTTTTTGATCCGCAAGCGTATTTCCCGCATTTACTACAAACATAATTTTTTTGATTATCCCCTCTCGCTATCGGCCAAAACCTTGTACAATCTGGGCTTTTTTACGCTCATGCAAGCGGGGTTTTCCTACTTGGCTGCACAACTTCATAAACTGCCGGAAACTTCACTGGAAAATTTTTATATCAATCGTTTTGGACGGAAACTCTACAGCATGTTCTTTGAAGGATATACGGAAAAATTGTGGGGGCGCCACCCCAGCGCTATTTCCGCTGATTGGGGAGCGCAACGTGTAAAGGGATTATCCATCTTGGCTGTGCTAAAAGATTTGGCGCAACGTGTACTTCACACCAAACCCGCCAAGAAAGAAACTTCCCTCATTGAAGAATTTTACTATCCCAAATACGGGCCGGGGCAATTGTGGACTTCTGTGTCGCAACGCATCATCCAGCAAGGCGGGCAGGTGCTCTTCAATAGTCCGGTCACGGGATTGGTGCAACAAGGTAACAAACTGACCGCCGTGATTTGCAACGGCAAAGAGATCCCCGCCGACATCGTTATTTCTTCCATGCCGCTAAAAGATTTAGTAGCCGGCTTACCACAAACCCCCGATCCGATACGTCACGTGGCCCAACACTTGCCCTACCGCGATTTTGTAACCGTGGGTTTACTCGTTGATAAATTGGCATTACCCAACAATACGAAAATTCCCACTTTCCAAAATACCGTCCCGGATTGCTGGATCTATGTACAAGATGTTGGCGTTAAAATGGGCCGCATACAAATTTTCAACAACTGGTCTCCGTATATGGTGAAAGATGTACAACACACAGTATGGGTGGGCTTGGAATATTTTTGTAACGAAGGAGATGACTTCTGGAATATGTCCGACGAAGCCTGCATCCAGCAAGCCACGCAAGAGTTACAAAAAATCGGAATTATTTCTGCAGGTACACGCATTTTGGGCACTCACCGCGAACGTGTCAAAAAGGCTTACCCGGCTTACTTTGATACCTATAGTGAAATAGATACACTAATCGGGTATCTCAACTCTATTGAGAACCTCTACTGTATCGGCCGCAACGGGCAACACCGCTACAACAACATGGATCACTCCATGGTAACTGCCTTTGAGACCGTACATGCTATCGTGCACGAAAGCGCCGACAAAACCCCCATTTGGAACGTCAACACCGAAAAGGAGTACCACGAAAGCAAATGACAAAATGGTGGACTTCTCTCACCAAAGGCCGTCGGCCGGAGTGGATGACTTTGGAGTTTTTTTATAGCTCTGTTGTTGTTCGCCATGCATGTGCATGAACCTTGGTTTGATGAAATCCAAGCTTGGTTTATTGCTAAAGATGCTCCGTGGCACGATCTATTGTGGGTACTTCCGCATTACGAAGGACACCCGCCATTTTTTCACTTGCTTTTAGCTATCCCCGCCCGTTTGGGGATGAGCGGCACGCTGGGACTGCCACTTATCGGAGCGTTATTTAGCATTGCTTCTGCCTATTTGATCATTTTTAAGTCTCCCTTCCCGCGCGTGGCGCGCTTGTGTTTACCTTTTTCTTACTTCTTGTTTTACCAATATAGCGTAATCGTACGTCCATACAATATTATGGTATTCTTGATGTGTTTGCTCGCCGTTTATTTCCCGCAGAAAGACAAACAACCCGGACGCTTTGTATTGCTGCTGGCCGCCTTATGTGCTTGCCATTTATATGCAATTGCCATCGCCGGGGGAATTGCTATTGCCTGGTTATGGGAAATGAAAGGATCCCGGCCTTGGAAAACTTACTGTAAGGAGCTGCTGCACGATAAGCGTTTTTATTGGCTACTGGGGCTTTTGGGGTGGGCCGTTATGCTTATACTATGGATCATGCCCCGTCCGGATGCTTTTGCCATGGGGAGTGAATTTCAAGTCAATAGCGTATGGAAACGAATGTTCTATCTGCTCTTTGTGATGCCGGCCGATGTCTTTCTGACCGATATTTTTTCCTTTGATCAACGTTTATCAGCGATCCAGTTATCAACGTGGGAACTGTTTTGCAGTGCGTTGGTGGGAGTCTGCGTGTGGGCCAGCGTTCTCTCTTGTTTTTCCAAAAAATTCCGCCCTTTCTTGTGGATCCCGTGCTTATGTTTGTGTATCCCATTCGCATACTATTTGTACAGACATCATATTGGCTTAATGGAACTTACAATCGTATGGGCCTTGTGGATTGGTTGGAAATATAATCCCAAGCGTCCCTATTACGTAAAATTGTTCTATCTTTTATTACTATTCTATCCTGTAGGTTGGACGATAGTTTCATTATACCAAGAAGTCACGCATCCCCAATTCTCCGGTAAACCATTTGTCCAATTCTTACGAGAACATCAATTACAAAACAAACGAATTTTTGCTACTTGGTACTTACTAAGACCGAAAGATCTATTAGCTGCCCAAAAAACACTTTATCCAAACGGAATCGAGAATACGCATTACATGCCGTTAGCCACTACGCTCGATTTTTACGCTCCGCAAAATTTGTTTGCCAACTTTAACGAAAACACACACCATCGCTATAACACCCATCAGGCCCTCACGGAGGATCAAAATGAACAAACACTCCAAACGTGGCGCCGGGGCCTGCCCCCAGATTTATTTGTAGGAGCAGAAAGATTAGACCGTCTATTTAAAGATCGGCCCGAAGAAATACAACAATATGCCATTGTCTACCGAATAGAGGGACAACACAGATGGAAATTTAATAAACCAATAAAAACAATCGTTCCCGTCTATGCTCGGTTGGAACTCATAGAGCCGCACCATTTGGCTCCGCAAGACACACTTTTCTTTTTTCTAAAATTAATAAAAGGATAAAAACTATGCAACTATTTCAAAAATTCTGTTGTTGGATCGCAAAAATTGTTCACTTGCCGGAACAAATTATCCGATTCTTAATCATCGGAGGTGTAAATACGGTATTCGCTTATTGTATATATGCTTTGTCTATTTTCTTAGGAGCCCACTATACACTAGCCGTATTGCTTTCTACTGTTATCGGCACTTGTTTTAGTTTTAAAACGATGGGTACAATGGTATTTGATAACCCGGACAACATGCTCATCTTTAAATTTATAGCCGTCTATACCGGATGTTATTTTCTCAATGTCGGCATACTACGCTTATTAACCATGGTAGGCGTGCGCAATTTATATGTGGCAGGTATTACCAGTATGTTGCTCGTTTCTGCCGTTAGCTTCTGCTTAAATAAATGGGTTGTCTTCCGAAAAAAAGACAAAATTGATCCAACTTGCCCTAATACACGCTAAAACCCATCTAAGCAAAATGCTATAATATGGGTATGATTGATCGCATCAAACGTTTAGAAACCTTGTTTTTAGAAGAAATCAACACCTTAATTACCAAGATGTCCGCCAACGGAGATTTTGGCGGCATTGTTACCATTACAGCCGTACACGTAACTAAAGACTTAGCTACCGCCAAAGTGTTTTTCTCTGTATTTGGTAGCCCGGAAGATCGCAAAAAAACGCAGGATGCACTCTCGCTACTACGTAAAGAGATTGGAGCCCGTTTACGGGGTCGCTTACATTTAAAGCGTATTCCGTCTTTTACCTTTGAGTACGATGACACCCCTGAAAAAGCGGCTCGCGTAGAATCAATTTTTCAGATCATCGACAAGGAAAAGCACGATGCCAACTAACACGCAAAGCCTGCAAGCCGTGTGGCAAGCCATTGATAAGGGCAAGCGTTTTTTTATTGCCGGGCACTTAAACCCGGACGGTGATTCTTTAGGCTGCACCTTGGCTATGACTTCGCTTTTGGAGCGCATGGGAAAAACCGTCTATGCCTATGCCTCTCCCGCTATTGGCGCTGACTTGCAATTTTTGCCTGGCATTTCTAAAATTCATGTAGACACGTTGCCTCAAACAACCGATTTTGATACCGTCATTTTGCTGGAATGTTCCGACCGCAAGCGCGGTGGAGATTTGGATGCGCTTTTGGCCTCTGCCCGCACATTAATCAACATAGATCACCATTTAGTAAGTGATGCTTACGGAGATGTAAACCACATTGATTCCGGCGCATCTAGCACGGCAGAAATCATTTTCCAATTATTTGAAGAATCAAATAGTGAATTTATCCCTACAAAAGATGAAGCCACCGCTCTTTACACCGGTGTTGTAACGGATACAGGGCGTTTTGTTCACTCTAACACAACTGCCGAAGCGCTACGCGTTGCGTCGGCATTGGTGGCATTAGGTGCAGACATCGCCAAGATTAATCAAGTGATTTATTTTACTAAACCATACATTGAACTTAAATTGCAAGGGCGTGCCCTGGAAAAGATGCAACTACGTTTTGATAATAAATATAGCGAAATTATTCTTACCCATCGTGACTTTGAAACTTTCGGTGCTACCCCTGCCCAAACGCAGGGTATTGTTAGCCAACCCACGATGATCCCCGGTGTGGAAATTTCTGCATTAATAAAAGAAGAACCCGACAAAGTGTCCGTCAATCTGCGCTCGCGCGGCGCGGCAGATGTAAGCCAAATTGCCCAAACTTTCGGCGGAGGCGGCCATGCTCGTGCAGCCGGGTTCAAAATAACAGGAAAACCAATTGACCAAGTAGCCCAGGAACTTGCCGACGTGGTAGCCGATGTCGTTAAAAAACTTGCCTAAACTGCCGCAAAAAAGCGGAATTTTACTATTGGATAAGCCAGCGGATTTTTCTTCGCATGATATAATTGCTATTGTGCGCAGAATCTTAAATACTAAAACGATTGGCCATAGCGGCACGTTGGACCCCATGGCAACGGGTCTGCTCATTTTATTAATCGGCCGCGAAGCTACCCGAAGGCAACCGGATTTTTTAAAACTTTCTAAAACATATCAAGCAGTGCTCACTTTGGGGACTGAAACAAATACATGGGATCGGTATGGTGAAGTGATCCATTCCGCGCCCGTACCTTCTATTTCAAGCGAGCAGCTAACGGCTGCGGTGCAAAAGTTATCTGGCACCATTGCGCAGCAAATCCCCCCCTTTAGCGCTAAAAAAATCAAAGGGGAAAAGATGTATGATCTCGCCCGAAAAGGCGTGGAATTAGCACCTCGCTTTAGTGAAATAACCGTATCTTGGGAAAACGTTAGCTTGCACAGTCCTAACGAGATCTCATTTACGCTTACCGGCTCCTGTGGAACTTACGTGCGCTCGCTGGGGTACATGTTAGCCCGCGAACTTGGTACCGTAGGGCACCTCTCAAGTCTTCGCCGTATAGCCATAGGCTCTTACCATGTCAACGAGGCATTTGACGGCAATTTGCTTAAATCTTGTCAAACTGATACGCTATATAATTGGGTACAGGCATTATGAAAAATTTTATTACCATCGGGACATTTGACGGCGTACACCGCGGACACCAGCATCTGTTTAATTTGCTGGAAACACGTGCCGCTTTGCACCGCGCTAAACCCTTAGTCCTCTATTTTGCGCTACCTCCCAAGACGTTACAATCCCCTCATCCGGAAATGACTATTCTATCTATGCCCGATGAGAAAAAGGGGTTATTTAAAAAAATGGGGTTACGTACTGAGGTATTGGATTTTACACAGGTGCGCTCCTTATCTGCGCAACAATTTTTCAATCGCTTGCTCAATCACTTTCAATGCGCCGGATTATTAGTCGGGGCCGATTTCGCTTTTGGGAAAAACCGTGAAGGCTCCGCCGTATTTTTGCGTGAAGCCTGCGGTCACAAAAACATTCCTTTTGAAGTTGTTCCTTTCTATAAAGAAGGTTATGAAAAAATTTCTTCTTCATTAATCCGCAAATTATTAGCCCAAGGCAATATCGCCCAGGCCAATGCGTTCTTAGGTCATCCGTATGAATTGACGGGCCGAGTAATCTCCGGACACAAATTAGGGCGCAAGCTCGGTTATCCTACTGCCAATCTAGATACGGGCATCTATAAAATCTTACCGTTGGGGGTTTTTGCCGTAAAAGTACGAGTAGGAACTAAGATTTATGACGGGTTTTGCAACATTGGTTTCCGCCCTACCGTGAACACGTTAAATACAATCTTGCCTTTGGTGGAAGTACACATTTTTAATTTCAAACAAAGCATCTATGGACGGAAAATTACGGTTTGGTTTTTTCAAAAATTACGCGACGAAATTAAATTTAATAATTTAGAAGAACTAAAATCTCAACTAGCTCAAGATAAACACCAAGCTGCTCAATACTTGCAACGCGTCATTTTCCCATAAAAAACGCAGCCTGCGAAACATCACACGCTGCGTTAAATAAAAGAAGATACGCCTATTCCTCTTCGTGGTCGTAGTAATCACGCACAAACAATAGAATATACGCCAACCACGTTCCTCCAAAGAAGATAATAAAACAATACGAACACCACCAAAATCTCATGGTAGGATCATAATTGCGCACCAAAGCGTCAAACAATAAGTTCCCCAAAATAAACATGAGGTATCCCCATACCACGACCGTTAGCAAGCGTAAGCCTAAATCTAACGTCGCGCGAATCATTCCTTTCTCTTCATACGGTTGTTTGATATACGCCATTAGTTTTTGCATAAGAATTCCCCTTAATTAGAAGTTGGCGACAGGGAGGCATCTCCTGTCGGAATTTCTTCGTACATATTATTTGCGCCTATTGTATCCGGGATATCCGACAGCGCTTCGTCTGTTTGTTCAGCATCTAAATGGTCCGCATCCGTCGGTTGCACCGTTTGTACCGTTTGCTCCACAGTTTCTTCAACAACAGCGACTTGTTTCAAATTGCGATTCGGCTTATTTTGACGAGCCTTTAACCCAGCTTTGGTTTCCGTGGTAACAAGCGAATTATGCAGCGGTCTGTAAGTACTTACTTCGTCGGACATAAAATGCTCCACGGGTCTTATTGTAGTTACTTGGGGGGTAGTTTCATCCAGCTCAAGCATCACTACTTTCGTGTTAGAAGAGACGATAACGGGGGATTCTTCTATAGCTTGCCCATTGCCCGGCACGACTTGTGGAAACTGAGCCGTAGCCACATAACTCCGCTCCACAGTCACCTTATCGGGATTAAAACGGCCTGGTTTCGCCGTAGGACGTTCTTGCTTGGCAGGTTGCACCGTCTGCACGGGGTGGGTGCTCACTCCTGAAAACACAAGTCCCGTATAGCTATTATCAACCGTAACGGTATCCGGGGTTAAACAATAGGCCACCCGTTGATTCGTAGTAGCTTTCTGATGCGCATCCACACGAGTTTCGCAAGTGGATTGTGCATACGTAACACCTGCTAACAAACAACCAATCATTAGAACGAAAATTTTCTTCATAAATTCTCCGTATCTCTATCATAGTACATTTTTAGTATCTTTGCACAAATTTTATACCCTACTTGCGTCGCTATACAAAGTTTTGCTATAATGAGTAGGTACCCTTTCCGTCACCGTAGCTCAGCTGGTTAGAGCGATTCTCTCATAAGGAATAGGTCGGTGGTTCGAGCCCACCCGGTGACACTTTTAATGGACGAATTTATTTCGTCCTTTTTTATTTCAACTCAGCATACGCGTTTAAATATTGAGGAATATTCGCTGTTTTTGCCTTCTCATAGTCCCGTTGGGCTAATTCTTTTTTCCCCCATTTAGCATAGGCGTTTCCCCGTGCATTTAGCACATCTGCCGATACGCGCTCTTGCAAAACACGCGTATAATCTGCCACTGCCAAATTATACTGACCCAACATATAATGCACCCCGGCCCGCGCGAAATAGGTCTCGGGTTTAGCGGTCCCCAATCTATCCACTAAATCTAATACTTTGAGCGCATCTGCGAAATCCCCCCGGGCAGCCAATGCACTTGCATACGCTGTATAGGCGGATACGCGGTAAGGGTCCTTATTTAACACACGCTCAAAATCCGCTACCGCCAAATCATACTGTCCGTTAAAAAAGTAAGCTGCTGCGCGCGCCTCATACGCATCCATATTGGAAGGATTTAAAACTACTGCTTTGTTAAAGCAATCAATCGCAGCTTGTTGTTTTCCATCTTTTACGTATCCGTTCCCGCGCAGGATGTACTCGTTAGACGTTTTAAGGGTGGCGCAGGCCGTTAGAAACAAACAACTTAATAAAAGTATCTTTTTCATGTGTATTATCCTCGAGAAGTCCTATGTTATTATAGCACATTGGGCCTAATATATCCTAGGTATTTTTTCTATTACAAATAGGTCTTAAGACCCTGGTTTCTTTTAGCTGCAATTACTATAGTATAAGTGTAACAAGAACAATTTGAATTTCATCCCCAACCGCTGTAGTCCCAAACCCTGCTACAGCGGTTACCCCTTTTATATAAGCGCATATTGACGTCAAAATGCTATAATACTGCTATGAAAAAACAACGCATTACTTTGTTTGTGATTGCTAAAAACGAGGCACATCGTATTGCTTCCTGCATTTTAAGTGCGCGGGATATCGTCAGTGAAGTGATCGTCGTAGATTCCAACTCCACCGATAAAACCGCCTTGGTTTGCAAAGAACTAGGAGCACAAGTATATACGCGGGAATTTGACGGCTTTGCCAGCCAAAAGAATTTTGCGCTGTCAAAAGTATCGGGAGATTGGGCCCTTAATTTGGATGCAGATGAGCAATTAAGCCCCAAACTACGCGAAGAAATTTTACAGGCCGTAACGCGTGAAAATGTAGCTGGCTACTATTTGCCCTTTTGCAATTACTTTTTGGGCAAAAAGATGCGTTTTAGCGGGCTAAGCAAGGAAAAACATTTACGCCTGGTACGCACCCAAAATGCCCATTACATTGGGGGATTAGTACACGAAGGATTAGAGGTCAAAGGCCGTTTGGAAACGCTCCAAAATCCCGTAAATCATTTTTCATACGATACGATTGAAAACTACTTTAATAAATTCAACAAATATACTTCGTTGGCTGCCCAACAAATGTACCAAAACGGCAAACGCTTTTGCTTACTCAAGGTATTACTCACACTTCCCTTCGAATTTTTAAAGCGTTATGTGCTCAAGTTGGGCATTTTTGACGGGATACGTGGGTTGTTGTGGGCCTCTTTCTCCACTTATTACGTATACGTAAAATATGCTAAACTGTGGCAGTTAGAACAGGAGCACAAATGATTATCATAGTGTGCTTGCTACTGATAGTGGCAGGAATCGCATACTTTGTATGGAAGTACCCCAATTTACGCAAAGCGTGGTTTTTTTTGCCGCGTAAGGGGCTAGTCGCTTTAATGTATCACCACATTAAAGAGGAACCTTCCAACAATCCGGCCGATTATGCTTTTGCCATAGCACCGGATGTATTTGAGCAACAACTTGATTTTTTACATAAAAACGGCTTTACACCTATTTCTGCCGAGCAATTGTTCCACGCGCAAAAAACCGGCCACAAACACGTACAAAAACCGGTATTACTCACTTTTGATGATGCCACCCTGGATCACTATACCCATTTATTTCCTCTCTTAAAAAAGCATAACGTACCTGCGCTTATTTTCATTATTACCGATTTTGTGGGGAAACCCGGATACATGACTTGGGATCAAATCCGCGAAATGCAACAAAGTGGTCTAGTGGAATTTGGCTCTCACACCTGCTCCCACCGACGCTTACGCGATCTTTCCGAAAAAGAAATTATTAGAGAAGTCACCGAAAGCAAACAAGTGATTGAAGACAATTTACAGCAACCGGCCCGAACATTTTGTTATCCGTTTGGTGCGGGAGCGTTTGATAAACACGTACGTCCGCACGTCTTAGCCGCCGGCTACTTGGCTGATTTTAGCACCAAACATGGTATCAACTCGTGGCCGTGGCGCGGTAAAAAACCTCTTCTGCGCGCTTTTCCACGCGGGCGGGAGACCTGGTGGGATTTTCACCTGGAAATTACTCGCGGACGTAGTCGCTTATGAAATCTTCTTTCCCGGTTTTAGTTTTCCAAAAGATAGGCAAGCCCCCCGCCAATTCCCATCTAAGAAAACAATGGGCTACTCCCAAAGCGTTGGAAAATTGGCTATTGTTTTTAAGTAAACAGGGCTATCATTTTGTAACCCCAAAAGACCTTCATAAATCATTGCCCGAAAGACCCATTATGCTGGCGTTTATCGGTGGATTTCAGTCCTTTTACACAGAAGTTTTCCCACTACTCAAAAAACACAAAATCTCGGCCACCTGCGCCGTGGCCATAGAAACTTTGGGCACCTACAACTCGTGGCAGGACCCTTATGTGGAACCGTGGCAAAATATCTTAACAAGCAAACAGTTAAATGAACTGGTTAAGAGCAAATTAGTGCAAATAGCCACGTTGGGGCTGACAGGGAATGATTTAACGCAACTTCCCCCGCAACAGGCACAACAAGAAATAGACGAGTCCATTTTTCGGTTAAAAAAACTGTACGATATAGAAACCTGCGCGGTAGCTTTTTGGCCGTGGGCACGTCAAAATAAAAAATTTGATTATAACCTCTCGCTGCCCATTTTTTCTGCCTGCCATGGCGCAAATACACGGAGCGAAAAGAAGGGTTTCCGCATACTACAACCCAACTGGTTCACTCGTCTTCGATTATCTATCGGCAGATAACCGGTAAGTGTTACCTACGCTTTTTCTTCCTTTCATTCCTCGTTACAATGGGATCCAAGTGATTCATAATATGTACATTCTCCCAGCTGGACATATCTTTTTTTATCAAGTATTGCCAGAATTCATATAACTCTTTGGGAGTACGGTTTGGAAACTCTTGTACTAAACGCTTGGCTTTCTCTACGTTCATTTCGGCCCCTATGGTAAAACGCTGGGACCAAATTTCGTCGTCCTTTATCTTTTCTTCGTTGTTTATATAATCTACTGCCGCCGGAAGTTCTTTAGAACGCAGCTCCGCCACGATATCATTGCCAACAGTAGTAGTACGACCAAAAGCTGCTATTTCACCCAGTCCTTGACTGGTTTGTTGTTCACATTCCTTCGTTTGGAGCTCTTTGTAGAAATCACTCAAACGCGTAACAGCAAGCTTATATTGAGAAGCTATTTGGGGATTCTCTTTAACTAATTGACTATATAACTGTGCAAAAGGAGATGTCGGCAATTTATCTATCAGGGCTTTAATGCCATCACTAGTACCAGGTACAAAAGCAAAGTTTTCATCTTGCGTAAGTTTATGAAAAAATCCACACACTTCCTGAATAGTAGATAACGCCGTCAAACATGGCAAATCCGCCAATTTTTCATCAGTCATGTTTTCAACATCAATTGGCAGATTCACGGTATCGGCCGAAGAGGGCCCGCCTTCCTTAGAGGAATTGACTTCAGCGATGCTGTTTTCCCCCTTTTGTTCTTCTTCCTTTCCAAAACCTATTTTGATTTCAACAGGAGGCAATTTACCGAAGCTTTGGGGATTTCGTTCGTATTCATCATACGTTTCACACACAGAAATACAACGACTAATTTCTTTAAGCTTGCAACTGTTAGTGGCAGTCTTCTTGTCAAAAACAAAGTCTTTAGCAAGCTGCTCTACACGCGTTTGAGGTTCGGGGATTGGGCCTTCTAAAGGGCAAGTGGCATACTTCCAAACGGCACGCTCAAATGAATTTGGTTTAGCCGGGGGCACAACTTTACTAAACGGTTTGTACATACGCAAACCCTCCTATTAATATTAATTTATTATCAAGAGGGCTTGACGAATGATCACGCTTATAGTAGTATATTTCTGTTAAGGAGTTACTATTGTGCGGCCAATTCGGCCCCCTTTGGTAACAAGCGTTTCTGTTAGCGCAG
Organism: Candidatus Avelusimicrobium bubulum; assembly: GCA_902798835.1. GTDB lineage: Bacteria > Elusimicrobiota > Elusimicrobia > Elusimicrobiales > Elusimicrobiaceae > Avelusimicrobium > Avelusimicrobium bubulum. The sequence goes on along the minus strand of CADBYN010000025.1, from coordinate 4,042 downwards.
GAACGCTTTTTTGTGGCCAAATACGCTCCTGCCACGGTATGTTATAGTAAATAAAAAACGCGCACGCAAATTTTTGAGGGCCTATAAAAAAATACTTAAAATATAAATATTTTTTGTTTTTTGCATAGGCCTCTTGTCGTCGAGCGCGCGCCAAATAAATAAATTTTCCGTCAGAGAATCGTTGTTCGTTTTATTTAAAGCAATTTAAACATTTACGAATAATTTTTTTAGATGCACTCAATGGAATAGCTATCCACGCGGGTTTCAAGTCCAAGAGTTCTCGCACCAGTTTATTGAAGTTTTCTGATTGATAACGCCGGAAGAAATCTGCACGTTTGGGGTGTATAACTGTAGGGTTATCCAAGGCCGAATTAAATTCGGCCACCTTTTGGGCATCCACCGGAAAATACTGTGAAGATGGATGTATTTCTTCAAAATATTTTTGCCCTTTGATCGTATTAACCAACAAAACACTCATGCCATATTTTTTATCCTGCTTAGTGATAATACCTGGCCATTGACCCCACAAGTCGCCCAAGGTAAAATCAGACAAACGCGCATTTAACCCTTTAAAGTGGCATGTATGACAAGATGGACGATTAATCAGTTCACGCAAAAAGGCATTCAAAAAAGTATTTCTATATACTACAGAAGCAACAGCAGCACGGAGTTTGAAATGTACTTTTTCTGCAAGCGTTTTAGTATTGCCATGCACGTTTAACCCATGTGGGGTTAAAAAAGAGAGATAAAATGTACTCCACCTAACGTCCTTCTCACGAAAATTAATGGCTTTAATCAAAGAGATATCCAAATTTTCATGCAAGAATTTTTGCCAGACTGCCGGAGATGGTACCGCATGGCAAATAATATCCGCCGTAAGCAAATTATTATATACTTTTCCTAAATAGTTCCGCAAACCGGCTATTTGGCAAGGAGTCCCCGTAAATAAAACGGTACGGCCTTGGTCTAAAAACTGCTTGGCTTGCTGGTACGTTCTGCCGATATTACTTTGCACATATTTAGAGCGACGTAATTTGTCTAAATTATCTAATTTTTCTACATATTTATGCACCACGTTCCAATCTTTATCAAACGCGACGCCAAATACTACGCCCCCCTCTTTTAAAATGACCTCGGCCAAAGCACTAAATATCCCGCCCGATGAACTTTTAAGTTTTACTTCCGAGCTTGTGTGTTTGGCAGCATAGGTTGCCAATACAGAGAAAGTTGACGGTTTATGTAAAATAGGGCAAACTTTTTCACATAATCCGCAATTAATACAGGTCGTTTTATCTATGGACGGATACAAAAAGCCTTCATCATCTGCCTTCATAGAAATACATTTTTTGGGACAGATATTGACACATGCTTGGCAACCGCAACAGCTTATTTGTTCAATAATAATCATCTTGTTTCTCTTTATTCCCGACTCATTAAATTTTATAAACTCTAACCAAGCATCCACAATTATTTAACAAGGTTATATAAAAAACGTGCCCAATTAAAATTAATACATGCCACCATAACCCAAATCTTCTTTTTACATGAAATATCTTTTTCAAATAAAAAACGTACGAAATGCTTTTTCACATAAGTTGTTAAAAACCGAACAGAGTCCTCGTCTTCCACATTGGATCGTGCAATCTGCCCTAGAAATTGAGCTGAATGCCTCACTTGTGAGCCTGCCCATTTCTTTAAAACAGGTAACCGATGCTGTCTAACATATTTTAAACATTTTTCCATTAATATAATTTTATTTAAATGCGTGGGGTAAAAATTCCTCGTTAAGGCATTACTATTTTGCCCACAACAATGATGAATCTTAGCTTGATTACCTAAAGCAATAAGGGCATTTGTCTTTAGTAGTTCAAAATTAAAAAACAGATCTTCCCCAAAAGAAACGCTGATATTAAAACGTAAATTATCAATAAAATCTCTACGATATAGTTTATTCCAAACATACAACCAGCCACTATACTCCAAAATATCTGTTCCGGAAATTAACATATATGGCAGGTCAATCTTTTTTTGCGCGTGCCACCCCTCATCTTCACAAATATTGCACATAGACATGGCTGCGTTATCTTTCATAATCAAACCATATAAATACTCATACATATCCGGCTCAATATAATCATCGCTATCCACAAATGCAACATATTCTCCACGCGCTATTTGTAAACCCGCATTACGCGCAGTAGATAAACCTTGATTAGATTGATGAATAACTTTAATACGGTCGTCGCTACCAGCATATTCATCACAAATTCTACCGCAGCTATCAGGAGAACCGTCGTCTACAAGAATAATCTCTAAATCCTGACACGTCTGAACAGTAACACTATTAATACATCTGCGCAAAAACTTTTCCACGCGATATACAGGAATAATAACGGAAATAAGTGGCAAATTCTTCACTTCACCTCTTAATTTTGTTTCATTGATACTGTGTTGGGCATTTTTCTTTAAATATTGCATAATCTCTAAAAATCAATACAAATTCTCTTTCGTTTTTCCATTTCTTATCGAGATAATAACACACCTGGCATGTAATATTGGGTTTCATTAAATGTTTTTATTATGAATACTTCACTAATTTCCGAACTATTTTTCTAATTGTTTTTTTAACCACAGACGGCATATATACAATTCCCGCCAAAAACAAGGACGGTACATACTTTCCATTCTTTCTCGCCAAATCTATATTGTCTCTAGCATACGCATTCACACTGTATAGCAATCTCTGTTTACACTTATATTTAAAATTACATTTGCGGTAAACAGCAACATCAAAAACCGTAGAAAATTCTTCCAACCTATCCAGGCTATCTAATGTCATCAATGTTCTTAAACATTTCGAACAACTTGAACAATTTTTTGCTGTTAGTTGTTCACCATTCACACATACATTCAGAGCCTTTTTCGCTAAAGAATAATCAACAATGCGTGCTACTTTCTGTGAACGAGAATACTGTTGCCCATCCGCAATAAACTCTAAAGTTTCCGTAGATAAAAGAGGTAATAAAAGTGGTTCAGCAAATGCCGGGCTGTGCTTTACTTCTTCTTTGCTATACAAAATTGCTTCTTCATAACTCACGCCAGACGCAATATAATATTTAGAAAAATATTTTTCCAATACTAAAATCCCTGCTGCATTGGTAAACGTAACAGTTTTTAAGTGACTATGTGGGAATATTTCGTGAAATTGATGTATATTGGTATCCAAAGCAATAAACGGCAAGGGAGCTGTCTTTTTCAAGTATTCAAAACGAGTCCAAAATTTTGGTTCCGTTGTCGGCTTGGAAAATATTCCGTGCGAACCAGTATTTAAAAACAGCAAAGTATCCAATTTATAAGAAGGATTCGTTTCCTTTTCTAAATGATCATAGATGGTACATAAACTATCTACTCCTGCAGGAAGTTCTATTGTAAGGTCACCTATAATGCCTGTTGCATCTTTTGGGTGTGTATAAATCAATTTGTCAGTATTAGGAGTAGCGTATAAATTCGGTCCTACAGATCTGTCCGCTGGTTTCGTAATGTGGATTACGAACAAGTCCCCTTCGCGCAATGAGCCAGCGGCAAATTTTATTCCAAAATATTTTCCTATATCGAGTTTTGTTTTTCCATTTGATAAGTTAGTAGAGACACTACCCGGAATAGGGCCGGTTACCGTTCTTTCTATCACGGACGCTTGCATCAACAGGATCTTGCTATTTTCACTCATGGAAACAGTACCTCTCTCTAAATTATTACAGCTAACTGAAATCGTATATGTATCAAGGGCAAAAATAGCCATGAGGGCAGTATCTTGAGTAATTGTAATTACACGTGGGTTATCGGTATTTCCATCTGACCATTGTTTAAAATGATAGTGGTTATTGGGTATCGCTTCGTAGGTATGGGAACTTAAATAATCAAAACTACCGCTTTCGCCGACAATACTTCCATTTGCTTCATCACAACTAACATTGATTTCATACTGGTTGATTGCGAATTCAGCGGTAAAGGTAGTGTCTTGTGTTACGACAAAAGTTCTCGG
>CADBYN010000024.1 GCA_902798835.1 Candidatus Avelusimicrobium bubulum | reverse complement strand
ACAATAATTTTGCCATCAACCATCAAGCAGGAGAACCTAGAGGGCTACACCATGCGCCCCATCTTCCCGGAAGGTTTTGCGTGTGAAACCAACGTAACGGCTATGGTCATTTCTGCTGATCCGAACAATGACGCGGATATTTTATCTGTGCTCGCTTCTTCGGCCTCAGTAGTCATTTCTTCTATCCCGTTTAACGAACCGGTTGCCGCTGTGCGCATCGGCCGCATTAACGGGGAATATATCGTCAACCCGACCAAAGAAGAACAAGCCCTTCCCGAATGCGACATGGACTTGACCATTGCCGGTTCCGCACAAGGTATTTTGATGGTGGAAGGTGGCGCCAAAGAAGTAGAAGAAGACGCCATCATCAAAGCCATGGAAGTAGCTAAGCCGGAAATCGACAAAATGTGCGCTGCGCAACTGAAACTGCGCGAACTGGCCGGCAAGCCGAAATTTGAATACGTAGTTGAAAAACTACCGCAAGAAGTAGTCGATTTGGCCAATGGTTCTTTCCGCGAAGAAGCCAAAAAAATCTTGCATGCTTTTAGCGATAAACAAACGCGCGATACGCAAGTGGCTCAACTGAAAAAGACCTTCACGGAACAATTAACCGAAGCGTATGGCGATAACGCCGCCACCTATGCCGGGATTGCGTTGGAAAACATTATGTATGAAGAATCCCGCAACTTGGTATTGCACGAAGGCGTGCGTGTGGATGGCCGCAAACCGACCGAAATCCGCCCGTTAAGCTCTTTAGTAGGTTACTTGCCGCGTGCCCACGGCTCTGCTGTGTTCACCCGCGGTCAAACCCAATCGTTAGCCGTAGCCACGTTGGGTACAAAAGATGACCAACAAATGGTAGAAGGTTTAGAAGACACTTCTTATGAGCGCTTCATGTTGCATTACAACTTCCCGGGCTTTGCCACGGGTGAATGCAAGCCGGATCGCTCTCCGGGCCGCCGCGAAATCGGCCACGGGGAACTTGCCCGCCGCGCTTTAATGCCGCTTATTCCCAGCGAAGAAGAATTCCCGTACACCATCCGCGTAGTGTCCGACATTACCGAATCGAACGGATCTTCCTCCATGGCTTCTGTGTGTGGTGGTTCTTTGGCCCTGTTTGATGCAGGGGTGCCGATGAAATCGCCCTGCTCAGGTATTGCTATGGGTGCCATTAGCGGAGAAGGCAAATTTGTGGTATTGTCCGATATTATGGGATTAGAAGACCACTTGGGCGATATGGACTTTAAACTAACCGGTTCTCGCAAGGGTATTACGGCCTTTCAAATGGACGTAAAACTCAAAACTGGTATGCCGCTTGATGTATTGCGCCAAGCCATTAAACAAGCTACCGAAGGCCGCATGTTCATTATGGACCATATGGAAAAAACGATTGCAGAACCTCGCAAAGAAGTTTCTCCGTATGCGCCTGTAATCTACAAGATGCAAATCTCGGTGGACAAGATTGGAGCTGTCATTGGGCCCGGTGGTAAAAACATTAAACGTATTACCGAATCTACCGGTACCAAGATTGACATTGAAGAAACGGGTATCGTAACGATTGCCGCCTCCAATGCCGAAAAGCTCAACCAAGCCAAGGCGGAAATTGAAATGTTAACTGCTGAGCCGGAAGTAAATAAAATTTACAAAGGTAAAGTAGTTTCCATCCAACCCTTTGGAGCGTTTGTGGAAATCTTGCCCGGCAAGGACGGACTGTTGCACATTTCCGAAATTGCCAAACACCGTATTAACAAGGTAGAAGATGTGTTGAAACTCGGCGAAATCGTCGAAGTGAAATGCGTCGAAATTGATAATAACGGTAAAGTGCGCTTGTCCCGCAAGGCACTACTTAAATAGTTGTTTTATTCCAAAAACAGGCCCTCGGTTCTTTTCCGAAGGCCTGTTTTTTTTGCTAACTAAACAATTTAGTATAATATAGTTATGAAACATTTTCGGCTTCTTATCTGCTTGCTTTGTGCCGTTTCGTTCTATGCTTGCTCGTATCATCATAAATTGCCCCGCGGTATTTTTGCGGCACCCACAGCGGAAGAGCGTGTGAATGCTTCAGTGTTGGTCTTATCGGACAAAATTGCCCAAAAACAATTTGTATTAAAAGACTATCACTCCCAAAATTCCGTCCATTCCTATAAAATAGACTTAGCTGACGGCTCGTTAGCCGCCGCGGCCGATGCCCTGGCGACACTCTTTGACAAGGTCGAAGTAAACGCATCCAAGCATGCCAACGAATACGATTATTTTGCCCAACTTACCTACACGGTTGGAAACACGAAAACCGACAGTATGCAAAGTGTACAATGGTTTAGCGGTCAGCCACCCATTTTAGAAACACGGGTCATGATTGAAATTTATGATGTACGCACGAAACAAAGAGTTTTCTCTATGTTCTCCGCCCGTCAAAACCGCGTAGAAATGACGGATGTCTCCGCCGCAGCTCAGCGCGTAGAAAACAAAGGAACCGCTTTATTCTTGCCCCTAACAGGGCCTGTTTACACCCAACAATTTGGAGATGACCTTCGTTACACGTTATCCCGGGATCTATCCGAATGTTTAACGGAAATCTCCCAAACGCTTGAGCGAAACCGCGAACTGTTTGCCCCGCATACCCAAAATAATGTAAAATAAGGTAATTAGTTTTTTGCAAGAGGAACTTATGAAAAAATCAACCACTAAAAAAACTACAGCTAAGGCCGTCAAAGCCACTAAGAAAACGGCTGCTAAAGAATCTCCCATTTTAAAAGATGTTAAACAACTCTACCGCTTTATGCAGGATAATAACCTGGACACCATTGAATATGACCAAAAAGGCCTGTATCTACGCTTGGTAAAGACGAAACCGGCTATGATCCCCGTTCCCGTAAATGTGGGGGGGAACGTAAGCGTCGGAAACAGTACCGCATTTGTTCCCGCACAAGAGCAATACAAAGAAGTCATGCGCTCCGCGTTGACCGGGATCTTTTTCCGTGGATCCACCCCTAGCGCCCCGCCTTTTATAAAAGAAGGGGCTCAAGTAGCCAAAGGCGATGTAATTTGCTTAATCGAAGCCATGAAGGTATTTAACGAAGTCCGCGCCGATTTCCCGTGCATTATTAAGAAAGTATTGGTGGAAAATGGCAAGCCTGTTAAACAAGGTGATGCCTTATTTGCCATTGAGCGAGTGTAATTATGACTCCATTGCAAGAAAACATTAACGATGCCGTAAAACAGATAACCGATTATTTGTCGGCCAATTCCAAGGCTACCTCTTGGCAGCTAAAGGTGATGTTTCGGCTGTCCAGTTCGGTGCTATATTTGGCGTTAGGTCAGCTTTTGGCACAAGGAAAAATTACCCTCGAAGCCGACGGCATTGACTACGACGTAACTTGGGGAGAGGCTGCCGTGCAAAAACAAGCCGCCGAGGCCGCCAACCCGTTCCAACCGAATTAAACCTTATCTAAAGATAAACCTAAAAAACCCTCAAGCATACTTGCTTGAGGGTTTTTAGAATACACTTTGTAACATTAGTTTGTAGTAAATTCGTACATGGTACCGCTACCAATCAATTTCCCCTTAAAGAATTTTTGGCAATAGTCACCCCGATTGTGACCGGAATAAGATACCCCAGAGGACCTTCGCTCCGCACAAATAATTTTCCCCTTATATTGTCCGGTGTAGTATATGTTAAACCCGATCCCAGCGTACGGGCCTCTTATTCTGCCAACGGTAATGTAGTCGGCATTTGAGCTTGTTATATTATACACTTGATAGGACCATTCCCCTATAGAACAGGCCGAGTCGGCAGGCATTAGGGTTGTCCAACGCTCATTTCCTTGGCAAGGCAAATTTACGCCCAAATCGCTAAATTTAGTGGGATATTGTCTATATTTTAAATAATGTTCTTGACCGGCATTATATAAACTCCTTAAAACGGGCAGCACCTTAGCAATTCGCGCTTTTTCGACGGCACGTTGATATTGAGGCAAAGCAACAGATTATATCAAAAAAACAAACTCAGGCATTTAACAATCGGATATACCCACTACTATTATTCCATAAAAAAACTTCCCCATAAACTGCTCAAAAAAGGTACAATATTTCTGTATGGCTCGGTATTATTACACACATAAAAAATCAAAGAAAAAATCTTCCCAATCTAATGCGGCTTGGTTACGCGCCGCCCTCTATATTTTGATGGGTACTTTGTGCGTGTGGTTATGCGCCATTTTGTGGTTCCACGCGGCCAGTGGAAAATTGGGTGGCTCTATCGCCCAAGAATTGCGCCAACTCATGGGACTAAGCGCCGGGCTGTTGCCTATCTTCTTGTTCTACTGGCTCGTGCAGACAATACGCAATAAAAGTGCATCTTTCTTGTTTTTCTTGATAGGAACTTCAATCACGTTGGCCAGCTTTTCGAGCATTTGTACCTGTCTTCGACAGATTTTTACCGATTCCTTAATCTCCGGCGGTACAGTGGGGGATAAAGTATTTTTTGCCCTCAAAGGCATTGTCGGCTCCGTAGGCGCTGCGCTATTTTCCATTGCGTTTGTGCTGGTGGGGGTACATATTTTGGTGGCTATTCCGTGGAAAACCGTAATTATTAAAGTGGCCCAGTTTATTCAAAATGATTTCAACGGATGGATGGATTCGCGCGCCGAGTTAAAACAAAAAGTAGCGGATGGCAAACAAGAAATTAAAGAACGTGCCGAAGCTGCAGAAAATCGCCCGGTAGCAGAAGAGGTAACCTCCTTACCGGAAATTCGCCGTGCCAAACCGGAAATTCGTCGCCCTGTTGCCGAACCCGTTACGGAACTCCCTCGCCAAGAAGAAGAAATGCCTGCCCCCAAAACGTCTAAGACGCAGAAAGCAGAAAAGGAACAGGAAGGATCTTCAAACGATGTCAAAAAATTTGACCCCGCTACTTTTCAACTGCCTTCTTTGAATTTACTCAATGACCCCGCCGGAAACGGAATAGTAGGGCCGACAGATGATGAAATTGCCAAAGCCACCAAACGTTTGGAAGACACCTTAAAGAATTTTGAAATTGGTGCTCATGTTACAGGCGTCTCCCCAGGTCCTGTAGTTACCCGCTATGAAATTCAACCTGATGCCGGTGTTAAAATGTCCTCTATCACCGCACTCACGCAAGATATTCAAGCCAGTATGCATGCCCGTTCCATCCGTGTACAGGCGCCTATCCCTGGCAAGAGCACCGTGGGTTTTGAGATCCCCAATGACAAATCTGTCATGGTAACCATGAAAGAAATTTTGCAATCCCCCGTGTATGCTAATTCCAAAGCGGTGCTTCCTATTGCTTTGGGCCGCCATGCTAACGGAGATCCCGCCGCTACCATCGCCGAAAAATGGCCCCATATTTTAATTGCCGGGGCCACCAATAGCGGTAAATCTATTTGTCTGCACACAATCATCATGTCGCTTTTGTTCAAGCACAAACCCGACGAAGTCAAATTTTTAATGATCGATCCGAAACGTGTAGAACTTACATTGTATGAAGGAATTCCGTACCTTTACGACCCCAAAACTTCGTGCGATGATGCCGATATTATTACCAAACCTAATGACGCGGCAAAATCGCTGCAAATGCTCGTCAAAGTAATGGAAAAACGCCTGGACATGTGCCAAGCCGTTAAGGTAAAAAACATTGAAGGTTATAACGCATGGGCCAAAGAAAATAACGAAGAAAAAATGTTCTATGTTTTTGTGATCATCGACGAAATGGCTGACCTTATGTTGCAAACAAAAGCCTCCATTGAAGATTCCGTGCAACGCTTGGCGCAAATGGGACGCGCCATGGGAATTCACCTCATTTTATGTACACAGCGCCCCTCTGTAAAAGTAGTAACGGGTATCATCAAAGCCAATATGCCTTCGCGCATTGCATTGCAGGTGGCTTCGGGGATTGACTCTAAAGTAATTTTGGATTCCGTAGGAGCCGAAGATTTATTAGGCCGCGGCGATATGCTACTGTTAGACTCCTCTACACAAACACCGCTACGCATCCAGGGGGCTTATGTTTCGCCGGATGAAATCAAAGCCGTAGCGGATTTCTTACGTGCTCAGGGAGGGCCGGATTATCCTGTACAAATTGTGCAAGAGCAACAACCCGGTATGCGCCCGCAGGACGGCCTGGGAACCAAGCCCGAAGAAATTTTACAAGCGCTTAACCTGGTCAAGGAACGCCGCCGTGTATCGCAAGATTTACTGAAAGCGCACTTTGGTTCTTCCGCGCGAGCAACCAATATGCTCAGCGTGCTGGAGATGCGCGGTTTTATTACCAAGCCCGAGGGATCCAACCGCTGGGAAATTCATTATGATTTAATTGACTCAGCCATAGAAGAAATGAGCGGTTTACCCTACGAAAAGGATTACAAAGAGCCCGAATATGAAACAGTTTATAAATAGTTTAATTATCGCCTTTTTTGGTGTGACAAGTCTAGTAGGGTGCTCTGCTAAACAAGAGGAGCAACAACAAGAACAACAACCAGTAGTGGTTGTAGAAACTCCGCAAACACACCCAACAGTTGAACCCAAAAAGGAAGAACAACCCCAACAGCCAGTTGAAGTAAAACCAACTTCCAAACCTGCTTCAACTACTAAATCTTATTATCCTAATGAGGTTATTATTCAGGTAAAAAATTGGGATCAAAAACTTAAATTCTTAAAAACGCGTTTTGAGCAAACCAGCGAATATGACGGCGTTCCCATCAGCAAATCGCAAGGAACTTTGTTCTACGATAAAGACAAAAATCTGTTGCGTTTAGATACCTTGTCCGTGGATGGAGATGTTGAACAAACCGCCATTACCGACAAAAAACAAATTTTAATTTTAGACGGAAAAGGAAACGAAATTACCACGCTGTCTTGGCAGGAGTGGCAACAAGGCCAACCCAATCAGGCGTTATTTGATTTTGGCAATTACACGGCCTTATTGGCCCGTCATAATGCCGTGCTTAAAGAACCCTACCTTTTGGAATTAACTCCAAAAGAGGGGGAACCGTATACACTGTATTTGACGCTCTCTAAAGAAGATTATTTTCCGACGAACATTAAAATTGTTTCGGACTTAATGGTCACAGAAGCAAAACTGACTGATACGCAAAAGAATGCCACGTTGGCATTCGATACTTTCCGTGCAGGAGGCCTGTTCAAATGATGACGCTTGCTAATAAAATTACGCTCATACGTGCCGGTTTGTCTCTTCTTGTATTTTTCTTCATCTTGTTGCCGTTTTGGTGGGCGCGCTTTACAGGCATCATCATTTATATTGTAGCGGCCAGCACCGATTGGGTAGACGGAAAAATAGCACGCGAGACAAACACCATCACTCCCTTTGGAGCCATTGTCGACCCGTTTGTGGATAAAATTCTCGTAATTGCGGCTTTCTTCGCATTTGTATCCATCCGCCCGCTTAACGTCCCTATTTGGGCCGTATTTTTGATTTTACTGCGCGAACTGATGGTGTCTAACCTGCGCGCCATTGCCGCGCTGGACGGAAAAGTCATGGCAGCCGAGCGATGGGGAAAATTTAAGACGGTCGTGCAAATGTCTGCTATCGGCGTAATTTTGTTTGTAATTTTAGTTATGCATTTATCCCAACTATTGCACGGTACTGCGCAACACGTTTGTCAGATTATATTTCTAACATTGATCAACTTCCCGTACGCCGTAACAGCCATCGCCGCTGTAATTACGTGGGTAAGCGCTATTTCATATCTGCGTAACAATTGGGATTTATTAAAGAAATCTTGGAGTTTGCCATGCAACTAATTTGGAAAGCGTTAGCGACAGGATTATTTATTAGCTACTTGCCCACCAAAGTTATCAAGTTTAAAAAAAATACGGGAGCAGGTTTTTTGGGTACGTTATGGGGGATCCCTTTAGTTTTAGTCGCCCCGACGGATCAAATGCTCTATCTGATCTTTATGCTTTTATTTTGGGTGCTTGCCGTGTGCGTATGCAAAAAAGTAAAATTTGTAGGATATACCGGGCACGACAACCCTAAAATTGTGATTGATGAAATTGCAGGGTATATTACGGCCATGGCGTTTTTACCACATACGTGGCCCTATATGTTAGCAGCTTTTGTGCTCTTTCGCACATTTGATACACTTAAGCCGGGCATGGTAAAAAGTTTTGATAAATTGGAAAGTGCTTTTGGTATCGTATTTGATGATGTATCTGCCGGGTTGTTAGCTAATATATGTATTCAAATTTGTATTATTTTTATTAACATGGGTTAAGGAGAAATTATGGACTTTTCAAGCATGACAAATATTCGCGAATTACTCGCTGCCGGAGGGCCGATTTTAATCATTTTGATTTTGCTCTCCGTATATTCTATTTCCGTTATTTTGGAACGCTATTTCCGTATTCGAAAAGCTATTAATTATTCCCGTCGATTAATTGCTTATTCACGTACGCCGCTCCAATCGGGCAGTTATACAAAAGTAGAAGAAGCTTGCCGTAAAGAATCTGTTAAAAACACCCCTGCCGGCGTACTTTTATCACGACTTTGCAAAGAACGAAAACGTTCCCGCCAGGATATAGAAAAAATTGCAGAAAGCGTAATTGATTTTGAAACCGTAAAGCTGCAAAGACGTCTATCCATTTTAGGAACATTAGGAAGTATTACTCCTTTCATCGGATTGTTCGGTACGGTAATCGGGGTTATGCACGCATTTAAAGATCTGGCAGCGAATACAGCCGTGGCGGGAGGAGCCTCCGTGGTGGCCGCCGGTATTGCCGAAGCGCTTGTCAATACGGCAGCCGGGTTATTTGTGGCCATTCCGGCTGTTATTGCTTACAACTACTTCTTGTCTAAAACAACTTACTTTGCACAAGAATTAGATAGCGTAGCACAAGATTTTATTTATAACAACACGTCTTCCTCCAGAGAGTTTTAATATGGCACGAAGAAGAGAACGCCGTTTAATGGCTGACATTAACATGGTGCCGTTTATCGACATCACGTTAATCTTGCTGATTATCTTCATGGTAATGAGTCCTCTTTTAGTGCAAATGCAGCTTACCGTGGACTTGCCTAAATCAAAAGCCATTAATACGCAAACAGACGATGATGTAATCCGTATTGAAATTCAAAAAAACGGTACCATTACCGTACTTAAAAAAACAGTATCTATGGCCAATTTAGAACGAGAACTTATCCTGCGTTTAGGGAAAGCTAACAAGAAAACGATTTTAGTAGAAGCAGATAAAGATGTACCTGTTCAACAGGTTGTTGATGTGTTTGATATCGCTAAAAAATTGGGAGCTGCCAAATTGGGTATTGGCGTATTATCTAAAGAATAATGAACTGGTATTTAGTATATTCCGGCGGATTACATGCACTTGCCGCACTTATGGTTATCTTGTTATTAGCACCCGGTACTACAAAACCGAAGGCTACTTACACGATTGACTTTATCGGCTCGGGCAAAGTACAAGCCATTACCGCGCCCAGTACCACCGCTGCAACTACGGTTAAAACGCCGGAACCCGCCCAGGAAGCTATCGAAAAAGCACCGCCCCAAAAGGCCTATGTTTCTAAAACCGAAATTGCAGCGAAACCTACTTCTCCCAAAAAGCAAGCCGCAAAAACCACCCCGGCTACGAGCGAGCCGCTTAGTGGCCCAAGCGTGCTTGACGATGATGCCGATTCCTCAAGCACAGAAGAGTTTGAGGGGGGAAATATTACAACTGATTTTGCCAACTTCCCGTACCCTTGGTATATTACGCAAGTGCGCAACTCTCTATGGATAGAATGGGAAAAACGCCGCCCCGCCGGGAATGTACTTTCCGCCATGGTATCTTTTGCTATTGCACGTGACGGTAAAATAAAAAACTTAAAAACAGAGCGTTCTTCCGGCGATGATTCATTCGATTTTGCTGCTACTTCGGCAGTAATTAACGCAGGGCCCTTTGCTCCCCTGCCCATGTATTATGAAAAAGATGAACTCACTATTACAGTAGAGTTTAAACAGGAGAAATAATTATGGTAGGTATTCAACGTTTTTTACTACTCATTCTATGTGTTTTATTGGTAATGATTTGCTTTCCTCATTTCGGGGTAGCAGGTTGGACGTTCGCCGGAACAATTGTCCTGGTTTGGACGGGAATTATTTTAATTATGTCCGTTATCGGTACGCTATTTGGATTATATCGTTTCGATGGAATTAACCGCTTTTTAACGTGTGTATTTTTTGTGTGTATGTTGGCTTCTATATTGATGTATTTTCCACAGGACGACAACCGCACTCCTTTTCAAAAATTATGTAACGGCGATATTCCCACAGGCGCTGACATTGAACAAGGGCTAAACAAATTCACCTTCAATTTTGCATTTGACCGACGCAATGCTCGCAGTGAAAAGAACTTCGTCAATCAAAAAGATGCCAAAAAGGCAGCCGAAGAAAAAGCCCGAAAAGAAGCGGAACAAAACGCCCGAAATGCCGCCAAGAAAGCATTGCAAAAATTAGAAGTTATTGTGGAAGATAAATAATGACAAAACCTACTGTACTGATCACGGGGGGAAACGGATTCATCGGCCGCGCATTGACGGACAAATTATTGCGCGAGGGATATGTTGTACGCGTGCTCACACGCAAACTACCCAAAACACATCCGGCTAACCCGGCCGTTACTTTAGTCCAAGGAAACTACAACGATGTTGATTCTTTACAAAAAGCCATGCAAGGTTGTGAGGGAATTTTTAACTTAGCGGGTACTATTTTTGGATTTAATTATAAAGACTTCGAAAAAGGCAACGTGACTTCCGTACAAAATGTGGTGACTGCCGCCAATCGGACACCTACTATCCAGACGTTTGTGCATGTGTCAAGCTTAGCGGCAAGCGGTTATGCCAAACGACCCCGCCGCCCACGCCTTGAAAAAGATGCCTCCCTTCCCGTTTCCGATTATGGCCGCACCAAGATGTTGGGGGAGAAAGCCGTCCGTCAATTAAATCAACGTATCAAACGCACTATTATCCGCCCCCCGATTGTATACGGAAAGAATGATTCCGGTGTATCCAAAATTGCCGTGTGGGTAAAGCGCGGGCTCATGGTGAATACGTCAGGAAACGGTTATTTTAGTTTTGTATACGTGCAAGATTTAGTAGATGCACTCTATCAAGCTTACATCCGCCCGGATACAAACCGCGAAACGTACTTCGTGGCTGAGCCAACTATTTACACGTGGGATTATTTTATCACGGAAATGGCAAATGCAATGCATGTGCGCAAACCGTTTATGCCCAAGGCACCTGTTTGGGCAATGCACGTGGCAGCGTGGATGTATGAACTCTGTGCCAAGATAACGGGGAACCAACCTGCTTTAAACTATGACAAAGTAGCCGAAGCAGTTATCCCCGGTCATTGGATTTGCAGCAGCGAAAAATGGCGCAAATTGACCAATCAACAGTTTACTCCCTTAAAAAAAGGGCTTGAGCAGAGTTTTTAGAATTTGTATAATTGATGTGTTGGAGAGGTGGCTGAGAGGCCGAAAGCGGCGGTTTGCTAAACCGTTATACGGGGTAAACCCGTATCGAGGGTTCGAATCCCTCCCTCTCCGATTGAATCTGCAGGCATAGGAACTTACAGATTCTTTAGTGGATGTATAATTACTTTAATACAACAGGATGAGGAGTTTTTAAATGAAAAAAGTAACTGCAGTATTATTCGCTATGTTTTTGTTAGGGGCTACCTGTGTAATCGCGGCACCGAACAAAACAAATAACGAGCGCAATATCCAAGCTACCGCGGATACCGTGCTTACCTTCGGCAAAGTAAATTTATTTGTGCCTGCCGGTCAAGCTCTTGCTTTGGGACAAGCAGCTGATGGTTCTGTAACGGTTCGCGCGAACAAAATAAACGGTGTAAAAATCGGTCCAGCCACCGTGTTTGCTAAGAGCCCTGCAAAATTGTCCGTGGATCCTGCTACAAATGCAATCACAGTCGAAGAAGGGGAAGGTGTTCAATTAACGGATGCTAATGGTCGTACTGTTGAATTGTCAAAAGGGGCTGTAGTCGACGGGAATGACGTTCGTCAATCTGTTCAACGCATTTGGCCGGTAACGTTGCCGTATTCTTGGGAAAACAGACAATCTTTCTCCCACCCTAGTACCGCAGTTCAAAAAGAAACCAAAATAAATGATCTGCCCGAATTTGTGGACGAGAGCGCTCTTATTCACGAATCCAACCTTAGCGAACAAGCAGTACGCGACGTAGAAGATACGTTAAGCGCTTCTGCTCCGACCAGATAGTTGTTTGCTTTTATAAAAAAATAGCCTCCCAAACGGGAGGCTATTTTTTTTATGCTCTACTACGTTAAAAAGTGTTTTTGAAGACAATAGTTAACAGAAAACCTGTTTTCATTAGTTGTTGTGAAGCATCATTTTCGAAATTTTCCGTCGACAGTTTCCGCTTTTTTGCAAAACAAGAGGTGGAGATCCCCGATTAAAACATTCGGGGATGACATAAAAGGGAAATAAAAAAATCGTCAAGGCCTAGATTAAAAAAAGCACTTGAAATTTCTGCAAAAAGTCGTATACTATATGTAGAAAGTACTTCACTTTCTATACTTGTAGTAAAGGAGACAACTAATGAAAACAGGTTTTACGTTAATTGAGTTACTCGTTGTAGTACTCATCATTGGGATACTGGCGGCTATCGCCCTACCCCAATATCAAAAAGCAGTAGAACGCTCGCGCATGGCAGAGGCCATCCAAATATTGGGGGATTTTGCCACCGCACAGAGTATTTATTATATGCAGCATAATGAGTTTGCCAGAAATATAGGCCAACTAAACGAAGGGGATATTCAGTTTTCTTTACCCACAGGGGGTGCATTTACGTATGAATTTTACCCAGACTGGATAGGAGCTATGCGGGCTACCCGTTCTTCGGGTGTGTATGAGGGGGGAATACTTGCGATAGCAGTAGGGTTCGACGGCTCTATTGGCAGACTTTGTGATGGGCCGGAAGGGTTCTGTCCTTTGGCCGAGTTTGCTGGTTATCAAATAGATCATGATATAGGGTATGGTGACGTTGTTGACGAGGGGCCTTGTCTAGATTGTTCGAGGTAGTATTTGTAAAAAATAAATAACCCCCGGTTGATGCCGGGGGTTTTCTTTAATAAACGTTTCTAAAGTTTATTTCTTTTCGTCGGAATAATAGTATGAATAGTTTTTATAATATCCATACTTGCCGTACGTAAGGCCTTGCGCTTTGTAGTGTCCAAGTACAACGCCCAATATCTTCACGCCGGCTTTTTGCAATTTATCCAACGCCATTTTGGCCGAGCGAACATTTGTTTTACCGTGCTTGATAACAAAGATTGTGCGCGGAATATATTTGCCCCATAACATCGTGTCTGCTACAGGCAAAATAGCCGGGCAGTCCACCATCACCTGATCGTAATTTTTCTGCGCCCAGGCAATAAAATCAGCCAAGCGGGGGGTATTTAATAAGTCCGCGGGGTTTGGCGGACGTTGGCCGGCGGTCATTATAAACAAGTTAGGAACATCCGCAACCGGTTGTACATTGGCGGCATAGTCGGCCTTGGCAGGGTCACGATCCCAGATGTTGCTAAGACCTTTTTCCGGGGAGACCTTAAATACTTTATGCAAACGACAACGACGCAAATCCCCATCGATTAACAAAACTTTTTTGCCGATTTGTGCCAACGCTACAGCTAAATTGGCCGACAAATGGCTCTTGCCTTCGCCTTGCATAGAACTACTGACCAAGAACGGAGCTTTGCGGTCATCTGAGAGCGTAAATTCCAACATAGTACGCACGTTACGTACATTTTCAGCCAGCAAAATATTCCCTTCTTTAAGCATGGAGGCATATTCGCTTTCCTTTTTCTTAAGCTTTTCATGCGGTACAAACCCCAAGAAAGGCAAGCCCAATTTCTTTTCTAAATCTTCGCTTGTCTTAATGGTTTGATCCAAAAATTCCATTAAGAAGGCTAACAACAATCCAATCAAGGCCCCGCCAAAAATACCCGCTATCAGGTTGATAAGCTTGCGCGGTAACACCGGAATTTTCGGCACAATGGCAGGATCCACCACACGAATATTATTCCCCGAAAACTGCCCGGAAAGTTCAATCTTAATGCTTTGCACCAACCGACGCGTTTCAAGCGCGATTTGCGCTTTGGTAGCACTTAATTGACTTCTAACAGATACTACTTCCGGATGCTGCGGTGTATATTTGGAAGTCAACTGTGCTAAATTACGTTCTAACGAGGCTTCTTGCTGCTTTAACGATTTAATAAAATCACTATTGACCACTTGCGGCATGGAATTTAACAACTCTTGGTCGGCCGCGTTCATTTCCGTGCTTTCTAACGCCCGGATAATATCTTGCCCCATAGAAATACGGTTACTTATATTTTCTTGTACAAACGTGTTTGCTAATGTGTTTGCAATATCTGTGGCTAAAGACGCATCATACGCCCGGGCTTTTACGTTCACTAAACGGCTACGCGTTACGGGCTCAATCTTTATTGCTTTGCGCAAACTGATAATCCCTTTAGCAAATTCTTCGTATTGGTCTAAATTCAACTGCTTATACACACTCTCTAATAAAGAACGGCTTGCCAATAATTGATACTGCGTGCGATAATAATCTTCCACGCTTGCAAAGCTCCCGTAAGAGGAATCATCAATTTTACCCGCATTTTCCTGGTTGATCATCATGAGTACGGTGGCTTCGTATACCGGCCGCATAAATACATTTACTAAAATAGCAACCAACAACCCCAGCAGGGCCGTGGCCACAATAAGCCAAAAGCGCTTGAATACCACGCCCATTAAGGCGGTAATATCTAATTCTTCTTCATTCATATGGATTCCTTGAAATTAAAATAAACTCTGCGGCACAAACACCACATCGCCGGGCTGCAATGCGATATCCAAGCTCTTATTACCTTGCTTGGTAATTTGGCTTACGTCTACATCCATGCTTTTTTGCTTCCCGTCTTCCATACGTAGCACGCGCACTTTGGATGTATTGGCTATATCCGTGAATCCTCCCACGGAGGTAATGGCCTCTAATACGGTAAGCTGTTTTTCCGGTGGAATTTGAATAGACCCCGGCTTAGACACTTGCCCCAACACATACACCGTTTTATTGCCGTATTCTTGAGGTTGACGAATATACGTCGTCAAACGATCAGCCAAGTTTTGTTCGGCTTGCTCGAGTGAAAACCCTGCGATTTTAATATTTCCTACTAAAGGGAAAGTAACCGTTCCATTGCCGCTAATACGCAGCACACGGTTCATGTTATCTTCCATATACACACGAATATCTACTAAATCGCCGGGTTGTAACACATACGATTGAGAGGAACGTACCTGCGCTAACGCATCGGTTACTTCCTGGGTAGAAACAGCGTCTTTGGTGGACTCGTTCATCACCGACGCATTTGTACAGCCAAATAACAGGCCTAGATATACTAATCCTAAAGGTGCAAAAGCATGAAGTCTCATAGTTCTTATATTTTAGCAAATTAAGAAACTTTTTCCTAGCGCAATTGACGCCAAGCGCGTATATATACCTTAGAGAGTTCCTTATCCTTAGGGTATTGCTCTAAGTAATGCTGAGTAATTTGCCAGGCAAGTTCGAGATAATGCAGTTTCTCAGCCTCGTCTTTGCTTTGTAAACTGGCATTGTAATACGCATTGGCTAAGCGGGCTGCATAATGCGCGCCAGGATAATAGCTGAGCCCTTGCTCATAAGCCTTAAGCTTGGCCTCCGTTTTGAGTCCATTTCCTATAAAAAATTGCCGCCAACAACGCGTTTTTTGGAGTGGAATGAAAGCCGCCCCTATCAATACGGTACATACCAATAACCGAAGTGGTGCAGACAAACGTATTTCATGTACGTGATGCTTATGAAAAGTTGGGGCGAGCACAACGCCCAAAATAACGAAAAATACTAACGCACACCCCGGGATAAAAAAGTGAAAATCTACCAAACTGCCCACACCCATTGCCACAAGGGAACTAAGTAAAGCCGCAAATAAAAATTGTTTGCGTGTT
>CADBYN010000023.1 GCA_902798835.1 Candidatus Avelusimicrobium bubulum | reverse complement strand
AAACTGCCCGCATGTACATGTAATTGAAGGCGAAGGTGGTTTAACTGCCGGGCGTGTAAGTGAGGCCCTAGCCATGGCGGCTACGGCGCAACTTAAAAATATTACGTTTCATATCGACTGGAATCAAGCATCTATCGAATCGGAACGTGTAACCGCCGAAAACAACCAGCCGGGCGATTATGTACAATGGACCCCAACAGAACTTTTTTACATGCAGGATTGTAACGTAATTTACGTTCCAAACGGTCATGATTTTAATCAAATTTTTGCAGCTCAAAAATTAGCCGCGCAGATCAATAACCACCAACCCACGGCGATTATTTATCGCACCGTTAAGGGTTGGAAATACGGCCTTGAGGGCAAAGCCTCCCACGGGAGTGGGCACAAATTTGCCTCCGAAGAATTTTATAAAGCCCTTTCCGAATTTGAGCAAACGTTTAGCGAAACGTTCCCACGCTTTGAAGGCGATAAAACGCCGCAGAATGTTGAAAAATACTACTGGGATAGTTTGTTAGTCATCCGGCGCGTATTAGAAAGTGATGCGCAAATTCGCCAATTTGTAGTGGCGCAACTCAAAGCCTCAGCACAACAGTTGGCTCTTGCTAAACGCGTTGTTCGCTCGACGTTAGGGGATGTACAAAAAGCATACGTTTGTAATCCGACGCAAGTGCCGGCTGAGTTTTCTTTTGAAGTGGGTAAACAATATACTACACGCGGTATATTAGGCAAAACATTGTCCTACTTGAATAAAGAAACTAATGGCGCGCTACTGGTCGGTTCGGCTGATTTGTATGGATCCACAGGTGCAGGTGCTGTGGCAGAAGGTTTTGCTTCCGGTAATTTTAACACAGTGACTAATCCCACCAGCCGCCGCTTAAGTGCGGGGGGGATTTGTGAAGATGGAATGTCGGCTGTATGCAGCGGTATTTCAGCTTTTGGCCGGCATATTGCGGTGTCGTCATCCTATGGCGCATTTTTGGCCTTTGAACATGTGGCCGCGCGGTTGCATGCGATTGGTGTACAAGCTTCGCGCGAAGTAGGCCTTCACCCCAATACGCTCGTGCTTTTTAACGGGCATGCCAGTTTGCCTACCGGGGAAGACGGCCCGACTCATGCCGATCCGCAAAGTTTACAGTTGGTACAAGACAATTTTCCAAAAGGATCTTGCATTACTATTACGCCGTTAGAAGTAGATGAAATTTGGCCACTTGTTGCTACTGCGTTGGCTAAGAAGCCAGCGGTATTTGCGCCGTTTGTGATTCGTGCTTCAGCAGCGTATATGGACCGGGCAAAACTTGGCATTGAGGCTGCATCGGCGGCCGCGAAAGGGGTGTATTATTTGCACCACGCGAAAGATGCCCAAGCCGCAACTGTGTTCGTGCAAGGGGCAGGTATTGGTCGCATTGTAGTGGAAAAAGTGTTGCCGGAAATTTTGGCGGGTAACGCGCCGGAAGTGAACCTCATTTATGTGGCCAGCCGTGAGCTATTTGAATTGTTGCCCAAAGAGGAGCAAGATCAGCTGGTGCCCGATGCACTTATGCAACGTGCTATGGGACTTACGGACTTTACGCTTCCCACGTTAGACTGTTGGATTCACAGCCGGCAAGGACGTGAACATACGGTCTATCCGCATAAAAATGGACGGTATTTGGGCAGCGCAAGTAGCGCCAAAGTATATGAAGAAGCTGGTATGGACGGGAAATCTATATTAGCGGCTATCCGCACGTACGCGGACGATTTAAAACGGGCCACGAAATAAGCCCGATAAGGAGAGAAAAATGGCAGAAGAAAAACCTTATTTAACCGGAAGAACCTATATATTCCGACTTCCTAAAGGGAAAGATTTGCTTGAGGAGCTAATCGATTTTTGCCACGACAATCAAGTGAAATGCGGGATTGTATCAGTGGTAGGATCTGTCTCCAACGCAACGATTGGTTATTACGACCAAGCCAAAAAGAAATTTGAAAAATCCCTGTTCGATGAGGAGCTGGAACTCCTAAATTTAACAGGGAACGTCAGTATCCAAGACAATCGCCCGATGGTGCATGCACACGTAACATTGGCCGATAAAGACCATACCGTTATCGGCGGTCATTTATTGCCGGGTACAAAAATTTATGTGTGTGAAGCGTTCATCCAAGAACTGGTAGGCGAGCCAAAAGTTCGCCGCAGCGACAAAGTGACCAAGCTTAGCTTGTGGTCGTAAGCGCATAGGTTTTCACAAAAACTCCCCGGGTAATCACTCGGGGAGTTTTTTGGTGGGGGAGATTTAACCCTCACTCAAATTTTGCTAAAATATATAAGAAGATTTATTTTATTAAGGAGACCTATTTCATGAGTTGTGAAAAATGCACCCCTGAAGTACAAGCCATGTGCTGTGTCTGCAAAGGCGCCAAACATGAGCCGGCCCCGATTCCCGAAGAAGGGAAATGGGTCAAAGCAAAGCAAATTGCCGATATTAGCGGCCTCACCCACGGTGTGGGTTGGTGTGCTCCGCAACAAGGTGCCTGCAAGCTAACGCTAAACGTCAAAAAAGGCGTCATTAAAGAGGCGCTCGTGGAAACCTTAGGCTGTTCCGGTATGACGCACTCGGCTGCCATGGCCGCGGAAATCTTGCCTGGTAAAACCATTTTAGAAGCCTTGAACTCTGACCTGGTGTGTGATGCTATCAATACCGCTATGCGCGAGTTATTTTTGCAAATTGTTTATGGCCGCACGCAGAGTGCTTTTTCTGATGACGGATTGCCGATTGGCGCCGGGATGGAAGACCTCGGTAAAGGCCATCGCAGCCAAATCGGTACGATGTA
Organism: Candidatus Avelusimicrobium bubulum; assembly: GCA_902798835.1. GTDB lineage: Bacteria > Elusimicrobiota > Elusimicrobia > Elusimicrobiales > Elusimicrobiaceae > Avelusimicrobium > Avelusimicrobium bubulum. The sequence continues at coordinate 12,657 of CADBYN010000023.1, read as the reverse complement.
CGGTACCGAAGCCAAAGGCGCACGCTATTTGGAAATGGCCGAAGGATATGTACTCAAAATCGGTTTGGATAAGAACAACGAAATTATCGGTTATCAATTTGTCAATTTGGGCAAAATGATGGACGCTATTAAGAAAGGCGAAGATCCCAAGACCGCGTTTGAGAAGAACGTCAACAAATACGGCCGCTTTGACGAAGCCGTCAAAGTAATTGACCCGCGCAAAGAGTAATCCCAAGGAGAAAATTTATGGTAACGTTTGAAGGATACGAAAGAAGAATTGAAAAAATCAATGCCACCCTTAAGGAATACGGCATTGCCTCCTTGGAAGAAGCCAAGGAAATCTGCACCAAAAAAGGTGTAGACGTGGAAGCTATTGTAAAAGGCATCCAACCTATTGCTTTTGAAAACGCTGTGTGGGCCTACACCGTAGGTGCTGCCATTGCATTCAAATCCGGCGTGAAAACGGCTGCTGAAGCGGCTGAAAAAATCGGTGTAGGCTTGCAGAGCTTCTGCATCCCCGGTTCTGTGGCTGATCAACGTGCCGTAGGTTTAGGACACGGGAATTTAGGTGCTATGCTCTTGCGCGAAGAAACCAAATGTTTCTGCTTTTTAGCCGGGCACGAAAGTTTTGCCGCGGCCGAAGGGGCTATCGGTATTGCCCGCACCGCCAACAAAGTACGCAAAGAACCCTTGCGCGTAATCTTAAACGGTTTAGGTAAAGATGCTGCTTATATTATTTCCCGCATTAACGGTTTTACGTCCGTAGAAACCGATTATGATTACAAAACCGGTAAACTCAACATTGTAAGCGAAAAGGCATTCTCTAACGGCGACCGCGCTAAAGTAAAATGCTACGGTGCCGATGACGTCAACGAAGGGGTAGCCATTATGCGTCACGAAGGTGTGGACGTTTCCATCACCGGTAACTCCACCAACCCGACTCGCTTTCAACACCCGGTAGCCGGTACCTATAAGAAATGGGCCACGGAAAATGGCAAGAAATACTTCTCCGTTGCTTCCGGTGGTGGTACGGGCCGCACATTGCACCCGGATAACATGGCCGCCGGTCCTGCCTCTTATGGTATGACCGATACCATGGGCCGCATGCATAGCGATGCGCAATTTGCGGGTTCTTCCTCCGTGCCTGCCCACGTGGAAATGATGGGCTTAATCGGTATGGGTAACAACCCGATGGTAGGTGCGACGGTAGCTGTTGCGGTAGCCGTAGCCGAAGCCAAATAAGTAAATTGCTTTATCAAATACAGAGCCTTCCCGAAAAGGGAAGGCTCTTTCTTGTCAAGTTCCATTTTCAAAAAAAACTTGAATTTTCAACAAAAATACGTATACTTACTATAGGAGGGGTGTGCCCTTCTAGGTTGAACTTAAAAGTGGAGATAACTTATGAATAAAGGTTTTACATTAATTGAGCTACTAGTAGTAGTGCTCATTATTGGTATTTTGGCAGCCATTGCATTGCCGCAATACCAAAAAGCAGTTGAACGCTCGCGCATGGCTGAAGCTCTACAATATTTGGGTAATTTTGCACAGGCGCAGAGTATTTATTATATGCAGCATAATAATTTTGCCGCAGACTTGGACGAATTAAACGAAGGCGATATTACGCTACCCGCGCCTGGGGATACCTTTGATTATGATGCGGGGGTTATCAATGCAAGTTTTGCATTTTTAGATGCCGTACGGCATAACGGTATATACCAGGGAGGTCGGCTAAGCATAGAAGTAAATCCTGACGGAAGTATTAACAAAATTTGTGAGGAGCCAGCTAACCAAACAGGCTTTTGTACCATGGCTGAATCTGCCGGATATCAAAGATGGGAAGGAGGCGGTGGTGACGAGCCTATTAGTGCTGGTTTTACTGTCTCTTGTGATGGTGGCGTGCTAGTTAATGGGCAGTGTATGTATTATTAAGATTTAAAACACCCCGCTTTAAGGCGGGGTTTTTTTGCCTGATATTGAAACTTATATTCCGCCAAAGCGGCGGGTGCGTTGGGCGTAAGCGTCTAATGCTTTTTTTAGTTCTTGTTCATTAAAATCGGGCCACAAAACAGGTGTAAAATAAAACTCGCTATACGCGGCTTGCCACAAGAGAAAATTAGATAGGCGCTCCTCGCCGGATGTGCGGATAATTAATTCCGGGTTGGGTACCTGCGGCTGATACAAATTAGCGGAAATATCGTCCATCGAAATTTCCTTTTTGCCTTGTGCCAGTAGTGCATTTACAGCGTGTACAATTTCTTGTCGCGCGCCGTAATTAAGTGCCAAGTTTACCGTAAGCCCTGTATTTTGAGCGGTACTTTGTACGGCTTTGTCTATTTTTTCAAGCACGATGGGGGAAAGTTTCTTGCGCGAGCCGCTTACCAATAAACGGTAATTTTTCTTTTGCGCTTCGCTGGTATAAGTGTCCAGCGTTTTGCACAATAAGTCCATTAGTCCGTCAATTTCATCTTGCGGGCGGGTCCAATTCTCCGTAGAGAAAGCATAGAGTGTAAGGAATTTTATCCCAGCCTGTTGCGCGGCCTCAATGGTACGTTTCACAGCGTCTGCCCCGGCACGATGCCCCGCCAAACGCGGCAGGCGACGGCTTTTGGCCCAGCGGCCGTTGCCGTCCATGATAATTGCAATGTGTTTGGGCAGTGTGTTAGCCATAGTTACGGGCGAATTTTATCCATCATACGCGGAAAGGGGATGGTTTCGCGCACGTGTTGAAGTCCGCATACCCAGCGGACCATACGTTCAATACCCATACCAAACCCGGAGTGCGGCACGCTACCGTAGCGGCGCAAATCCAAATACCAGTCGTAATTTTGCGGATCCAAACCTTGCTCTTTAATACGTTCGACCAAGGTGTCATAATCGGCTTCTCTTTCGCTACCGCCGATAATCTCACCGGCTCCTTCTGGGCCAATTACGTCGACAGCCAAAACCACTTTAGGGTTTTGCGGATCGCGTTTCATGTAGAAGGCCTTAATGGCGGCCGGATAGCGGTGAATCATAATAGGCGTGTCGTAATCTTCGCCAAGTAGCGTTTCTTCGTCGCCGCCGATATCGCCGCCCCAGGGGGTGTTATTGCCTTTTTTGTGCAAAATTTCAATGGCGTCTGTGTAGTCGATGCGCGGAAATTTTTTCTCCACAGTGGCTTGCAATTTAGAAGTATCGCGCTCTAAGATTTTCAAGTCTGCTGCGCGATTTTTAAGCACTTGTCCGACGATATATTTAATAAAATCTTCAGCCAGGTCCATGTTGTCGTCTAAATCGTTGTAAGCCACTTCGGGCTCTACCATCCAAAATTCGGTAAGATGGCGGCGGGTTTTAGATTTTTCCGCGCGAAACGTCGGCCCAAAGCAAAACGTGCGTCCCAGCGCCATGGCAGAGGCTTCACCGTAGAGCTGTCCGCTTTGCGATAAAAACGCTTTTTCGCCGAAGTAGTCTGTTTCAAAAAGTGTGCTGGTGCCTTCGCACGCGGCGGGGGTTAAAATTGGCGAGTCCGACAAAATAAACCCGTGTTTGTGGAAATATTCGCGGATGGCAAAAATAATTTCATCGCGCACGCGCAAAATCGCCATTTGCCGCGCCGAGCGCAGCCACAAGTGGCGGTTGTGCATCAAAAATTCCGGCCCGTGTTCTTTGGGGGTAATCGGGTAGTCTTTGGCCATTTGTACAACTTCTAAGTTCTTTACACCCAGCTCAAAGCCCAGGGGGGAGCGTTTATCTTCGCGCACCGTTCCCGTGACGATGATAGAGGATTCTTGCGTTACTTTATCGCCCAAATCAAATTGCTCGGGGGAGACTTCGCCTTTGAACATAACGCATTGAATAATGCCGCTGCCGTCGCGCAGTTGCAAAAAATGGAGCTTGCCGCTGGAGCGTTTGTTATACAACCAGCCTTTGAGCGTAATTTCTTGGCCCAAATATTGGCCTACTTCACAGACACGAATTTTGCTAGACATAAATTCCTCTTTCATTGTTAAAAAAGCCCCAGTTGGGGCTGATAAAAGTGGACGTGATCGGGATCGAACCGACGACCTCCTCGTTGCGAACGAGGCGCTCTCCCAGCTGAGCTACACGCCCGTAAAACGGTACAACTCAGATACATTTATTATAGCATATCTGGAAGGCAAAAAGGGGATATCTTAAGGCTCCGCACTTTTATATAATGTTTCTATGGACTTACTTGCATTAAAAGAAAATTTGGAAAAAAATGTTTTGGGCCGCGGCGTGCTAAAAGCTGCCAGCAAAGTGTATGGCCTGGGAGCACGCATGCACCGTGCGCTGTATGAGAAAGGTTGGAAAACAGCCCAGAGCGTCAATTCTCGCGTAGTATGTATCGGCAATTTAACCGCGGGCGGTACCGGGAAGACAACCACGGTTTTATTAGCGGCTACGACGCTTGCCCAGCAAGGCACGCGCGTGGCGATTGTTTCGCGCGGTTACAAGCGGCAACAAAAATCCTCCGGTCCCATTATTTTGTTTGATAACCCGGATGCCGATTGGCGTTTAGCCGGCGACGAGCCGTTCATGATGAGCCGTATTTTAAGCAAGTACCAAGTACCCATCGTTATCGCTGACAAACGTGTGGACGCAGCCAATGAGGCCTTACGCCGTTTTAAAAGCCAAATCATTTTGTTAGACGATGGGTTGCAGCACTTTTCTCTTAAGCGCGATGCAAACATTGTGCTTGTAGATGCCAAAAATCCCTTCGGGAACAAAGAATTGCTTCCCTACGGAATTTTGCGTGAGCCGCTTACCGGTCTTAAACGGGCCAATTTGGTCGTTTTAACGCATTGTGACCAAGTATCTGCGCGCGAGCTGGAAGATGTGCGCGATCAGGTACGCCTCTATAACGATACCGTGGAGATTATTGAGAGTGAGCATCGTCCGGAATATTACGTTAATATTTGCACTACGCAACAAATGGAATTAAACCAGATTAAAGGCCCGGTGGCGTGTTTCTGCGCATTAGGGCACCCGGAAAGTTTTGAGCGCACGCTTAAAGATTTGGGGCTTATTTTACGCCAGAAATGGCGCTTCCCGGATCATCAGTTTTACACGGAAGAAAACCTGCGCACCTTTGAAGCTACGCGTGCGGGTTTGCCGCTTATCACCACGTTTAAAGACTTTGTAAAATTTCCCGATAACTGGCGTGATATTTTGACCAAGGATGTGTATGTTCTCTCGGTCAATTTACGTATTCGCGGCGGGGAGACGGAATTTGCAAAATTCACAAACGCCCTCTATCCCAAAAAGAAATAACATAAAAAACAACCGCCCCGCAAAGTTTTTAGCGGGGTGGTCTTGTCTAAAAGCAATACTTTTTATCTAGCACCGGCTTGTTGTAAAATTTTAACGATGTCGGGGTGATTGTATGCTTTTGCTATCTGTAGAGCGGTATACCCATTCTGTTGCCTCATATTCAAGTGAGGCTTAGCAAGTAGCAATATTTTAACTATTTCTGTATTTCCTTGGGCACTTGCTAACATCAATGCAGTTAAACCATCTTTTGTGGTTACATTGACATTTGCCCCAGCCATCAATAAGATCTTTACAATTTCAGGGTAACTTTTTAAACTGGCTATCATTAGAGCCGTGAACCCGTCTTTGTTAGGTATATTGGGGGCAGCTTTTGCGGCTAGAAGAATTTTTACTATATCTGGACGATTGTTTCGACTGGCAGTTATTAAAGCAGTTGAGCCATCTTTGCTGGCAGAATTGACATTAGCACCAGCAGCTAGCAGCGTTTTAACGGTTTCAGAGTGCCCTTCGATACAAGCTGCTATTAAGGCGGTTAAATTATATTTTTTTTCAATTGTATTGACGTCAACTCCGGCTGCTATAAAAGCTTTAACAATTTCTGTGTAACCATGAGAATTTGCCGACATCCAGGGAGTAAAACCTTCTTTTGTCTCTTTATTTTTGGCGCCGGCTTTTAATAGCATTTTAACTATTTCTGTGTGCCCTGCCATACTAGCAAGGTACAGTGCGGTTGTTCCGTCTTGATCAGCTAAATTAACATTGGCACCGGCGGATAATAAAGTTTTGACAATTTCTGGATACCCTTCATTACTGGCGAGCATTAAAGGGGTTACGCCGATTTCTCCATCTGTTGCATTAACATTGGCGCCAGCACTTAGCAACGCTTTTACTACGTCGAGATTTCTGTTTTGGATTGCGGATATTAAAAATGGGTATCCTTCTTTGTTTTGTTTCAAATAATTTTGCACTGTTTGTAGGTCTCCCCGGGAAATGGCTTCTTCAAGCGAAATTTCCGGTTTGTGGCAAGCATAAAGAGCCAGTAGACAACCGGTTAACAAAAACGTTAGTCCCTTTTTAATTAACATATTTCCTCCCTATGGTATACGTACATTATAATAAATTATCTCTAAGATGGAGAAAAACAACCGCCCCGCAAAATTTAGCGGGGCGGTTATCAATATCCTACGAATTATTTTTTGATAAGGTTGCTTAACTTGTCTACTGCTTCGGTTAAGTTCCAGCGTACGGACTCTTTTTCTTTGCGATTTTTGTACTCGCATTGGCCGTCGGCTACCGTGCGGCTGCTGACTACCAAGCGGTGCGGCAGACCGATGAGGTCCATATCTTTGAACTTAATACCGGGGCGTTCGTCGCGGTCATCTAACAGCACAGAAATTCCTTTGGCTTCAAGTGCGGCGCAGATTTCATCCGCATGCTTTTTAACCTCGGGGTTGGAGTCATAATCAATAGCAACCAGTGCCACCGCGAACGGCGCGAGCGGTTCGGGCCAAATAATCCCAAAATCGTCGTGCGATTGCTCAATAGCGGCGGCTACTACGCGGGAAATGCCAATTCCATAGCAACCCATAATCATGGGCTCGCTGGTTTGTTTTTCGGTGAGGAAATTGGCTTGCATGGCGGCCGAGTATTTAGTTCCCAATTTGAACACGTGCCCGGCCTCAATGCCGCGGGTAAAGTTAAACGTAGCTCCGCAACGGGCGCATTGATCACCGGCAGAGGCCATTTTTAAGTCCGCGTAGACATCTACCTTAATATCGCGCTGGGGGGTGACGTTAATGGTGTGCACATCTTTTTCATTTCCGCCGGAAACGCCGTTAACGATATTTTTAACATAATTATCGGCGTAGATCATCACATCGGGGTTTTTCTCTTTGAGACCTTGTGCACCGGCAAACCCCACAAACGATCCGGTGACTTTAGTGTAAACTTCTTCGCTGGCTTTTTCCAGTTCGTTACATTTTAAGAGCGCTTTGAATTTGAACTCGTTAAGTTCGTGGTCTCCGCGTACCAGCGCAATCACTGGTTTTCCATCGGCGGTAAATACCAAAAGTTTAATGATCTTGTCAGTAGAAACATGCAATAGTTCTGCTACGTCTTCTACGGTATAGACTTTGGGCGTAGATTTGTTTTCCATGGGTTTTAAGTCAGCCGGATTCATTTTAACGTCGGCCGGAGCTTTGATTTCCGCTTTTTCAGTATTGGCGGCGTATCCGCATTTAGGGCAGTTAGCAATAGCATCTTCCCCGGTGTCGGCCAGTACCATAAACTCGTGCGAGAAGTTTCCGCCGATCGATCCCGTATCCGCCTCTACGGCCTTAAACTCAAAGCCGCAACGGGTGAAAATACGCTGATAGGTATCATACATTTTTTGATACCACGTGTTGGCTTGCTCGTCGTTGGCGGAAAAAGAGTAGGCATCTTTCATGTAAAATTCGCGTGCGCGCATCACGCCAAAACGGGGGCGGATTTCATCGCGAAATTTCGTTCCGAATTGGTACAAACAAAACGGGAGTTGCTTGTAAGAAGTGGTATCTTTTTTGACAAGATCCGTCATTACTTCTTCGGCGGTGGGGGCCATGCAAAACCCTGCTTTTTTGCGGTCTTCAAAACGCAACAGTTCCTTGCCGTAATACGTCCAGCGGCCGCTTTGTTCCCACAGTTCCTTGGGTTGCACAATGGGCAGCCACACTTCGCACGCACCGGCGCGGTCCATTTCTTCGCGCACAATGGCTTCTACTTTTTTAAGTACGCGTAGTCCCAGCGGCAACCACTCGTAAAGTCCGCTGGCCACTTTGCGCACGAGTCCGGCGCGGATCATCAGTTTCGCCGATAGAGTATCGGCATCTTTAGGGGCTTCCTTCAGTGTGGGAATATAATAGTTTGATAGTTTCATAATTAGTCCTTCTTCCAGGTGTTAATTTTTTCAATTAAAAAATCGACCCATTTTTCTTGGGGGAGTTTGAACATCGTTTGCCCGTGTTCAAAGTAAAGACCTTCACCTTTTCCGCCGGCGATACCAAAGTCGGCATCGCGGGCCTCGCCGGGGCCGTTGACAATGCAGCCCATCACGGCAATTTTAAGGCCGGTCGCTTTTTTAAGTAATTCTTTATTACCGTAAATTTTTTCTTCCAGCGCATGTACGGTGCCCGTTACATCTACTTGGGTGCGTCCACACGTTGGGCAGGAAATCAAATTCGGGCCATACTCGCGCAGACCTAGGGCCTTTAAAATTTCGTAGGCGGTACGTACTTGCATGCGCGGATCTTCGGTAAGAGACACGCGAATCGTGGCACCGATTCCTTTTTGAAGAAGTGTTCCCAACGCAACGGCACTTTTTACTGTACCGCTTAAAAAACTGCCGGCTTCGGTCAGCCCGATATGCAGGGGAATATCACTTTGTTTGGCAAAAAGTTCGTTGGCCAGTACGGTACGCTTGAAATTATCGGACTTCAACGATACCACTACATTTTTAAAATTGAGCTGCTCTAAAACATTGGCTTGTTCGAGTGCCTCGTTGACCATAACTTCGGCCCATTTCTCGTCAGAAAGTTCCATGCGCCCTTGTACGCTTTTTAAATATTTTACGCTGCCCGCGTTGACGCCGATACGCATGGCTACGCCATGATCTATAGCAGCCTTAACGACTTCTTTGGTGTTTTCTACCGCGCCAATGTTGCCGGGATTAATACGTACTTTATCTACGCCTTGTTTAATGGCTTCCAGTGCCAGTTTATAATCAAAGTGAATGTCAGCTACGAGGGGGGAGTGAATATGTTTTTTAATCTCACCCAAAGCCTGTGCGGCTTGCATATCGGGCACGGCTACGCGGTTAATTTCGCAGCCGGCATCTTCTAAGGCGCAAATTTGCGCCGCGGTTTTTTGGGCATCGCGTGTGTCGGTATTGCACATACTTTGCACGCGGACCGGGTGTCCGGTTCCCAGGATAAAATTGCCAATTTTGACTTCTCTACTTTTGTACATGGTCTGCCTCGTTAGTAGTGGTTTGTTCAACAGTAGTTTTGGGTTTAAAGAAAATACGCATAATGTCCGAATAGGATGCATACACTACTAATAAAACTAATATGCACATACCCATATTCAGCGCACGGTTTAATGTTTTTTCCGTCGGTAATTTATGGGTAAGCCCTTCCCATAAATAAACCAGCGCATAACCGCCGTCTAATATCGGGATGGGGAATAAGTTAAACATCCCTACCGCCACAGAGAGCATGGCAATTAAAAACACAAAATCTAGCAAATTGCGGTGCGCTGCTTGATGAATAATATTGATGATCCCAATGGGGCCGGCCAACTCCGGGGCTTTTTTGCGTGCGAAGCTTCTACCGATAGATACCAAAGAATATTTTGTCCAATAGTAGCACTCATACACGCCATATCCTACCGCTTTCCATGCAGGTACTTTTTCATACACGGCTTTTACACCCACGCCTAAAGTTTGCGGGGCGGCCGGATTAAAATCGCTCTCTTTAATCGTCGAAGAAAGCGCTGCTCCCTCACGCGTATACGTGAGGTTTAAATCTCCTTTACGTGCTTTTAACAGGTCAGTTAAATCTTTCCAGGTTTGTACAGAAGTTCCATTTACTGAGGTAATCACGTCGCCTTCTTTCAAATCAATGGTAGCTGCGGGATAATTTTTAGCAATTGAGCCAACCACGGGAGGCAGTTTGGAAGAATCCGTTTGCGGATAACCCTGTATCATAATAAGCACGCTGAAAATAACCGCGGCTAACACGTAATTGAAAAGTGCGCCGTTAATGACCATAAAAAATTTAGAATACCAGGGTTTGGCGGCAAATTCATAGGGCTTGGGCGGTTCTTTGGCATCTTCGGGATGGAACATGGGCCCGGCAGGTTCTACAAAACCGCCAAAGGGGATGGCGCGTATTTGATAATCCGTGTGACCTTTTTTCTTGTGCCACAAAATTTTTCCAAAGCCAAATGAAAATTCTTTGACACGAATCCCCGTCAATCGGCACGCCAAAAAGTGCCCGAATTCGTGAAAAATTACAATAGGGCTAAGTACAACTAATACAGCAATAATAGACAGTAACATAACACTCCTTAAATTACAGATTTTTTATAAGAGCCGTCTTGCAATACAGCCATGGCTTCTTCGCGGGCCCATTGATCGGCTTCTAACGCTTGGTTAATGGTGGCCACTCCTCCGGTAGAGGGGGTTTTGCGAAGTACGGTATAAATGAGTTTAGAAATATCCGTAAATTTGATCTGTCCGTCCAAGAAGGCTTGTACGGCAATCTCATCTGCGGCACTAAGGATAGCCGGGGTGACCCCGCCGCTACGGGCCGCTGCTAACGCTAAATCTAAACAGACAAAACGCGTCAAGTCCGGTTTGAAAAATTCCAGTTTGGCCGTTTCAAACAAATCCAATTTTTTGACGGGACTGGGAGCGCGTTGCGGGTAAGTGATTGCATATTGAATCGGCACGCGCATATCCGGCTCACTCATTTGTGCCAAAATAGCTCCGTCATTAAATTCAACCGCGGAATGTACGATAGATTGCGGGTGAATAACGACCTGCACTTTTTCATCATGCAGATTAAACAAGTTCATAATTTCTATTTTTTCAAACCCTTTGTTCATCAGCGTGGCAGAGTCCACGGTGATTTTTTTACCCATTTTCCAGCGTGGGTGGTTAAGGGCTTGCTCCGGGGTGACATCATCCAAAGACCCTGCATAATGGGCAAACGGTCCGCCGGAAGCGGTTAAAAATACGCGGGAAATATCTTTTGCAATTTGATTATAACTGTGCTCGTTAGCCATACCGCATAGGCATTGAAAAATGGCGGATGGCTCGCTGTCTACCGGGATGATGGCGGCTTGCCAGCGTTCGCACTCTTTCATAATAGTTTGACCAGCCATGACCATGGGCTCTTTGTTGGCTAAGGCAATCGTCTTGCCCGCTTTAATGGCGGCGATGAGCGGCATAAACCCTACCGCACCGACAACTCCGTTTATTACTAAACCAGCGGAGGGCAGAGAAGCCATAAACATCAAACTATCAATTTCCGGCGGCAACAACCGCGTACCGGCCGGGATTTGATCTTTTATTTTATCGTAAGAAGCGGGGTTTAGTACGGCGGCAAAGCGTGGCTTAAAAGCGTGAATTTGTTTCAAAAACAGGTCCGTATTATTATTGGCCGACAGGGCCAGTACCTGGAAGTTTTCTCCCAAGCGGGAAATAACATCCAAGGCAGATGTGCCGATAGAGCCGGTAGAACCTAAGATTACAATTTGTTTCATAACTGGATTTTGTCAATTGTGTAAATTACCACATAATAAAATACGGGCGCTAATAAAAGGTATGAATCAAACCGATCTAAAAAGCCGCCATGTCCAGGCAGAAGGTTGGAAGAATCTTTTACGCCGGTAGAACGTTTGATAACCGATTCAGCGAGGTCGGAAATTTGTCCTACTATGGCTATCAACAATCCCAACCAAATAGCTTCTTTTACGCTGAGCAAGGTACTTAAAAACAGGTTCCTCATCAACACGGCGCCGCCTATAGCCAAGAGCGTTCCGCCGATGGCGCCTTCCCAAGTTTTCTTGGGGCTTACTTCTTTGTTTAATTTGTGACGGCCCAAAAAGCGTCCGCTGAAATAAGCACCCGTATCACTTACCCACACGGTAATAATCATAAACAAGGTTAAATATTCGCCATAGGCGGGGATGTCGCGCAGATTGATTAAGTGCGCTAGCGACCACGGAATCAAGAATACGCCCATAAAGGTATTGCACACGCGTTCCCAACTGCGTTTGGGGGTAAGTACTTCAAAGAGCAACACACCTAATAATACCGCGCTGATAGCAAGCGGGTAGATATTATCGGGTACCGATATATTTTGCGGGTGTGCGCGCGCGAAGATAGCTACCGCCCCCAGCAGAACTCCCCACAACATTAAAGAAATGGTATGTACGGGGCGTTTACCGGCGGTCAATACCAGGCTGTATTCGTATAAACACATTAAAATTATACAGCCTACAAAAGCCATATACACAATACCGCCCAAATGGATGGCGGCGATGATTAACGGGATGCCCACTAGGGCGGTTAATATTCTAGGTAATAACATATATATTATTATACCTTTTTAGGGCTGTTATGGGGGGCTTGGGTTTATCTTTAAAGGGCGGGGAAAATTAGTGCCAGTGGACTTGTTGGGGTATTTTTTGTTATGTTGTTTTTATTGCAAAAATAATTACCGCTTGAATCGTTTTTTTTTTTTTCTTATAATGGGCTATACGATGAATTGTTTTTGTATAAATAGGAGGATAAAAAAAAAAAAAAAATGTTGTTGTAGAAGCTGTATAAACGCAATAGGTTTT
>CADBYN010000022.1 GCA_902798835.1 Candidatus Avelusimicrobium bubulum | reverse complement strand
AAGCAAATGGGCCCTCCCTCAACCGAACCGGACGTGCCCGTATTACAATGAAGGATACCGGGAACGAAATTGGAATGCAAGGCGCAAAAGATTTGGTGGGTGATTTAGGCAAAGATACGAAAGTGTCTCAAACAAATCCCACCGTTGAACGTGCTATAGCAGCCGCAGAGCGCAAAACCGTAGAAGCCCAACAAGCACAACAGGCCCCGCAAGCCAAACTCCCCAAAGAATTCTATAGCGATACACAAGAATTAGTGCGGGATGTATATAATTTAGCCGAAGGACAAGGAGAACTGTATCGGACTCCACATGGTCTTGAAGTGCTAGTCTTTAAGTTACCCAACGAAGTTACGCATAACATACTTGGGCCGTTAGATCCTCAAGTGGATATCATTATTTTCCTTCCGGATGTGGGTAAAGGCAGTATCCAGAGAGAGGGCTTTTTGAGAGGGTCGAAAAAAGTGGATCATGTTGTCACTAAAGAAGAGATTGGCAGTAAAATTTATCCGAGCATTAATGATTTAGGGAGAGATCTGTATGAATTGGCCAAAGGACAAGGCCAAATATATACGGATTTTCGCGGAGAAGAGGTAATGGTTCTTGAGTTGCCAAGTGATGTCCGGTACATTTCTTCCAAAGGAGGAATAGTCAGCGAAATGGTTAATCGTCCGGGCGTTCGTGCTCTGTATCACCCCGAAACAAACAACACAAGATGGATAGGGCAACACTATGTAGATAATTTTCTAGTAAAAAAATCAGAAGCAGAAATGAAACAAGCCAGCGCTCCCATGGGCGCGAAATCGCTATCAAAAGGCTTTGAACTTGCTAGTGTAGAGGAAGAGTTATCAGCACGCGGTTTGGCGTTTACAATTGAATCGAACCGTGTTGCAGAAAGCGAGCAGGCTTTTGCAGTAGGATTGTTAGATAAACAGGGAAAAATCGTTTATGCCGAAAGAGCCACCCTGGATGTTTTGAACGACTGGGGTAATCGGATGGAACTTCAAAATCGGTTACCGCATTTGATTCTCACCGCTCGCAAAACCATGCCGCAAGCTGTTACGTTAGTGGTGGATAAAATGGAAAGGGTTACTACAGGTAAAACTCCTACGGAGCAATTCCCCGCTTTCCGCCGCGAAGGGTACACCAGAAATATACGTGAATATGTATACAACTTGAGCGACGGCAAGGAAATAGAGATAATTGACACAGTCCCTTGGAGAACGAATTATCCTAGATTTTTAGTAGATAAACAAAATGAAATATCTGTCGTAGATGCTAATGTGTTGAAAGAAAATAAAGGAAAGTTGCCGTACCTGGATTAGTACTTGCAAACCATACGCAAAGAGGTGAAATATGAATTTGAAAACAAGTCGAAAAGGAGACAATAACATGAGAAAAATAGCAGCCATCGGATTTTGTCTGTTATTTGCGGCTACTGCATCGCAGGCAGCCAAAAAATTGGATGTAAAAAAGGTGAGAAGAACCTCGCAGATGCATGTGGAAAAAATGAAACACCTTGGCCGCCTTGCTAAAGATGTCGGGGGCGTTTCCGAACGCATGGTCCGCACGATTGAAAGTAAGGTAAACGATAAGGTCAATTATGATATCAATAAAGGGATCCATAGCACCTCAACCCAAAAGTTTTTAAGCCAAACCTCTGAGCAGGGCGCGAAGCAAATGAATGTAAGTGCCAGAGAGAGAAAGCAGGCCTTGCGTCATTACAAAACGGAACAGACCGGCGGCATACAAAAAGGAAGTGATTTGCTGGCGGATGTGGACATGATGCCTGTTTACAGAGCGCAAGCCGATATTGCTGTAGATATGGCAGCACACTACGGTAAAGAAGGCGGCGTAAAAGCCATTAACCGCGCTACCGGCCGGGAAGTAATCATTTACCAGTTGCCTAAAGATGTTGTGTACGAACCCTATGGCCAAGAAGCAAGAGTGTTGAAAAAAGGCACCCAGGTAACGTACGAGGCCAACAACGCATATAAGGGGCAAGTTTTGCTGGGCGAAGGTGCCATTGAGGCGTTTGAAATTGTGGAAGAAAAACCTGTTGTTTCAGAAAAAGCTGCCGCTCCCGAGCAAGCGCTCGTGAAATATCCGGACGGCGAAAGTTATATCAATGACTTGGGCCACGGTATGTACAGAGAAAGAACGGTGGACGTAGAACTGGAAAAACAGGTTCGCGCCAAGGAACAAGCCCGGATCGAAGCCCGTTCTAAATGGGATAAAGTCGGCCGGAGAGACTATAACAGTCAGTCCGATTTAGCCCGCGACGTAGCTGCCTTCTACGAAGGCGAAGGCGGACAAATTGTGCGGGATCCTTTCGGCCGCGAATTCATCCGTTATGAATTGCCGGTGGATGGGATTAAATATCAGCCAGTCGGCCGCGCTGAGGCGGAAGTATTGACCTCGCAAACGCACTGTGTGTTGTACAACCCCAGCAGAAATGCCGGCCAACTTATGCAACTGGAATCTACCGATTTACAATGGTTTACCCCGGTTGAATAACAAAATTTAGTAAGTTGAGTCATAAACTCCCTGCCCCGCGCGGGGAGTTTTACTTGCCAACAAGGCTCAGAAAAGCTATAATATCCCTGTGGTTTTGTAACCCATTTTAAATTAGTATAAGGAGTTTGCACCGCAGCCCGGTGGGTTGCGTGTGCGTGAAGAATTATGTTACCGACATACAGACCTAATAAAAGAAGACGTGCCAAACACATCGGCTTTCGTGCCCGTATGGCTACTGCCGGAGGACGCAAAGTATTAAGCGCCCGCCGTGCCAAAGGACGCCACGAATTAATCCGCGCCGCCTAAGCCCATGTTACCCAATGGTCTGCCGCATAGCCGCCGTATTCATTTAAAGCGCGATTTTGAGCGCATTATTCAGGGCGCAGCGCGATATCAACAAAAGGGACTTGTGCTTTGGGCGGATAATTCCCGCCAAGTAGGGCCCGCGCGTTTTGCGGTAGTGGTTTCTAAAAAGTTAGGACCGGCGGTTGTGCGCAACCGTACCAAACGAATTTTAAGAGAGGCCTTTCGGACATTGAAGGTCCGTTTGAAACCCGGGGTAGATATTATTGTAAAACCCCAGGATAGCGAAAAACTAAGTAAAGTGCAAGCAGCGTCTATTACGCTCACGTCACTGTGCGAACAAGCCGCACTACTTGATTAGTTCCTATATATAAGGAACGGATATGAAGAAAATTTCGCTCTTAGTAAACAGGGTAGTTTTAGGATTATTTCGTGCATCATACGCCTGTGTGCGCCCGCTCTTGGGGCCGCGTAACGTATGCCGATTTACACCTACCTGCAGTCAGTACGCCGAGTTAGCACTACAAAAATATGGCGTACTAAAGGGTTCGTGGCTTGCCTGTAAACGGGTGTTTAAGTGCCACCCGTGGGGCGGCTGCGGATACGATCCTGTCCCTTAGGCCTCCTCTTACGTTCCACTCCGTGGAACCAACTTAGAGGAGTAGTATGAATAACCGACAATTCCTAATTACCGCGATGTTTTTCCTCTTGGTAATTACAGGGTATAATCAGTTTGTAGCGCTGCCGCGTGCCCGTGCTGCCCAACAAGCCGCCGAGCAACAACTCAAAGAGCAAGCCGCCCTTCAGGAACGATTAAGCGAACGGGCCGGTGCAGAGAATGTTTCTTTTGCCCAGGCCGCTCCCACTGCCAAACCCGAAGAACTTACCACGCTGGATTTACCGCAAGCGGATGTAACATTTTCATCCAAAGGCGCCGGCATTAAAACCTTCTTGTTCAAAGATATTCTTGGCCCGGTGGACCTGACCCCGTACAAAGGGGAGGGGTATTTGGCCACTTTGCCCAACGTCGATTTTACCGAAACAGTCCGCACGCAAGATAGCATTACGTTTGCAGGGCAAGCCGCCCCCGGCGTATCGGTAATCAAGACGTATCAGCGCCAAGGGGAAGGGCTTTACAACGTATCTGTTACGTTTGAAAACCATACCGCGCAATCTCTCAAATTGTCCGACTGGCAATTTAATTTCGGCCCCGGTTTAGCGACGGTGAAAAGCGAAATGAAAGACAACGAGCGAGAGAGTAAAGCCGTGTATTTGGTACAAGAACAAGGCAAGAAAAACCCCACGCTTGAAGTGTTCTCTAAAAATGAAAAACAACCGCAACTTCCCTGGAAATGGGCGGGCCTTGAAAACCGCTATTTCCTAGCAGTACTTGTGCCGCAAAACTGGACCCCGGGGAAACTTTCCACCGAAAAAGTAGTCATCGGCAAACAGAAAAAAATGTGGGGCTTGAGTGAAGGCGATTTGGAAGGCCCGCGTTTGCAAATTACCGTCCCCGGTGAAGTGATAGAGGCCGGCTCTTCCAAGAGTTATCAGAGCGTTTTTTACTTCGGGCCGAAAGATTACCAGTTGTTCCAAACGCCCACCTATGCCCAATATCACTTCGAGCGCAGCATTGCGTTTGGGTTCTTTGGGGCGCTAGGAAAAATTGCCCGCAACGTGCTGGAACTGTTCTACAAATGGACGGGCAACTACGGTGTGGCAATCATTATGATTACGATTTTGTTGCAGCTTATTTTGTGTCGCTTTACGGTGATGCAGCTAAAGTCTGCTGCGCAAATGAAGAAAATTCAACCCGAAGTTAAACGCATCCAGGAAAAATACAAAAGCGACCCGGCTGCCTTGCAGCGCGAGACATTGGCGTTGTATCAAAAAAACCACGTCAATCCGCTGATGGGTTGCTTGCCGCTTTTAATTCAGTTGCCCATTTTCCTGGCGTTGTTTAATGCACTACGCACGTCGTGGGCGTTGCACGGAGCAAAGTTTGTGTGGTGGCTTACCGACTTGTCCGCCAAAGATCCGTATTACATCCTGCCTATCTTGATGGGGGGAGTGATGTTCTTGCAGCAACGCGGCAATATCCCGCCCGGCACAGACCCGGCACAAGCTGCCATGTTTAAATACATGCCGCTGATATTTACCCTGCTGTTTATGAATTTCCCGTCGGGGTTAGTGTTGTACTGGCTGACCAACAGCCTCTTAACATACGGGGTGCAAACGTTCGTGAATAAAAAACTGGTCAAAGTCCAGTAAGGAGAATTTATGCTAAATAAAGTAAAAGTACAAGGTAAAACTATTTCCGAAGCCATCAGCAAAGGGCTCAAAGAATTACACCTACGCCGCGACCAAGTAGAAGTCAGCGTGCTGGAACACCCCAAAAAAGGATTTTTGGGGTTCGGCTCCAAGCCGGCCGTGGTGGAAGTAACTAAAAAACGCTGGGCGTCCGATTCACTCGACAGCGAAATCTATATGGACGTTCCCAAACGCCGCCGCGGGGGCCGCAACGGCAAACGCGGGATGAAAGGGGGGAGAAGAAACTCCCGCCGCAACAACCGCCGCGCCGGTGATGCCGAAATGACGCGCGAGCCGCGTGTGCATACTCCCAAAGCCAACGAACCGCAACTCTTGCCCAGCGAAGCGATCCAACACGCCGTTATTCCGGAAAAATTACAAGAGCCCATGAAGTTGGCAAAATCCTACGTTACTGACGTGCTTACCCACATGGGTATCAAAGCCGAAAATGTCAACGTTTGGTGGGATGAAAAACAACAACGCATTTTAGTCACGTTCGATTGCGATAAACCTGCCATCGTGATTGGTAAAGAAGGCAAGACGTTGGAAGCTATTCAATATCTTTCCACGCTTGCGGTAACCCGCCAATTTGATATGCCTATTTCCGTCGTGACCGATACGCAAAACTACTGGCGCAAAGCCGAAGATAAAATCGAGGCCGACATCGCCCGCGGAATTGATATGATTAAAAACGGGGCCAGCGTGTTCCGCTTCCGCCCGATGAGCTCGCAACTGCGCCGCTACATCCACCGCGCTGTGGAAGGCAACGAATATGTACAGACGGCTTCGGAAGGGGAAGGAAAATGGCGCAAAGTAACTTTCCGCCCCACGCCAAAAGCAACCGAACAGGCCAAAGCCGGTGTAGCTCCTGCCGATTTTGTACCGGGTGTCATTGGCGAAGATATTCCGCAAGAACAACCCGCTGCTGCAACGCAACAACCTGTCGAGCAAACTCCGGCAACCGACCCGGCCCAACCGACGCAAACAGAAACGTCCGAGCTGTTGCAGTTAGAAGAAACGCCGACGCAAAAAATAGCCACTAACAGCGTAGCCGAAACCGTTTCGCATATGGTGGTCAACACCCAAGATCACGCGGTAGAGGAACACTCGGTTGTAGTAGGCACCGAAACAGAAAATAAATAATACGCCTGTTGGGTTAATTTTACCTCGGGAGAATACTCCCGGGGTATTTTTATCCCTATAGGGTGAAAAAACTGCCCCGCATTGCCCCATAAATTGCTACAATAAAAGTACCTGTTTTTTAGGAGTAACTATGCCCAATAATTTACTAGAAGAACGCATTCCACCCCAAGCACTCGATGCCGAAATGGCTGTGCTGGGCTCAATGCTCATTGACAAGGATGCGCTTAACGACGCGCTCGAGATTTTAAAGCCGGAACATTTTTACAAAGATGCCCACCAGGTAATTTTTGCCGCTATGCAGACGCTGGCCGAACGTAACCAGGCCGTAGATATTGTGACGGTGGTAGAAGAATTAAAACGCCAAAAAGCACTGACCAAAGTGGGGGGCGAAGTCTATTTGGCTAAGCTGGGGGACAAAGTCTCCACCGCGGCTCACGCCAAGTATTACGCGGAATTGGTCTACAAAAAATTCGTCGTGCGCGATTTAATCCGTACCGCTACTTCCCTGGTGCAACGCTGCTATAAAGAAGACGATGACGACCCGCAAGTGCTTATCGATTCCGCGGCCGACCAGATTTATAAACTTAGCCAACGCCAAAAACTTTCGGGCTTTGTGTCGTCTAAAGAATTAGCTCCCGAAGTGATGGAAATGTTGGAGAAAGCATTTAAAAATAAAAACACAATCCAGGGAGTGCCGACGGGTTTAAACAAATTTGACCATATGACAGGCGGCCTTCGCAAATCCGACCTGATCATTTTAGGGGCGCGCCCTAGCCAGGGAAAAACCGCCATGGCGTTAAACATTGCGCATCACGCGTGTGTGGAGTGTAATATCCCGGTGGCGTTCTTCTCGCTGGAAATGGGACGGCATATTATTTATGAGCGTATGATTGGCGCGGCGGCCATGGCCGAAATTCACAAACTGCGCAGCGGATATTTTGAAAAAAGCGAATGGCCCGACCTCATGCGCGAAATGGACCGCCTGGCTAAAGCCCCGCTCTACATCGACGATACCTCCGGTATTTCCATTACCGAGCTTCGCATGCGTGCACGGCGCCTGGCCAGTGAGCTGAAAAAACAAGGCAAGGAGTTGGGGCTGATTGTCATTGACTATTTGCAGCTCATCCGCGGCGGCGAACGCAGAAGTGAATCGCGCCAACAGGAAGTAAGCGAAATTTCCCGTCTGTTAAAAGATTTAGCACGTACACTCGATGTGCCGGTGTTGGCACTTTCGCAGTTGAGTCGTAAAAACGAAGATAAGAGCCGCGTAGATAATAAACCCATGCTTTCGGATTTGCGCGAGTCGGGCTCTATTGAACAAGATGCCGACGTAGTGGCCCTGATCCATCGGGACGGGTACTACAAGCGCGATGACGAACAGTTAAAGCGCAAAGCCACGCTGATTATTGCTAAACAACGCAACGGACCTGTGGGCGATATTGACCTGGCGTTCTTTGGCGAGTTTGCTTTATTCACCAACCCCGCGCCCGAAAATGTAGAAGATGCTTCTACCGCGGTAGGGATGGATACCCAATTGGAGATTCCCGAATAATGACCCCGATTCTGCGCCCAACTATTGCCGAAGTGGACTTAACTAAACTGATGCGCAACTTGCAGAAAGTGCGTAGCCAGGTGGGTCCGCAAACGCAACTGTTGGCTATTTTAAAAGCCAACGCTTACGGGCACGGCGCAAAAAAATTAGGGCAGTTTATCGAAGAAAAACAACTGGCTCAATGGTTTGGGGTGGCCTGCGTAGAGGAAGGAATTGCCTTGCGTGAGGCCGGCCTCAAAACGCCCATTTTGGTACTGGGCAGCACCTATCCTTTTGAGGCGTTTGAATATGCCATCAAGTATGATTTGGCCGTTACCATCGCCAGCTTGCAAGCCGCTCAAGCCGTTTGTGACGCGGCGGCAAAACTCGGCAAAAAAGCTATCTGCCACCTTAAGCAAGATACCGGCATGGGGCGCATCGGCACGCGCCGCGGCGGGGTAGTTAAAATGGCCGAATTTTTACACCAAAATCCGCACGCTATACTTGACGGGCTTTATTCGCACCTGGCCAGCGTCGAGAACGACCCGGAATATACCGAGCGACAAATCGGTTTCTTTCGCGATAGTTTAACCAATTTGCAGCTTCGCAATATTACCGTACCGCATATTCACTTGGCAGCCTCTACGGCGTTAGTGGCCCGGCCGGATGCGCACTTTACACTGGTACGCCCGGGACATAGTATCTACGGGCTTGAAAAAGGATATGAACCGATTTTATCCCTTAAAACCCGCATTGTGTATGTCAAAGATGTGCCGGCGGGCTTTAGTATTAGCTATAACCGTAGCTTTGTAGCCACGCGCCCGATCAAAATAGCGACGCTTCCCTTGGGATATGGCGACGGATATATGCGCGCCCTTTCCAACAAGGCCGATGTGCTCATCCGCGGCAAACGCTGCCGGGTGCTGGGTAACATTACGATGGATATGCTTATGGTCGATATTTCCGCCGTGCCGGATGCTTGCGTAGGCGACGAAGTTGTAGCCGTGGGCCGCCAAGGCGATGAGGAAATTACGCTGGCGGAACTGGCCGAGCTGGCGGGCACGATTGATTATGAAATTTGCACGCAGCTCAACGCGCGCGTACCGAGGATTTATAAATAATATGTTTGCATCCGTGGGTAGATACGTCCTAAATGTGTTAAATGAAGTCGGCGGCAGCGCGGATATGTTACGCTCGTGCGTGTTTTGGCTGTGGCGCTCCAAATTCGAGTGGCGCCAAACCGTTGAGCAAAGCGTAAACATCGGCGTAAATTCATTTGGCGTAACCGCATTGACTAGTTTATTCACCGGGATGGTGCTTGCCTTGCAAGCCGGAAATACCATCGGCAGTATCTTTGGTGATCCGATTTTTGTAGGAACGCTTGTCACTTTTTCACTCGTGCGCGAATTAGGCCCGGTGCTGACCAGCGTGGTCGTTTCCGGTCGGGCCGGCGCTGCGGTAACGGCGCAAATCGGTACCATGGCCGTGACCGAGCAAATCGATGCACTCTATACCCTGGGCACGAACCCGATTCGCTATTTAGTCATCCCGCGTATGGTGGCGTTTGTGTGTACGTTGCCGGTGCTGACGTTGTTTTCAAATTTGTTTGGGGTGATCGGTGGATATTTGGTCTCCGTGTATGCGCTCAATGTGCCGGGGGAAGTGTATTTAACCGATATCACCTCGTTTGTGGATATAGAAGATTTTATGCACGGGTTTATCAAAACGTTTTTCTTTGCGCTTATGATTGGCACCGTGTGTTGTTATAAGGGTATTAGTACGCGCGGCGGGGCCGAAGGCGTAGGTAAATCAACCACCGGGGCGGTAGTTACCACTATCGTGCTCATTTTGGTGCTGGATTACTTCTTAACCGCTATTTTAACCGCGTTTGGAATTTAAGATGATAGAAATTAAACACTTGCAAAAAACATTCGGCGAAAAACACGTACTTAAAGACGTGAACTTGAATATTCCCAAAGGAAAAACCACCTGCATTTTGGGCGGGTCCGGTTCGGGGAAAAGTACGCTCATTAAGTGTTTAATCGGCCTGTTGGAAGTGTCGGGCGGACAAATTCTGGTAGACGGACGCGACATTACCAAGATTACCAGTGAAGTGAAATTAGCCGCTTTGCGTCGGCGTTTTGGGTATTTGTTCCAGGAAGGCGCGCTGTTTGACTCGATGAGCGTGGGGCAAAACGTAACCTTCGGCTTAAAGTATTTAACCGACGTGCCCGAGAAAGATTACCCCAAAATCATTAAAGAAAAATTGGCCCTGGTGGGGCTGCGTGAGGATGTAGCAAAATTAAACCCTAGCGAACTTTCCGGCGGGATGAAGAAACGTGTGTCACTCGCGCGCGTACTGGCGGTAGAGCCGGAAGTGATTTTGTACGACGAACCTACTACCGGGTTGGACCCGATTATGTCCGACATCATCAGCGACTTAATTATTGACCTCAAAGCCAAGTTGGGGGTTACGTCTATCGTCATCACGCATGATATGCACTCCGCGTTTAAAATTGCGGACTATATCGCTTTTTTGTATGAAGGAAATATTTTACTCTACGGTACGCCGGAAGATTTCCGTAAGACGGATAACCCGTACGTAAAACAGTTTGTAACCGGATCGAGCCATGGGCCGATTCAAATGAAACTTATGAAGGAATAGAAGAACTATGAAATCAGAAACAAAATTAGGGATATTTACTATATTAGGACTCGTCTTATTTGGGTTCTCACTTTACTTTTTAGGCGGGTTTTCCGTCACGCGCACGTACAATTTGAACATCAAATTTGCCGACGTGTCCGGCTTGCCGATTAAGGCCCCCGTCAAATTGGCCGGGGTGGAAGTCGGTAAAGTCAAAAAGATTAAAATCGAGGGCGAAGATGTCATTGTCGTAGCCGAAATTCAAGACGGCGTGAAAATCCGCGAAGGTGCGCAATTTAGCGTAGTGATGACGGGGATTATCGGCAGTAAATACCTCAAGGTGATTCAAGGTCTTCCCGGCGCGCCCACCTTCCAGCCGGATGCCTATATCGACGGGGTTAACGATATTCCCATGGATGTAATGATCACCCAGACCATGAGTAGTGTTAAAGAATTTGTAGATAGCGTGAGCAATAACGGAATGATGGGTGCCCAGCTTAACCAAACCATGAACGAATTGCGCCAGCTCTCCACCAATCTCAATCAAATGATTGCAGCCATGCGCCCGTATTTGACTAGCTCGGTACAGAATTTAGATGCCGCTACCGAGAAGTTAGCCGCGCTGTTAACCAGTATTGATAATGGCGAAGGCGTGATTGGCAGTTTAGTCAAAGACCCCGACATGAAAACCGAAGTCAAAGAAACGGTGGCCGACTTGCGCAGCACCATGGCCGAAGTTAAAACGGTAGTGGGCAAAATGGGCAAATTCCAAGTGTATTGGGATTATGATTTCTTCTACATGCCCGACCCGAAACTTTCTACCAGCGATTTAGGCGTCGATATTTACACGCCCAGCGGATACACGTTCTATCACGTAGGGATGGCTAACCTTGGCAACGAAGATAACACCCCCGATAAGCGAGATTACTTGGAGAAAAACAAGTTGGATGTGCGCTTGGGATTATATAATAAGTGGGCCAAGTTCTCAGCCGGTATGATCCGCGGGGCAGGCGGGGTAGCGCTTGAACTGCGTCCGTTCCACGATCAAGAATTTTTGGATCGCTTTACCTTCACCGGCGAATTTACCGATTGGGGACGCGACCGCACCATTAACGGACGTCATTTCGATAAACCCAACGTTAGTTACGGGGTGGACTTCCGCTTTAATAAATACTTTAGCGTGGGTGCCTGGGCACGCGACGCGCTGGAAACCAACAACTTTGCTATCCGCGCCAACGTGGCTTTCAACGACCAGGATATATCCTCGTTCTTTGGGTTAGCCGCCGTGGCAGGAACGAAATAATGAAATTTAAAACGGTCTTCGTGTGTCAAAAGTGTGGTTATGAAGCTCCCAAGTGGGCGGGCAAGTGCCCGGACTGTGGGGAGTGGAATAGCTTGGTCGAAGAAGTCAAAGCCCAAGAAACCAAACAGCCCACCAACCGCACACGTAGTTTTACGCAGTTTTCCAGCGAAGTAGTCAAGCTTTCGCAAAGCAAATCTGTGCACGAAGAACGCATAGCCACTCACATTAGCGAATTTGACCGTTTGCTGGGCGGGGGGCTTGTCAAAGGGCAACTGACGCTGTTGGCCGGAGCACCGGGCATTGGTAAAAGTACGCTCATGCTGCAGGTGGCGGCGCAGCTGGCGCAAGATAAAAAAGTGCTCTATATTTCCGGCGAGGAAAGTGTCAATCAAATTGCCGGGCGCGCCGAGCGTTTAGGCGTAAAAAGCGACAACATTTTTCTGCATTGTGAAACCGATATCCAAAAGATTGTGGAGTCGGTAGAAAACGTCAACCCCGACGTGCTGATTTTAGATTCTATCCAAACGGTCTATCACCCGCAGTTTACTTCCTCAGCCGGAACGGTGGCCCAAGTGCGCGAGTGTACCAGTGAACTGGTGCGCCTGTGCAAGCCGAAAGGTATTATTACCTTTGTGCTGGGCCACGTGACCAAGGACGGCGAACTGGCAGGCCCTAAAATTTTGGAGCACATGGTAGATTGTGTGCTTTATTTTGATACGGAAAAAGACAACGTCTTGCGCCTCTTGCGCCCGCACAAAAACCGCTTTGGCTCGACGGGGGAAATCGGGCTTTTCAAAATGACGGGCCATGGTTTGGAATCGGTGGATAACCCCAGCGAATATTTTAGCCAAACCTCGCGCGACAGAGCGCTTAAAGGCCGTGCGTATTCGCTGGCGCTGGAAGGCTCGCGCCCGCTGCTTAGCGAAATTCAAGCGCTTGTTTCGCCTACCCATTATCCCTATCCGCGCCGTGTGGCAACCGGGGTGGATTTAAATCGTTGTTTGGTGCTCTTTGCCGCGCTGGAAAAACACATCGGCCTGCCGCTGGATAACAAAGATATTTATGTGAGCATCGCGGGAGGGGTAAAACTCAAAGATCCCGCGCTAGACCTGGCTATTTGCGCGGCAGTAATTTCATCGTGCAAAGATATTGCGATTCCCTTTGACCACGTCTTTATGGCCGAAGTGGGTATTTTAGGCCAAGCCGCCAAGGTGCCGCTGATCGACAGACGGTTGGAAGAAGCGCAGCGCCTTGGGTTTAAAAAAGCATTTTGCGCGCCGGTTACGCGCGAGGAAAAGAGCAAGTTAACTTCCCTGTCCTTGGTTCAAATTGCCGACCTGAACGATTTGGCCCTGCAACTCAAATAAAACCTAGGTCTTTTTTCTACCTGCACGTGGGTCCAAAGGCCTATTCACGCTTGTCGTTAAGTTAGTTACAATAAATTTGTAAGTGAACTTAATTGTGAGGTGTGTATGAAGAAACTAATCGTACTAATTATAGGCGTATGCTGTTTGACTATGCCTATTAGTGCCGCTACGAATTTTTATGTAGAAGAAAGCAGCGGCCAAATTATTTGGGGCGCCACCGATTGTTCCGGCGAAGAACATCTAGTAGCCGTATTAGATAAATTGCCGGATGACCCGCCCACCGGTGCTACGGCCTCCAATCCGGATGATGACGACCCCGCTGCTGCCCCTACCGAAGAAGATCCTGCTGCTAACGAAGAGAATCCGGCCCCTACCGAAAACCCCGCTACTTCCGGTATCAATACGGTAGAAGCCTCCCAAGAACTTATTAACATTTTATTGGGCCGTAATGATCCGCAAGTCACCAATAAAACTTTACTGACCCAAAAAGCCGCCGAAATGAGCGACGAAGATATTGATAACGTAGACTTTGAAGACTTGCAAGAAATGCTACTGGCCTTTGTGCGCGACGTTAACTGGAAAACCGGTCTTAAAATTACCTATCGCGATTTAACTTGGTTTAACCGGTTGAAAATGGCCTGCCGCGGGATCAACCAAATGACCAAACCGGTACGTGCTAATTTTGAAGCCTATATCGGGGATATCAGTTCCAGTTTGGATCAAGCCAGCGACGCTATTGTGGATCACTTGGCTACATCCTCGCGCGGACATTCGTTTGATTCTATGGCGCGTTTATCCGTGGTGGGGTTGGTCAATGCCATTGATACCAAAAACCCGTTCTTGCTTATGTTAGTAGATCACGAAACGTACAACCAATTAGTCAGCATTGATCCGAAAATTGCTCAGTTGTACCAAGATATGTTTACCTTCTTCAAAATCCGTGCCGTGCGTATGACCGGTGCCGATTATGATAAAAACACCAAAGAATTGATCCGCGTATCTAAACTGGGCGAAGGCAATTATATTGCTACGTGGCATGCGATGGCTGAATATGCCCAAAAAATGATGGTGCTGGACCGCAGAGGTTTATTAAATCCGCAAGATGAAAAAGATATTCATATCGTGCGTTTGGAAGCCTCTATACGCTACATTAAAGAGCAAACCCGGGTAGAAAAACGGGCCGCTGAAATTGCCATGGCCGACCCGAATAACGCCGCGATGGTCTATGAGTTGCAACACGGGGCCAAAAAGAAACCTTCCTTGGATGAAAAAGCGCTGGACTTGTTAAAGACGCTCACACCCGAGCAAACCAAAGCGTTAATCTTCAAATACAAAATGAAATAATATCCTCAGTAAGTTCCCAACTCCGCCCCACCGGGCGGAGTTTTTTTGCCCTGTAAAAACCCTGCGCCTGGCAGGGGCCAAGGTGTGGCGGGCGAAGGGGTAGTGAGCGTGGTTGAAACAACGCACCGGTGCCGCGGTTGGTGTAAATCCCGGCGGACGTGAGCCAAGCCGGAACAGATACCCAAAATAATCCCCGGGGAGTGTCCCGGGGATTTTTAAGTTAATTCTTTACCACGCTGGGGCGTTGGAGTTCTATTTGTTGTGTTTCTATATTGTACCAGTGTTGTTCTTTGGTTTTATCACTGCGGGTACGGTTTTCTTTTAAAATCGGATAATTTCCTTCATCTACCCATAATGCTTTGCGTGTGGTAAATTGCAGATAAGCAGCATCGGGATGTTCTTCTAATGCTTTTACAACAAAGGATTCCGAAAATTTATCTTCAAAATTTTTCGTCAAAATACGTTTGCCACTAGCATCATATAAGTATATGCTAGAGATATATTCATCCGCCGCTAATTTGCCAATCGCATGTTCATTGACGGTTAACTCATAGTCTTTAACCCCATTGTTGTGATAGGCGTCTATTAAGGTTCTAATATGAGTTACGTGAGTGCCATAACTAACGAGCTCCCCATTTTTCCCTTCTTTGGTTCCAGTATGAATAGCTTTTACTTTACCCAGCGCATCTAATAGCGGAGACCCGCAATATCCATAACGTAAACCTGTCAAGGACATATCCGTGCGTGGGCCCATAAAAGAGTTGTTTGTAACAGTCCTTCTAAAACGGCTAGGTGCAGTATCGGCAAAACCGTAGGAAAGTAAGATCTCGTTAATTGCTGCGGGAGTATCTGCTAATTCCAGTGGGGAAAGTAACTCCTCTGCTTCTTTTGGAAATTTCACTAAGCTAATATCAAGCATGCTTTGGGGAGAGATTTGAACTACCTCTGCCGGGATGGTAATATATGTTCCATCTGCTTTTGGAACCTGTACATGGAACGAGCGTTGCAAACTGCTAGCCGCATAGAGAGTGTCACTGGGTAATACATGGGTGGCAATTACCCCAAAAACTTCCTCGCTACCCTCATATTCTGTCTTAATGATTGTTACCGTGAAACCACCCTTTTTCCCATTTTCAATAGGAGCAAACACTACACTTTTTCCCAAATCCGCATTAAAAGCAAGGGATACCTGCTCGGCATCTAAGCGTTCGTGTTCGGCGAGTAATTGGGCTTGCTTCTCCTGGAGTTTTTCCAAGGACAATCCATCTTTTTCCAGATCATCCACCAAATCTTTTGCGCCTTGCATTCCAATTTCGTTCCCGGTATCCTTCATTGTAATACGGGCACGTCCGGTTCGGTTGAGGGAGGGCCCATTTGCTT
>CADBYN010000021.1 GCA_902798835.1 Candidatus Avelusimicrobium bubulum | reverse complement strand
AAGGCGTATTATCGGATGGATCCGCCTTAAGTTTGGTAGTCACACGCGAACAAGCCGCAGAATTATTAAATTTTTACGAACAAGCCAAAGGAACCAGTTTTGAAGACACGGCCTTGCTTATTACGGCGCGTGGTTTGCTGCGCGTAGAAGCTTACGACGAGATGGGCGCCTTACTTGCCGAAAACGGGCAAAACCCCGTTTTGGCTGGGATGGCCCAGTACATTAAAGTCCATGAAGTGCCCGTGGAGGTTCCGGCCTCTTTGGAAGGGTGCGTAGCTCCTGCGGTTAATTCGCAAATCGCTTCTCTTTTAGAAGTCGATTTTGAGCCAAACCGATTACATGCCGATCCTTCTTTGAGAGCTACGGAAAGATGGATGGAGTTGGGCCGCGCCCAAAAAGAGAGCGTCCCTTCGCAAGGAATAGAGCCCCGCGTGCAAATCAGAGAAGAGATCCCTGCTCCTAAAATGGCGCAAGGACTATCTACATCCGGGAGCGCTACCCAGGCAGAAACGGAAGTAACTTCGACCCTGGAAAATGGGAAAGGAGTAGCCGCATCGCAAGATCTTGCACCGAAAACAGAACCAGTGCGTCAAGAATCGGTAACAACGTTGAGCAATTCCGCTCAAGCGGCGCCGGTATCTCAAACAACGGCTGCTAAGGAAAATCCATCGACTTCTTCTCGCAGCGGAATTGTATACGGCGGGATTCCGTTCTTTGCGATACTAGACTCCGGCAAACGGGGAATATCTTGGCTACGCAACAAATTTTCCAAAAAGTCCAAAAAAGAAGCCCCTTATGAAGAGCCTGGATTGCATGATAAAACCACCCAACCTATTTATGAAGAAGGATCCGTGCCGGAGATTATGCGGGACGGGGAAGACGTTTCGGTTGTAGACAATGATATAAGGGTAATGGTCGGGATGGATGGCTTTAAGCTGACGGTCGAGAATTCCGACGGGGCAGAAAATATTTTGCACAATGTAAACTTAACCCTCAGCGCCAAACTTAAACATTTTTCTCCCAAATACAATCGGCTGGTATTAGATTCCAAGGGCGTTTTTGAGCTGCGCAACCTAAACCTCAAAGGTCAGCGGCCGGATCATTTCTACTTTGTCCTTTCAACGAGTAAAGGGGAATTTGGTCTATTGGCCCAAGGAGCGGGGAAATTAGGTTTATCCCGTCCGCTACGTATTAAAGTCCAGCGGACAACATCCCCCGGCAAGACAATTACCTTGCCCGTGTATGATATAGCGTTAAAGAAAACCGCCGTCGTTGCCGAAGTAGACATGGCCTTGTTGCGGGGTATAAAAGACGTAGAAAATGGGCAAATTGTTTTCCACGGGAACAAATTATATTTCCGCAATGCTCAAGGAGATATAATGACGCCCCTGGTAAATTGCTTTGTTCGTCTGCCTAAAGAAGAAAGCAAATACTGGACTAAAATTTTTGCTATGAATCCTCAGACGGAGTTCTCAGTAAGTGTTTTGTCCACCAAAGATAAAATGCCGCCGCTGACTTACTTAGTACCTGGTTTGCAAATCGGCTTAGGCAAAACCATGGGCCCGGTGCTCAAAGAATATAGTAACTGGGGCGAGACAGAGGCCACTTATACCATGATGGGTATTAACAACGGGCTTACGGCTGCGATGATATTTGTTAACCCGTTTTTGGAGCGTTACGGAGAAGCTAAAGTATATCGTTTGGGGGTGGGAGCGCTTGCGGCGTCCGCGTTAGGGGCCATGGCCAGCGGTTTGTACGGACATATAGAGGGAACATTTAGCGGGCCTCAATTGGCGGCTTTCTTGACCTCCAGTACATTGATGGCGTTAGGGGTAAGCGTTACCCGGTATTTGCAAGGGCTTTTGATCCTTGCCAACCGTGGCATCGTACGGGAAGGTAAATCGCTGGTAAATAAGGAAACAGGCCAAAAAGTAGAAGTAGTATACAACAGAAAACACATTTTAAAACGCGTCAGGGAAGTATTTACAAAGAAGAGTGAGCGTTCGTTAATAGATGTATTACATCTGCAAAAGGCAGCCATGTATAAAAATTTGGGAACGATGCTATTTTTGGCATTTCCTTGGTTGGCTAACTTAACAGGCAAGGCGTTTGGCTTAGACTTAGGGTTGGACTTCTCGGCCAGCTATGTGCCGTATAGTTTGTTTAGTTTGTATACGTTATATAAGGTGTACAAAACCCCGTTTAAAAATTCCTTCCCGTTAGATATAACGATGCTGCATAATAATTTCAAAGATTTGCAAGGCAAAGTGCTTCCGCAGATAGCAAAAATGGATCCCAAAGAAATCAAACCGGAAGATACTGAAGTGAAAGAAATTGCCAAGTCGGTAAAGAGCTCAATTGATGCGTTAGTTCCTGTGGAAGCGCGCAAAACTAAAAAAGCACCCAAAGGGTTAGCCCTTCGCTATGAGGCGGAGTTCTTAGATACGGTAGAAAAGTCTTTGCTTGAAAAGGGCCGCAGTGCTGAGGAAGCCAAAGCGGTGCGGGATGCTTTCCAAAAGACGTTTGACGAATTGGGGCACAGGAACGTTAAGTTTAAAGATGTAATGCTCAAAGCCGGGTTGCCCCCTGCATTAACCGCTATGACATTGGCTACGATAGGCGAATTGGGCTTTTCCAACAACTTTGCTTTTGCCATGCGCGAGCTGGTAGGAAGTGCCACGGCCGCTACCGGTATCGTGGGATTGTTACTTTATGGGTTTATGTTTACCTGGCGTGTATTTGGGAACTTTTTAAGCCAACGTATGAGCGGGGGAAGCATGTATGCGGTATCTTCCGCAACGGCTATATTGGGCCCTTTGATGATGGCTATGTCGCATGGAAATATGACGGCCTTGGTGACCGGGGCGATCATTAGTTGTTTCGGGATCAGCAATTTCTTTGCCCAAATGTATGACTACATTATTAAATTACATCCCCAATACAAACGGGAAGTAGCCCTGGGAATTAACTTGACGATGCCCCTGGCGGCCATGGGGGCCCCGTTGTTGCGCCTGGCGAGTAACATTGAAGGGCTGGATAACGTACTTGTTAGCTTAGCCATGGCGGGCAGCGTGGCTTTGACTCCCAAGATGTTGGCCGATTCGAGCTTGATACAAGGGCTAAAATACAGTTGGAAAAATAACAAGGAACGCCTTAACAAACTTTTCCACCGTGACGGAAAAGGCGGAGATCAGCCCCCGTTAGATGGCGGGGAAGAGCCGCCGTTAATAGAAAACCCGGCGCAATAAGCAATTTATTTTATAGTTAAACTCCCCGGTTATGCCGGGGAGTTTTTCAATTGGCAGAAGTGTTTTCTTGAGGTGCAGTTGCGGTTGTTCCCTGCGGGGCTTGATACGTTAGTTCCACATCGGCAAAGATGGCATCTTTGTTTTCGTTTAGCCAACGGCGGTGCAGTTTATAATCGGGGCAGAATTGTGCTACCAGCGCCCAATATTCAGCTCCGTGATTCATAAACCGTAGATGGCTCAGTTCGTGGATGACTAAATAATCCTGCACGGCCTGTGGCATTTTGACAATACGGTACGAAAAATTGATGTTTTTCTTGCCCGAGCAACTGGCCCATAACGTGCGCTGGTCTTTAATAAAAATCTGGTTAAATTCCACACCCATTTTTTGCGCCCACTCGGTGGTTTTTTGCGTGAGTGTTTCTTTGGCGTTGTTGCGCAGCCAGTCGGTCACTAGGGCGGAGGGATTATCTTGCGCAGTTTGCATATACACGTGGAAAATTTTTCCGTCAAACGCAACGCCCGGCTCCTGGTCCGGCGTCACGTACATTTGCGCCGGGAATAAATCCCCGTTGTAAAGCACCTTATTATCGTGCGCTTCGGGCGCGGCGGGCTCTCCCTCTTTGGCGGCTTTGGTAGCCGTGCCAAACACTTCGGGGAGATCTTTTTTAAGACGTTCCAAAAATAGTTTTACATCACTAATCACAGTTTGTGTATCTGCCATAAATACATTATAGCAGTTTGAAAAGGAGGCCGTTTTATTTGTTATCAAAAAAGAAACCGCTTGATTTGTTTTTTTTTTTTCTTATACTGGGTTATACGCGAAAGTAGTTTTGTATAAATGGGGGGGTGCCTGATTATGAAAAAGAGTTGTTGTAGTGAGAATATAAAAGGTTTTACGCTAATTGAAGTTTTGGTAGTAGTGCTGATTATCGGTATTTTAGCGGCGATTGCGCTTCCGCAATACCAAAAAGCTGTGGAAAAATCCCACGCCGCCGAAGCCCTTGCCAATATACGAACTATTGTTAATAACGTGGAGTTATGTCATTTGCAAAATGGGACTAATGGAATCTGTTCTGTTTCTCCGGCTGAGTGGGCTATAGATCTTACAGGGGGGACTTGGCAGAATGTGGAAGGGACCCCAGTATATGTTACGAAGTATTTTGCTTATTCATTAGAAGATGGCGCGGGAATAATAGCCAACCGTTGTAAGGGAACCTGTCCTACTCCTTTTTCTTGGGACACAGAGCTAGAATATTGGCTTTGGGGCGATTATCCTACCAGTAATGACGGCTCTCGGGCAATAGAGTGTAATCCGATAACCTCTTTAGGTGCCACTATCTGCGAGGCATTAGGTTATTAAATTGCGCATAAAATCACTTTGGCAACATGGGGGCATTTAATTGCCCCCTTTTCGCGTGCATATTTTATACAATAAAATTATGACACACGAACTCAAAAAAACCGCCCTTTGCGCCGCGTGCGAAAAAGCCGGCGGTAAAATGGTAGATTTCCACGGATGGCTCTTGCCCGTCCAGTTTGATAGTATCATTGCCGAACATAAAGCCGTGCGCGAGGCGTGCGGAATGTTTGACGTTTCCCACATGGGGCAGTTGCGCGTAGTGGGTAAAGAGGCGTTGCACTTTTTGCAATATGTCAGCTGCAACATCATTAAAAGCGGTGCGAGCGAAGGCACCTATTTTCACATTTTAACCGAACAAGGCACCATTATCGACGACGCTATCGCGTTTTGCCTAAATCTGGAAGAATTTTTAGTGGTCGTTAACGCTGCGTGCGTGGATGAAGATTTTGCGTGGTTCCAAAAACAAGCCAGCGCTTTTAAAGTCAGCGTTACCAACGAAAGCGCAAAGTGGAGTATGATTGCTTTGCAAGGTCCCACCGCCGTGGGAATTGCGGACAAAATCTTGCCCGGTGTCATCGATTTGCCGCGCTTTCACATCAAAGAAATTGAACTGTTTGGTGCCAATGGATACGTCACCCGCACCGGATACACCGGCGAAGACGGCGTGGAAATTATGCTGCCCAACGCGCAAATTGAAGCGTTGTGGAACGCACTACTTAAACTGGGCGTCAAGCCGTGCGGCCTCGGCGCGCGCGACGTGCTGCGCTTGGAAGCGGGGTACCTCTTAAACGGGGCAGATGCCAATCAAACTAAAACCCCGTACGAAGCCAACTGCGGTTGGGTCGTCAAACTCACCAAAGAAAATTTCATCGGCAAGGCCGCGTTGGAAGCCAAAAAAGCCGCGGGCTTTGCCACCAAGCTGCGCGCGTTCAAACTTAAAAATCCCGGTGTGCCGCGCGAAGGGTGTAAAGTTTTTTATCAAGGCGTAGAAACAGGCACGCTAACTAGCGGAACGTTCTCGCCTTTATTCAAAGGGATTGCTGTAGGTTATGCCAGCAGCACAATCCCCGTCGGCGCGGAAGTGGAAATTGAAATCCATGGGCGCAAAGTGCCGGCCGAAGTTGTTAAAACGCCGTTTTATAAAAATAGAGTGTAAGGAGTAAACATGTATAACGAGGAAAATTGCCGTTTTTTAAAGACCCACGAGTGGGCTTTTGTAGAAGGTGAAAATGCCGTAGTGGGTATTTCCAACCACGCGCAAGAAGAGATTAGCGACATTGTGTTTGTGGATCTGCCTAAAGTGGGCCGCCAAGTCAAAGCCGGCGAAAATTGCTGCGTGATTGAATCTGTGAAATCCGCTAGCGAAATTTATGCTCCCGTTTCCGGCGAAATTGTAGCCGTTAACGAAGCTCTAAACGCAGACCCGGCACTCGTCAACCGCGAGCCGCACGCCGGGGGCTGGCTTTTCAAAATCAAAATGGCGGACCCGAACGAGTTTAACGCGCTGTTGGATTTTGCCGCCTACAACGCCTCTATCGGCAAATAATCATTTATCCCCGCTACGGCGGGGAGATTTTTATATAGGACAGTTATGTTTATTGCAAACACAAAAGAAGACCGGCAAGCTATGCTGGCTAAAATCGGCGCCAAAGATATTAAAGAACTCTTGGCCCAAATCCCGTCTCAGTTTTTATACCCGGCGCTGGATTTGCCGCGTGCATTAACCGAGGCTGAACTCACCGCGCATGTGCATGAACTGGCGGCCAAAAACAAACCGCTTAAAAATTTCATCGGGGCGGGGATGTATGAGCATTTTATTCCGGCAGCCGTGCCGGCACTCTCTTCGCGCGGAGAATTCTTAACCGCGTACACGCCCTACCAGGCCGAGGCCAGCCAAGGTACGTTGCAAACGATTTACGAATTTCAAAGTTGTATGTGCGCTCTTTTAAACATGGACGTGGCTACGGCCTCTCACTACGACGGTGCAACCGCCATGACCGAGGCCGCGCTGGCGGCTTGCCGCATTACCGGGCGCAGCGAAATTGTGATTTCACAACTTCTTCATCCGCACTACAAAGAAGTGTTAAAAACGTACACACGCCACGCCGGAGTTTCGATTGCAGAGGCCCAAGCCACGCACGAAGGCACGTTAGATTTGAACGCGCTTAAAAAACAATTGTCCGATAAGACCGCGTGTTTTATTTTGCAAACGCCTAACTTTGTAGGCAGTTTAGAAGACGCGCAAGCTATTTCCGCGGTCGTGCATAACGCGGGCGCGCTTTTGGTAAGCGTGGTCAACCCGATTTCGTTGGGCGTGGTGCAAACCCCCGGCGAATATGATGCCGACTTTGCCGTGTGCGAAGGCCAACCGCTAGGCAACCCTGTTAGTTTTGGCGGGCCGGGTTTAGGAATTATGACCGCCAAAAAAGCGTACGTTCGTCAATTGCCCGGGCGCATGGTAGGAATTGCCAAAGATAAAGACGGACGCCGCGCCTTTGTGCTTACGCTCCAAGCGCGCGAACAACACATCCGCCGCGAAAAAGCATCTTCCAACATTTGCTCTAACGAAGCATTGTGTGCGCTTAACGCGGTGATTTATCTGACGCTTTTGGGGCCGCAAGGACTCAAAGAAGTAGCGCAGCTTAACTTGGAACGCGCCCATCAACTCGCCGAAAAAATCAACGGCGTAAAAGGGTTTAGCGTGAACACAAAAATGCCGTTTTTCAACGAGTTTGTGGTAACGTGTTCTGTTCCCGCAAAACAAGTTATTGAAAAACTGGCCGATAAAAATATTGCGGCCGGATATGATTTAGGCCAACTTTGCCCGCAGATGAAAAACTGTTTGCTGGTGTGCGCTACTGAAATGCGTACCGAAAAAGATTTGCAGGCATACGCAGATGCCTTGAGGGGGATTTAATATGAAAGAAATTTTGAAACAAGAACTTTCAATCGAAAAATCCCGCCCGGGCCGGCGCGGTGTACGTTTTGAAAAAACGCAAAAACACGCGGCGGATTATTTGCCCGGCAATTTGCTTCGCAAAGACACACCGCGCTTGCCCGAGCTTAGCGAATTTGATACCGTGCGGCACTTCACAAAACTTTCGCAGCAAAACTATTCGCTCGACGCGCAGTTCTATCCGCTAGGCTCGTGCACGATGAAGTACAATCCTAAAGCGTATGACACATTGAGCGTACTGCCGAATTTTGCTGCTGCGCACCCGTTCGCGCCGGAAAGTGCCGTGCAAGGCACGCTCGAACTGGCGTACAATTTGCAAGAACTTTTAAAAGAGGTAACCGGGCTGGCGGCGTTTACGTTGCAACCGGCAGCAGGTGCTCACGGAGAACTCACCGGTATTTTAACCGCGCGTGCGTATCATGACGCACACAACGGGCAAAATCGCACCGAAGTCATCGTGCCCGACACTGCCCACGGCACGAACCCCGCTACGGCTAATATGGCGGGATATACAGTCGTCAACATTAAGTCCGCGTCCAATGGTTGTGTAGATAAAGTCGCTCTTAAGGCCGCACTTTGCGAAAAGACCGCGGTGGTCATGCTGACCGTGCCTAATACCGTCGGGCTTTTTGAGCCGGAAATTAAAGAAATTGCCGAGATGGTGCATAGCGTAGGCGCATTACTTTATATGGACGGCGCCAATTTTAATGCGCTTATTGGCCTAGCTAAGCCGGCTGATTTTGGCGTGGATATTATGCACCTTAACTTGCATAAAACGTTTGCCGCTCCGCACGGCGGCGGTGGCCCGGGCTCGGGTCCTGTGGGAGCGGCCAAGCACGTGTCTCCCTTCTTGCCGCATCCGATTGTCTCGTGCGTGAACGGTAAATATACACTAGCGGACAATCGCCCGGAAAGCACCAACCGCATGAAAGCGTTTTACGGAAATATGGCGGTGGTTATCCGCGGGTATTGTTATTTGCGCCAATTCGACGCGCAAACGCTCAAAGAAATTGCCGAAAATGCTATTTTAAATGCCAACTACGTGCGTGCGTGTTTGAAAGGTAAATTCAATGCGTTTTTTGACCGCAACTGCATGCACGAGTGCGTTTTAACGCCGCCCGATCCACATGCGACCGGCGTACATACCAGCGACATCGCCAAACGCCTGTTGGATTACGGTTTTTACGCACCGACAATTTATTTCCCGCTCATCGTGCCCGAGGCCCTCATGGTCGAGCCGACCGAGACGGAAAATAAAGATATGCTAGACGCCTTTGTGGCCGCTATGGAGCAAATCTACGACGAGATCCAAACGGATCCGCAGATAGTAAAAGAGGCTCCGCACGATCAACCCGTTAAGCGCATTGACGAAGTATCGGCGGCACGCAACCCCAACCTAAGGTGGTAAATTTAAAAGGCCTGCCACAAAGCAGGCCTTTATTTGTATATGAATATTCTTGCGACTACTCCCCCGTTAAACGTTTACCAGCACATGGCGCTGGATGAAACGCTCGTGCGCGAACGTGCGGGAAAAGTAACGCTACGTTTTTATAATTGGACGCCTGGCCCGGCACTTACGTTTGGCTATGCGCAATTTGTGCGTGAAGTGCGCGCGCAGGTGCAGGCGCAACATTTTGCGGGGGAAATCTGCCGCCGGCCCACCGGGGGCGGGGTCGTGTATCATATAGACGATTTGACGTTTTCGCTGATTTTTTCTTCGACAGATAAACCCACGGAAATTTATAAAAATTTACACGGCGCTATTCAGGCGGCACTTACGTTAAGCGGACTCTCGGCGCAGTTATTTGATAAAAAACTACCTGCCAGCGCGTACGCACCCAGTCAGCATCAGCAGGCCAGCGCGTGTTTTACTAATCCGGTAGAGAACGATTTAATGCAAGCCAACGGACAAAAAATGCTCGGCGGTGCAATCCGGCGTTTTGGGCAAACGGTGCTCTATCAAGGCTCTTTGCAAGCGCCAAATGCCCGGCAGAACCCAGCCTACAAACAGGCAATTATTAACGCCGTACGTAGTTTTTTGGATGTAAATTTAAAAATTGGGCCGCTTACCACGCCAACACTTGCTATGGCAAAACAATTAGCCGTTACGCAATACAACACTCCGGCATGGATGGAGAAATTTTAATGGCAAAATTTTTCAAATTTTTACTGGCGCTTATTTTGCTGCCCATTACGCTTTTAGTGGTTATGGAAGACGGACGCATTTTGCTGGGGGTGCTGGAGCATTTGAGCGCCGCCATTAGTTTTATACTGGGCGTTGCCGTCTACGCAGCAATACACTACCGGTATTATAATTTTTCGCGTATGTATGTGTTTATTCACGAGATAACCCACGCCGTAGCGGCTATCTTGTGCGGTATTCGCATCAAAGATGTTCACATCGGTAAAGAAAGCGGCTACGTGAAAATGAGCCGCACCAACACATTTGTGGTGCTCGCGCCGTATTTTGTGCCGGGCTATGTAGTGTTGGTAGCGATGCTTTATCTGCTGCTTAATTTCTTTGCGGATTTAACTCCATACCGCCAACTTGTACTTTTTTCCATCGGTTTTTTTATGGCGTTTCACTTTATCCAAACATTTCATACTCTTTGGGAAGCCGACCAGCCCGATTTAAAACTGGCGGGCGGGAAGTTCTTTTCTTGTGTGAGTATTGTGCTGGCCAATATGCTTGTGCTGGCAATCGTGCTCAAGATTTTATTTCCGCAAGCGGTGGATTTGTACGGCTCGGTACGGCAAGTCATCCAGCAAACGGGCACGGGTGCCCGAATTATAGTAAACTATATACTAGAGAAGTCTAAGGAACTATTTACATGAAAAAAGCCTTCACTCGCAAACGTGCTAAAACACGCTTGCTGCTCAGCAAAGCCAAGCGTTACACCAAAGTTAGTGCACACACGGTGTGCCGGCTTTTGTTGTTTGCGGCAATGTTTGTGCTGTTGGCTTTTTGTATCGTATGGATTTTGTTTTTGCGGATGTTTAACGCGCAGCAGCTGAGCGAACGTATCACTTTGCAGTTACAAAAACAACTCAATCGCCCGGTAAAAATTTCTTCTATAAACATGAAGTTTTTAAACGTGATAGAGCTAAAAGGTTTTTACATCCTCGATACGGTGGGGGAGCCCGGCAGACCCCTCGTGGCGGCCGATTCGGTCACGCTGGCCTTTGATATTTTGCCGCTGTTGGAAAAGAAGCTTGTGGTGCACGAAGTTACTCTTAATGCTCCGCGGTTTAATTTGGTGCGCACCAAAGAAGGCGTATACAATAGCTCCGGGATTCGGCTTTCCGATAAAGAAAAACCCACCTATACCAATAACTCCGGCAAAAAATTTGAAATAGTTATTGAAGACTGGAGCGTAAAAAACGGCGTGCTTAGTTTTAAAAATTTGGAAACTAATTCTTCGCATGCTATTTACGGACTTAATGCGCACTTCGAAAATCTGCGTCTTAATGAGCTTTCCGACTTTGAAATGGACATGGTGCTGCGCAACCAGTGGCAGGAGCGTATTTCCGAGCTGGAAATAAAAGCCAACGGGAAAATTAATTTTGCAGATTTTAATTGGCCACAATTTGCCTTGCGCGATCTCAAAACGCAGCTCTATATGTTTCAAAACCCAATTGAAATAGAGTTGGACGTGGATAGCCTAACAGATCCTTCGTTTACGTTGCAGGCAAACACGCCTTCGTTTGATGCCAAGGATATGTCCATCTTTGGGATAGATAAAAAATCTTTTTCTGCCCCGCCCGCTACGATTAGCGCACAGGGGCAATTTAGCGACGAGTATCATAAATTAGAAATTTCCAAGTTGCAAGTGCAGGCGGAAGATATTGTGTTGAGCGGCGCAGGAAATGCCGATTTTTCACAAGATCCCTTTGCTATGCAGCTCGATTTTTCCACGCAGTTTTTTACCTTGCCCGATAAATCAAATTTCTGGCCGCTACTTAAGCAATATAAGTTGACCGGTAAAGGGGCAGCCGGCGGTACCCTTAAGCACGGCAAAGGCGGCTTTAACCTGCCGCTGCTCAACCTAAAAGCGCAAAACGTAAGCGGTTTATTCTATGGGTTTAAGGCCGATAATGTAACAGGCAATTTCCAAGCCAAAAACGATTTTACCGATTTGTATGCGCGTACCACGGAGGGCAAAGTAACGGTGGACCGCTCCACGTTTGACAAGTTGCAGCTTAGCGGTTCCTGGCGCAAAGGGAATTTGTATGCGTACATAGCCTCTACCGAGTTAAACGGGGTGCCGCTTAAGATGAACATAACGGTCAATAATCTTAAGAAAGATACCCGCACCATCCGCACCAATATGTACTTTAAAACCTTTGACCCGATGGCTTTTATTGAAACGGTAAAAGATTTTGTGACGGTGATTGTCCCGCTTACCAAAGGCGGGGAAACGGTGCCGGAAGTAACCGGCGAGTTGGCGTGGCTGCGTAATTTCCGCGATCGCTTGCCGAACTTTATGCCCAATTTTGCCGGTACCTTATCGGCAGACACGTTTTCATCCAAAGTGCTTTCCGGCGAGAAATTCCGCGGCGAGTTTGATTTGACCGGCCTGCAAGCCGGCGCACCGAAACTTTCCGGCCCGCTACACGTGCATTTGCAAAACGGCGTCATCCACCAAATGGAAAAATTAGCCGCCGAGCAGGAAGCGCTTAACGTCACTTTCCAGCCCTTTATCATGATGCATCGTATGGAACGTGCGGGAAGTTTTAGCGTGGGGCGCGTGCTCAAAGATGTGGAAGTCAATGAGTTAGGCGCTTGGGTAGATTTAAAGAACGGCGATATGACGGTGCACAACGCTTATACGGTGGGTCCCACCATTTCCGCCTCTGTGAGCGGTACGACCGATTGGGTCAAAGAACTGTTTGATTTAACTATTTACACGATGTTTACCAACACGTCCAAAAGCGGCGTGCTGGCGGAAAATTTAACCGACGAATCGGGTAACCCGGCGCTTGCGTTTCGTGTGTCATCTTCGATGACAAAACCCAAGCTCGAAATGCTGCGTGCCAAGAAAGCCGGCAAGACCATTAAATCCGCCCAAGAAAAGGGCGTCGGTACTGATTTTAGCGCAGCAACAACGTTTATCCAAGGAGAACACCATGCCACGAAATAACTTAGACTTGCTTTGCCTCTTGCAAGAGCATGGGGCAATTTTAGAAGGACACTTTGTGATGCCTTCTGATTTTCATAGCCAGACGTATATTCAAACGTCTTTGCTGATGCAACACCCGAATTTGGCGCAGAAAATCGCGCGGGCGTTGTCGGACAAATTTACCAAAAAAGCCGATGTGATTTTGGCACTTACGCCGTCGGATAGTGTGTTGGCACAAGAAGTCGCGCGCGTGCGCGGCGTGCGTGCTATTTTTGCTTCCAAAGATGAAAACGGCGAGATGGTGCTCAAGCATAATTTTTCCATTAAGCCCGGTGAAAATGTGCTCATCGTCGACGACGTGGCTGTTTCCGGGCGCAAAATCAACCGCGCTATTGATATGGTCAATCGTTGTCAGGGGGATGTAATCGGCGTGGGGGTGCTCGTGGACCGCTCGATGGGATACTTGCCGCTGACCGTACCGTTGCGCGCGCTCTTATCTTACCCAATGCAGACGTTCTCTGCGGCACAATGTCCGCTCTGCGCGGCTAAAATTCCCTTTAGCGAAGTTGAGGAACTTAAACAATGATTGAAATCAAACTCAAAGCCAAGGAAGAACGCCGTTTAAACGCCGGACACTGGTGGATTTTCTCTAACGAGATTGACGGCTTGGATACGTCCATTGAGCCGGGCACATTGGTGCGCGTTTTATCGCACGAAGGCAAGCAAGTAGGGCATGGCTACTTCAACCCGCACAGTTTAATTGCGGTACGCTTGCTGCAAAAAGGAGAGGGCGAATTGCCGGAAGACTTTGTGTTTGAAAATTTGGACAATGCGTACACGTATCGCAAAGAAATCGGCGTACGCAAATACGGACGTATGTGCTACGGCGAGGCCGACCATATGCCCGGCTTGGTGGTGGACCGCTACGGCGACACGCTGGTAGTGGACGTATTAACCGCAGGTATGGAAAAATTAAAACCGCAAATTACCAAAGCGTTGCAAAAAATTTTCAAGCCGACGGGAATTTATTATAAAAATGACAGCGCATTTCGTGCACTGGAAGGTTTAACAAATACGCCCGAAATTGTGGGCGAAGTCCCGGATGAGGTGGAAATTGAAGAAAACGGCGTAAAATATTTAGTGCCGTTGCGCGGAGGACAAAAGACAGGTTTTTATTTTGATCAGCGCGAAAACCGCGAATTTTTAAAACCCTATTTCAAAGATAAACTGGTGCTTGACTTGTACTCTTATATCGGTGCGTTTGGCATTACAGCCGCGCTTGCCGGTGCTACGCAAGTGTGGGGGTGCGATTCTTCCGCCGCGGCGGTAGAATACGCCAAGAAAAACGCAGAACTCAACGGATTGAAAGACAACGTGGTTTTTCACCGCGACGATGCCGAGCGTTTGCTTTCTGCCTTGAAAAAAGGCGAACTACCCGACCAGCCCGATATGATTTTACTCGATCCGCCCGCATTTGTAAAAAGCCGCAAAGCACTTCCGCAAGCGGTGGGCTTGTACGTCAAACTGGTCAAAATGGCGCTAGAAGGGATGAAACCCGGCAACTACTTGGCGTTTTCTACGTGTAGCCACCATATTTCGCGCGAACTGTTTGTGGATATTATCCGCCAGGGTGTAAGTAAATCGGGCAC
Organism: Candidatus Avelusimicrobium bubulum; assembly: GCA_902798835.1. Classification (GTDB taxonomy): domain Bacteria; phylum Elusimicrobiota; class Elusimicrobia; order Elusimicrobiales; family Elusimicrobiaceae; genus Avelusimicrobium; species Avelusimicrobium bubulum. The sequence goes on along the minus strand of CADBYN010000021.1, from coordinate 1,780 downwards.
GAACGCCGTGCTGGTGGAACTGCGCGGCCAGGCCAAGGATCACCCCATTTTAATCGGTATGCCGGAAACGGAATACCTGCACTTTGCCTTAATACAGGTGAAATAAAAGATATAAAAAGCGAAATGCCGAGGAACAGAAAACCAGACAACGCGCTTTTTCAAAGAAATTTTGCGTAAGACGCGGCGTGAACGAGGGAGGAATACTGTGCGAAGCTGCCCAGAGGGCAGAGGTATCCGACCGAGTGAACAACAAAGTATTACACAAAATTAAGACGAAAAAGAATGCCGAGGGACAGGATCGAACTGTCGACACCTGGTTTTTCAGACCAGTGCTCTACCACTGAGCTACCTCGGCATTACCTATATATGATACAAAAATAGTTGCGTATCCCGCAACTATTTTTGTATTGTTAAACCTTACTTTACGGCGTCAAAACCGGCTTGCAATGCTTTTTTGTTGAGTTCTAGCATTTCGGGTTTAGCGCGTTTGTAAACCTTCTTCATGGCGTCGGCTACGGCTTCTAAAGTAACCGCCCCTGTCAGCTTAATAAACGCTCCCAGCGCCACCAAATTGGCAATACGCGCCATGCCCAATTTTTCGGCAATTTCGTTGCAGGGCACGCATACGGTTTTGATGTCCGTGCGCGTCGGGCGCGAGTTAATAAGCGAACTATTTAAAATTAAAAGCCCGCCCTCTTTTAGCATCGGCTCGAACTTAGGGAGTGACGGTTCGTTCATTACGATCACGGTGTCCGGGCGCGAGACGATGGGCGTGTATACTTCGCCGTCAGAAACGACGACCGAGCAGTTGGCCGTGCCGCCGCGCATTTCAGGCCCGTAAGAAGGCAGCCAGCTGGCGTTGCGTTTATTTTCCACACCTGCTTGCGCCAGTAAAATTCCGGCGGAAATAACCCCTTGGCCGCCAAATCCGGCAATACGAATACCTTGGTACATTATTTCGCCTCCTCGTCTTTGAAGATACCCAGCGGGTATTGCGGGATCATTTTGGTGCGCACAAACTCAAGCGCTTGTTGCACATCCGCGTGCCAGTTGGTGGGGCATTGGGAAATCACTTCCACCATGGAAAACCCGACGTTGTTGACCTGATTTTCAAAGGCTTTTTTGATATATTGTTTGGTTTTGAGCACGTTTTGCGGTGTATCTACCGCGCCGCGCGCTAAAAATTTACTTCCCGTAATTTGCGAGAGCATTTCGCACATATTAATCGGCCAGCCTTGCAGTTTCGGGTCGCGCCCTTTGGGGGCGGTGGTAGCCACTTGGCCGACCAATGTAGTCGGGGCCATTTGACCGCCGGTCATCCCGTAAATGGCGTTGTTGATGAAGATGACGGTGATGTTTTCGCTACGCACGGCGGCGTGTACAATTTCCGCCATCCCGATGGAGGCCAGGTCACCATCTCCCTGATAAGAAAACACAATTGCTTGCGGTTTAGAGCGTTTGACGCCGGTGGCAATTGCCGGGCCGCGCCCGTGCGCGCCTTGCACAAAGTCGCACGCAAAGTACGAGTCGGCAAATACGGCGCACCCCACCGGGGCCACGCCGATGACGCGGTCAGTAATGTTGAGTTCTTCAATTACTTCGCCCACTAAGCGGTGCACAATGCCGTGCCCGCAACCGGGGCAATAATGCATCGGCAAATCGGTCAAGATACCGGGTTTTTTAGCTAACACAGTAGACATTATTTTACCTCCTTGCGGTCGCCTTGCACGCCTAATTTTAGGTCGCGCTGGCAGGCATAGGTAAACCCGGCCGCGTGGTC
>CADBYN010000020.1 GCA_902798835.1 Candidatus Avelusimicrobium bubulum | reverse complement strand
ATTCCTCTAATCTCTAATATTTTATGCATAATTTTCTCTCTTTCGCGGAATAGCAAACAATACTGGAAACTTGTTATCCCTTATAATAGGATAGCGTTTCTGGGCAGGGGGTGTCAAACAGAAGAAAGATTATTCTTGAGGAGCCCACCGGTCAGTTCGTAGCAGCTCATACACGGAACGGTTTAAGGCCAACAAGTTGCGCTCTTCGCCTTCGGGGAGCACCTCCGCCTCCCCCACATCTATACGTTTATTACCCACATACTCCAATTGCCCTTCCGGCCGCAACCACTCCAAAATCCGACCATCTTGCGAAGAAAATCCAAAACGTTGCGCTGTGGAGTCAAATAAACTAGTGCCCATCGCCGCATAAGGGATATCCACTTGTAAAAGATCCATAATTGTAGGCAAAATATCTACCTGCGAACCCACTAGGTCACTACGACGGGCTGATAATAATCCTGGAGCATGAATGAAAAGCGGAATATGAAACCGCGTATACAAGTCACCATCTTCCCCCCACCCTAACGTATGGTCCGCTAATACAATGAAGATAGTATTGTCATACTGCCCTTGCGTCTTCAATTGTTGTACAAATTGCCCAATAGACCAGTCCATATAATTAAGAGCATTGAGATACCCTTTATCTTCACCATCCCAGGGGAAACGGTCAAAATTCGGGTGTATTTTGCTAAACGGAGGATGTGTGGCAGCGGAAAAAAAGAAGGCCACAAACGGGCGCTTTCTATCTTTTAATTTCTCTGCCAAAAATTGTAACGCATCGTAGTCTGAAATGAAATTCGCATGAGTATAATTTAAGCGGGAAGACATATCTTCACGACCATAAATTTCTTGAAATCCCGCCAATTGTGCCACCAGCCCAACTTTGGCAGAATTCCATGGAGCAGGCTGCGCAAAAATAGTGTCGTAACCTCTTTGAGTCAATAATTTGGCAAGTCCTGTAAAGTGATATACCTCCAACCCAAGGGAAAAATAAGGTAATCCCGCCAACTGCGCGACCCCCGTCATCACCGTTCCCGCCCCATTAATACTTCGTTGTCCAGAAGCATAAAATTGGTCAAATACGACACTTTCCCCAATAAGTTCATCCAAAAATGGAGTTGCCCCATAATGCGTCCCGGCCAATGCATCTGTATAACGATATTGCCAACTTTCTAACAACAAAATAACCAAGTTATATCCTTTGCCATTTACGTTAAATTTCCGCCGCAGGCGAAGTAATGGATATTCTTCCGACATGAATTCTTCTTCGGAAGAGGTAAGCAATTGTTTAGCACGTTGCAAGGATTCTTCGGCGGAAACGCCACGCGGCAAAGGAGCATACTTTTTAGACAAACTCTTATAGATACAAAATACCCCATTTAATTTTAAATTACCTTGAGCAACACTCCCTTCCTTGTAAGCATCCGCGATTGCTAAAGGGCGGAAACGAAATCCAAAATGTCCCCGAAATGCAAAGAATAAAATCACACAAGTCAGTAATATGACTCGTCCGTAGTTCCACAACGCATAACGTGGCTTTTGATAATATTTATCGACAAGTGTACCAATTGCCCAGCACATTGCGACACTCAGCAAAACCAATACTCCTATAATCCACATGTAATGCGAACGTACTAAAGACATCAGTAAATCCATATCATAAATAGCCAACCATAGTTCGCTACCCGTATGCCGTTTCACAAAAGAAAAGTAGACCATGTCTCCTACACAGGTCCATAAGGCTACACTCCATATACCAGCCATAAGCCACGCCACTATTTTGTAGTAAATTTTACTTGCAAGAGGGATCAAAAAGGCAACAAATCCTACACTTCCTATCGTAGCCGTAGCACATAAATCAAAAGGAATGCCGTTCCAAAAAGCGTGTATGATTTGCTGGACAGTAAAAACTCTAAAAATGGTTTGATAAAAGCAGAGAAATAATACAAAACGCATGACACTAAAAAGAACTAAGAACGCAAGGAAACCACCTACACAAAACCAAAGTCGAAAATCCTTTTTTAAACGATATCCTAAATAAATCAGTCCGATTAAAAAAGCTGCCGCCAGTAACTTATCTACCCAAAAAGCTTGCATTGAAACGAGTTCCATTTTTCTCCTCCAACGTTTTTGGAACTCGTAAAATAACGGCTGATATCCGTGAGCTTGAAGAGTAACCCAATGATAACAGCCGCGGCCCTTTGTTCTGCATTAAGCAAAACAAAGAGCACTCGGCACAAAATAAAGGGATTATAAGTTCCTTGACTTTGTACCTAAAACGACTGTCTTTGGACTCTTCAATGCCTTAATGGCTCTCCGTATTCCACATACGGTTCCAAAAACAGATCAAATTGTATTTAGATTATAGCAAAAATCGGCAAATTACAGCCCGCAAACAACTAACCCTTTTTTGAAGGTGCCTAATGAACTAAAATTTGCTTTAATGGGATGTCTTAAAATTAAGATAGGAGAAGCGTATGAAAAAATTGTTGGGAGTTGTACTTGCGGTTGCCTTGACAACTGCAGGGTTGTACCCCGTGCACGCGTGCACTGGAATTGCCATTAACGCCACCGATGGAACTAAACTTCTCGCTCGAACTATTGAATGGAAGGGTGGCAATTTGGAAAGCAAGCTCATCATTTTGCCGCGCGGTATGCAAAACACCGCGCTTACCCCGGCCGGAAAAAACGGACACACCTGGGTGAACAAGTATGGTGCCGTAGGTGCCAGTACTGTTGCCCCGGAATTTGTAACCGAAGGGGTCAACGAAAAAGGGCTCAACGTAGGGATCTTCTACTTTGCCAATGTAGGCAGTTTGACCCCTTACAATCCCAAGCACCGCAAACGCTCGGTGAGCGATGGGGAGCTCGTGCGTTATATGCTTACCAATTTTGCTACGGTGAATGAAGCACTTAAGGGCCTTGAAAAAATCGAAATTATCCCCATCGGAAAACCTGACAAAAACGGTCACTATGCTACCGGACATTGGCGTATTAGTGACCCGACCGGCCGCAGCGTGGTGCTGGAAATTACCGATCAGGGCCAACGCCATGTATACGAAAACAATTTGCGTGTGTTTACCAACTCGCCCTCTTTCCCGTGGCATCAAGCCAACCTAAACAATTACATCCATCTCACCGGCGGGGAAACCCCCGACAAAACCGTGGGAGATGTGAATTTATACTCGTTTGGCGGCGGCACTAACTTGACGGGACTGCCCGGAGATCTGACACCGCCCTCACGTTTAGTACGCGCCTTTTTCTACGTGCAAAGCGCCCCTGTACCGCAAGATAAATACGCGGCTGTGACGCAGGCATTTCATATTTTAAATAACTTTGACTTGCCCATTGGCGCAGAGTATGCTCCCGGTGAAAAAATCCCGGATATGCCCAGCGCTACCCAGTGGACCGCCGTGAGTGATATTACGCACCCGACGTTCTATTACCGCACGATGTATAACTCGGCCATCCGCAAAATTGATTTAACCAAAATTGATTTTGACAGCGTAAAATACATGGTGCTGGATATGGACCCGGAACCCAAAGAAACTTTCTTTGAACTGACGTTTTGATAAACAGATATTTAAAAACCCCGCGTACAAGCGGGGTTTTTATAAAACAAAATTTATCCCAGCACCTTCTTTTCTAATAGTTGCTCAAAGGTGGAAACGGTTACCGGTCGGCTAAAGAAATATCCCTGTGCCAAATCTGCCCCACAACTACGTAAAAATTCAGCTTGTTCGCGTGACTCCACTCCTTCAGCTACCACTTTTACATCCAAGGTCTTTATCATTTTGATTACCCCTTGAATTACTTTCCGAGCACGCGGATTTTCTTCAAAACTGGCCAAAAATTCTTTATCCAATTTGATGCTGTCAAATTTAAGCTCTTTAAGCACATTAAGTGAGGAATATCCTGATCCAAAATCGTCCATTGACACCGGAAACCCATAGAGGTGCAACCCGGCAATCACTTCTTGTGCACGCTCTAAGTTATTAAAGATGACGCTTTCGGTAATTTCGGCTTCCACCAACGAAGTAGGCACATTATACTGTGCCATAATGCGGCGGATTTGCGGAATAAAACGCGCATCGTTTAAGTGCAAACGCGAGAAGTTTACCGCCAGTGGAACTATCGGCTTGTTATTCACACGCCACGCAGATAATACCTTGGCTACCTCTTCCAAAATGTACATGTCCAATTTTAAAATAAACCCATTACGCTCAAAAAGCGGAATAAATTCATCGGGAGGAACTGTATGCCCGTCGTGATTCCAACGCACGAGTGCTTCAGCTCCACGGATTTCCCCGGTAGCAAAATCGCACTTGGGCTGCAGGTATACTTCAAATTCACGGTTTTCCAAGGCCGATTCCATACTGTTTTCAATTTGTTGTTCGCTCACGATGCGTGTGCGATCAGCTGTTTCATAAAACTCACATTTGTTAAATGTACGTTGTTTGGCACGTTCCAACGCCAAATGTGCACGATCCAACATAATATAGAAAGGAATATCTTCGGAAATTTCATAAATACCAAACGCAATATCCAACATAATGCGGGAATCTTCAAGCGTACAATCACGCTTAAGTTGGGTAGCCAACGCATTGAGACGTTTTATAAAAGTAGGGCGGTCTTTGTATTCAAGCAACAGCACAAAATTATCGGCAGACAAACGGCAAAAGGTTTCTTCGGGGACTAACTCTCGCCGTAGAACTTGGGCCACCCGTTTTAGCACTTCGTTCCCGCGTTCATAACCGTGCAAATCATTAATAACTTTAAACTTGTTAATATCAAAAATAACTAATGCTGCCTGGTGATAAAGATCATCAAGTTTATTGGCAAACTGTTCACACATACGGTTGAAATTGTCTGCACCGGTAAGTGGATCTACGAAAGCAGTCATGAAAAGTTGGCGGTTACTGTCTTCACGCAAGCGCATAATAAAAAACATCAAAAAGTAAAACACCACAAACACCACGCCAAATAAAATTAACGATAATTTAGCTACTTGCGCCGCTTGTTCTTCCACATGTTTGACGGGAATCGTCGCCACCATGTACCAGCCATTAACTGAGAAAGTTATGCAAACCATCTTCCGTATAATACCCCACCAACAAAGACTGGCTCTGTAGAATTGCCTTACGGACTTCTTCTACCGTGGAAGGCGTGTCCAGCCTGACTTGTTCTAAAGCAGAAAAAATATTTTTAGTAGGCTCTGTCTCTGAAGATAAAACAGTATTCCCCTTGCGATCAATGATAAAAGATTTTCCCCCATTCTCCGTTGCAAAGAAACCTAGAATGTTTTTATAATATTCCTCTTTTTGCACAGCAAATAAAGCGCCAACAGGAGAATCATCATTGGGATCAATCGGTATCGCTTGAATAAAAATTGAGGAAGGATATTTTTCCTTTTCCCGTGGGCGAACCGTCAAATAAAATTTGCCATTGGAAGTGTTTTTTAAAATGTCGTGTAGAGCTTCGGCACTCAAAGAAGAAGAAAGCGATGAATAAAACGTGCGTCCGTCTTTAAGTGCCAGCCCCAATAAGTGAAAGTGCTCGTTTTGGTCAAAACGTGCCAGCATCTCGGACAAAAACGCTTCATCCTTCCACGGGTAAGAATCTTCAAAAGAAAGCGCAGTAGTGGCTAAAATTTCGCGGTCAGTTTCTACTAAACGATTAAAATCATCCGCAGAATCTTTGGTCGTATCCGCAATATGAGTGCGTACATCTTTTTCGAGTAAAACAGTTACTTGCCGCCAATAGAAAAAAACTCCGGCCGTTATAAGCAAAGCGGCCACGGATGAGAAAATAATAAACGGTCGGAAGGAAATTTTTTGCATATTTGTTCCGCAAAAATTTTTTATATTATATCATTTCCTTCCGTAAATTGTACTTACGCGCGCGCGGAAGGAGGCTGCTGTGTTTCTTGTTTTTTAAACAATCCAATTACTTGTTGCGAGTAGGCAAACATGGGATAAAAGGGATTTTCCGGGTTACGCAGTTCCTGCTCGGGCACCTCTTTATAAAAAATATACTGTTTGGAAACCGCAAACAAACAAACTTGCCCCTCTTTCAAAGAGGCTGGGAGCGTTTGACTCGCGGGAATTTGAGTCATGTGAGAGGCTAGTTTGCTGCCGTATGCCAGCATATGTGCGGCGGCTTGCTGCAACGGCTCATTGCCATGCCCACCGATCATACCTCCAAGTCCGCTTTTGCTATTATTCTCAAAATATAAACTGCTATCCCCCAAAGAATTGGTAGCAACAAGCAAATGTTTTATGATTTCCCCGTCTGCCAAGGTCATTTCTACCCCAGCAGCTACAATCTTGTCCGGGCCGATTTCCAAAATCCCCTTACGGGTTTCTAAATTCTTAGCGTCCAACCAAAATGCACGCATATTCTCGTACGCTTTATTCATAAAAATTCTCCTTTTCTTAACTATAGCATTTAATTTCTCTCCCGCAAGGTCTTTTTTTGGGTTATAATAAAGAAAAGGAGGATTTTTAATTATGAAACGAACTGTGATTTTGATGTTAGATTCTGTAGGAATAGGGGGCGCAGAAGATGCTGCCAAATTCGGCGATCAAGGAACCGACACCCTAGGCCACATTGCCAAAGCTAACAATGGCCTAAAAGTCCCCAATTTAATAGCACTAGGATTGGATAAAGCCGCGCAGGCTTCCACCGGAAGCATGCCCGCATTTGGAAATCAACCGAATGCCGGGCTGAATTTGCCTTCCAAATACGGCTTTATGCGTGAGATCAGCCACGGGAAAGATACATCGTCGGGGCACTGGGAAATGGCAGGCTCTCCTGTGGAATTCGAATGGGGCTATTTCCCGCCCAATTATCCATCCTTCCCGGAAGATCTAATCCAAAAGATTTGCCAAGAGGCAGGCTTGCCCGGTATTTTAGGCAACAAGGCCGCCAGCGGCACCGTGATTATTGAAGAACTGGGGGAAGAACACATCAAGACCGGCAAACCGATTTGTTATACCTCGGCCGATAGTGTGTTTCAAATTGCGGCGCACGAAACGCATTTTGGCTTGGATCGGCTTTATCAAGTGTGTGAAATTGCGTTTAAGCACTTAAAGCCCTACAACATTGCGCGCGTGATTGCCCGCCCGTTTATAGGCGAGAAAAAAGGCGAATTCTCCCGCACCAAAAACCGCCACGATTACTCCGTAAAACCACCACAACCCACCGTACTGGATAGCATTAAAAACGCGGGCGGGCAGGTTATTTCCGTTGGAAAAATAAGCGATATTTTTGCCGCGCAAGGCATCACTAAAGCGGTCAAAGCATCCGGGCTCACGGAACTATGGGATGTAACACTGCGCGAGGCCAAAGCCGCGCCAGACTTTAGCTTGGTATTTACCAATTTTGTGGATTTTGATATGGTTTACGGCCACCGCCGCGATGTAAAAGGATACGCACAGGGGCTGGAATATTTTGATAGCCGCTTGCCGGAATTGGCCGCGCAACTACAAGACGATGACGTCGTTTTTATTACGGCCGATCACGGGTGCGATCCCACCTACAAGGGAACTGACCACACGCGCGAGCATGTACCGGTCATTATGTTCGGTAAAAACGTAAAACCGCAGTTTATCGGCGGGCGCGATACGTACGCTGATATTGGGCAAACCGTGGCAGATTATTTTAATTTGCCACCCTTAAAAGTAGGGAAAAGTTTCTTGGATAAGTAAAAAGGCCCCGGGGTATTCCCGGGGTTTATTATCAGAAGGAGTTTACATCACCAGCGTGTCTTCCATATCCGGGCCGGTGGAAATAAGCGCAATTTTTGGATGCGGATAAACTTTATCCGATAACGCTTGCAAGTCCGCCAAAAACTTCTTGGCTTGCGCAGTAAATTTGGCCGGATCTTTTACGCAGTCATTACCTTCAAACATATCCATGTGCGTGATGGCAATTTTGGTACAGTTGTTAATCATAAGTGCGCGCGCGGCGGACTTCCATTCAAACTCGCCCACGCGGCGAAGGCGTTTGCTCACGCTGCCGATTTCATGCCCTTTGGTGTGGTAAATTTCCAATTCTTTTTCATCAAACATTTCTTTTTCCAACGGGCCCGGGCCGACGCGGGTAATGTAAGGTTTAAAAACCACATACACATCGCGCACGGACTTGGGGCCAAGGCCGGCCTCGCCCAAAAAGGTGCTCGCCGTGGTATCGCGCGAAGTTACAAACGGATATTCCCCGTGCAGTAGCGACAGTTTAATGCCTTGCGTGCCTTCCAAAAGCACATGTCCGCCTTTATCCAGGCAACTGTTTAATAATTCGGGTACGTCTTGAATAAAATCTTTAAGTAGCGGCTCGTCCTTGGCAAATTTAATGTCGCGTCGCTCAATGCGCTCTTTGACCGCTTGCCCAAGCCCCGTTCCCACGCTGCCGATTTTGTTCATAAAGTGCGCCGCGCCGCGCTCGGCAGCGGTTTGTTCGTCAGTAATTAAAACAGCGTAGGGATCAATAATCAGGCGGTCCTGGGTGCCTGTCTTTTTGACTTCGTCTAACAACCATTCGGTTTTTGTGTATGCGCCCGCGCCCAGCACGAGTTTGGTTTTAGGGTTTAGAAACCCGGAAGGGATATTTTTTAGCGTGTAAGAAACACCGTTTTGCACTACGGTGTGACCCGCATTCGGGCCGCCCACACGCACACAATAATCGTAACTCCCCTTATAAGAAAGATAGGCCGCAATTTTGCCTTTTCCTTCATCACCGGCTTGTCCGCCGCACACTAAATCAATCATACTTTCCCTCCGCAAGTTTAGGTGCCAGGCCGAGGTATTTTTCGGCTTCCAGCATATGCAGTTGCATTTTGACAGGCGCAGGAACATTGAGCCCGTCTATAAAATCGGTAATGGCCGCAGCGGTCAAGTGGCGGCCACGCGTAAAATCGCGCAAAAGTTCGTAGGCATTTTCACACCCATAAGCACGCAAAATAGTTTGAATTGCTTCGGCCAATACTTCGGGATGTTGCAGCAATTCCTCATAGGCAACGTCCTTATCAAACGCGACTTTGGAAAGTCCTTTTAAAAGCGACTCATACGCTACCAGCGCATGCCCCAACGCCACCGGGATGTTGCGAAGAACTGTGGAGTCAGATAAATCCCGCTGCAAGCGCGACATAGGAAGTTTATTTGCTAAAAAGTCCAAAAGTGCGCCGGAAAGTTGCAAATTCCCCTCGGCATTTTCAAAATCAATCGGGTTTACTTTTTGCGGCATGGTGGATGAGCCGACCTCGCCTTTAATGGTTTGTTGTTTGACGAGCCCGGCGGAAATATAGTGCCACATATCGCGGCTTAGATCGGTCAAAATGACGTTGATGCGGCGAATATTGTCAAAAAGTTCGGCATAACTGTCTCGATTATCCACTTGCGTGGTAACAGGGCTCAAAAAAAGTTTTAATTTGCGGTTTTTGTTAAGCGCGCTAATGACCTGCTTTGCCGCGCGCGGCCAATTTACCGATGGAAACGCTGCATAATGCGCATTGAAGTTTCCTACAGCTCCGCTAAATTTGCATGAAATTTGTTTTTGCTTAAGCTCTTTAATTTGGCGCACTAAACGGGTTTCAAATACACGCATTTCTTTTCCAAATGTCGTCGGTACAGCGGGCTGACCGTGTGTGCGCGCTAAAAGTACGCTTTGCGCCTCTTTTTTGGCCAATTTTAAAAGTTCTTTTTGCAATTTTTCTAGTGCGGGCAGGAGTGCTTTTTCTACTCCGTCACTTAACAACAAGGCATATGAAACGCTGTTGATATCCTCGCTGGTAAGTGCAAAATGGATAAAAGAGATACCGTCTTTAAGCGTGGTTTTTTGGAGTTTTAGGCGCAAAAAATACTCCACGGCTTTGACGTCGTGCCGAGTAGCTGGTATTTTGCCGTAACCCTTGGTTTCTAGTGTGCGGATGAGCTGCAAATCTTGCGCGGACAAATTGCTCACGTTGGCTAAAATTTTCTGCTCGGCCGCGGTCAATTTTTTAACGCCGGGCAAATTAAGGTTACACAATACCGTAAGCCACGTAATTTCCGCACGCACACGCGCAGAGAGGAGGGCATCTTCGCCCATCACCGCGGCAAGCGCGGTCAGTTTTTTGGCATAGCGCCCATCTAACGGGCTTAAAGGGGTGTTAGTCATATCTTTATTTTAGCAATTTGTTATAATGAAAGTGTATTTTTGGAGGGAATTTCCCATGGCCGAACAATCTAACAAAAAAAACAATTTTAGCTTGGATCGAATATTAGATTGCCTTGTTTCATATATTCTTGTACCTATTTTTCCTAGTTTAGCATTGCCAAAACAAGAAAAATCCATGCGGGAAACAGCTTACCAACTGGCGGCCGAACCCCTACATTTTCAACCATCAGATCCGAACAAAACCGATAATAATTTATTTGAAAATTATCTCAAAACTTTTGGCCTTCTCCCTGAAAAAGGATATATAAAATGGCGCAATTGTTTGCAAGGAGAGAAGAACGGAGTGCCATTTTCTCTGCAAGATACATCTTGGATGCTCAACAAAGATCAAAAACTTCCTTCACTCACCTACCATGCAAAGGCTCATTATGCCTTGCTTACGTTATCCCCATATCATTCAATTCATAGTAACGTCTTGATTAAGAACAAAAAAATATTTGATGGGAGCATTAGATTAAAACAAGTGGAAATAGAAGACGATGAATTTGAAAGTCTATATGACATCTATTCTGACAATTCTGCAGAGGCAATCATGTTATTACGAACAGGTTTTTCTCAAGCATTGCTAAATTATATCCAAACCACTAAAAAACAAGCAGAATTTATTATTACTTCCCAAAAAATTTTCGTACTTTTCCCCTACAGTCCTGGAATGGGCGGCCGCCTACATAGCTCTAGCTGCTGGGATAGGCCGTTATTCGAGCCCTTTACTGCCCCGGACTCCCATCAAATAGAACAAGACATAAGTGATATTCTAGAAATTATTCCGGCCCTATCTTTATTAGAAAACCCCCGAGCTTAAGCCGGGGGTTTTGTTTGCAAAAACTAGTTGAAACTTCTATTTCTTTTTTGCTTCCTCAATATCTTGTGCGGTCCAGCCGCCACCAAGCGCTTTGGCTAAATCCACCACCGCGTCCAATTCGTTCTTGCGGGCCGTGGATAAATTCATCTCGGAAGATAGGTAGGTTTCCTCTACGCTAAGCAAATCCGTTACGCCGATAAGCCCGGCATCTTCTTGCTTTTTGGTAAGCTCGTAGCTGCGGCGCATATCGTTGGTTTGCGCAAGGTACGAATCATAAATTTGACGATAGCGCTGGTTGGAGTTAATGGCATCGAGCGCCTCTTTGAAAGCCAGTTGTAAGGTTTTTTGGTAGTTAGCCAAAATCTCGCGGTACTGGGCCTCGGCTTTTTTGTTTTCAGCAGTAATTTTGCCCGCGTTAAAGATGGGTGACACTAGGTCGGCCCCCAAACTCCACACGCCCGATCCGCCCGTAAATAAACTGGTCAGCGCACTACTGGCATACCCGGCAGCCGCCGTCAAGGAAATATCCGGGAAATACGACGCGCGTGCCACGCCGATGTTGGCATTAGCCGCAATTAGTTGTTCTTCCGCCGTCATCACATCCGGGCGGCGTTCTAATAAATCGGAAGGCAAGTTTGCAGGTACATCCGGTACGAGCGTTACTTCATTTAATTTTTTGCCGCGTGTCATTTTTTCTTCTACAATCGCACGCGGAGATTTGCCCAAGAGCACCGCCAATGCCGTTTCGGTTTTGGAGAGTTGTAAGCGCAAATTGTCTTCATCGGCCTTGACGCTTTGCAAATTGGCTTGCACGCGGCGCAAATCTACTTCCGTGGCATAGCCGGCATCATAGCGATTTTGATAAATGCGTACGTTTTCTTGCCGGGCGGCTACAGTTTGCTGGGCAATTTCAATTTGATTGTCCAGCATAAGCATCGTGAAATATTGCTTGGCAACGTCAGCGGTAAGCGCTAATTTTACCGTGTCGCGCGCGGCCTCGGTCGCTAAAAGTTGCGCACGGGCGGACTCTTTCATGCGGCGATACTTGCCCCATAAGTCCAACTCAAAAGAAGCCGTAAGACCGATGCGGCTTTGGGACTCGCCCGAGCCGGCGGCGCTCCCTTCACGCCCGGTCGTACCGACGGCAGAGAGGGTGGGAAATTGATTAGACCCGGCAATCGTCACTTCCGCGCGAGCTTGGTCTACACGCGCAATAGCGGCTTGTAAATCCCAATTGTATTTGAGTGCGGTATCTTCCATTTGATTTAAGACATCGTCACCAAACATCGTCCACCAATTTTGTTGTGTGAACACGCTATAGTTAGAAGCGTCCGCCCCCTGCGGCAAGTCCGCATCCGGGCGTTTGTAATTGGGCCCCATTGTACACCCAGCCCCTAACACGGCACAAGCCGTAAGTAAATGGATTAGTTTCATTTTTTCTCCTTGTCTTTTCCGGCAAATAATGTGAAAAACCACGGTACAAACATCGGCGCTACCCCTGTAGCAATTAACATACCGCATACCACAGCCGTACCGATTGAGTGGCGGCTGGCTGCGCCCGCACCAAAACTAATGGCCAAGGGAACACAACCCAAAATAAACGCCAGCGAGGTCATTACAATCGGCCTAAAGCGCAGTAGTGAGGCCTGCAAAGCCGCCTCGGCCTTGGCCATGCCTTGTTCTTTAAGTAGCACCGCGAATTCTACAATCAAAATAGCGTTCTTGGCCGCCAACCCCACTAACGCCACAAGCGCAATTTGGAAGTAAATATCATTAGCCAAGCCGCGTATCCATGTGCCCAAAAGTGCCCCGAATAAGGCAAACGGCACAGCTAAGAGTACGGCTATCGGCAAGCTCCATTTTTCATATTGTGCAGCCAAAATTAAGAACACAACCAGCATACCCAACAAGAGCGCTGAAGTGGATGAACTACCGGCCAACTTTTCTTGATACGTAGTACCTGTCCACGCCAATGTAAAGCCCGAGTCCAATGTTTCTTTGGCGGTTTCTTCCACTGCACGAATTGCATCCCCGGAACTATAACCAGGTGCTGGGCTGGCCATGATTTTGGCAGACGGAAATACGTTGAAGCGTTCTACCACATCCGGCCCTAACGAAGGTGTTAGTGTAACGAGCGTGGAAAGCGGTACCATTGCTCCACTGTTTGATTTTACATAAATCTCACCCAACTGATCCGGGCGGGCGCGATAGTCACCTTCCGCTTGCATCATGACTTTGAAACTGCGGCCCAAATACGTAAAATCGTTAATATACATATTGCCGAACGTACCTTGCAAGGTGGCATAGAGCGCATCCAAAGACACGCCCATAGATTGCGCTTTTACTTCATCTACCGTAAGCGCATACTGCGGTACCGCAGCCGAGAATGAAGAAGATACGGCTGTCAGCTCCGGCCGTTTACGAGCTGCATCCAAGAATTTGTTTAATTGAGTGGCCAATTCCGTGGATCCTCCCTCCGAACGGTTTTGGATATATCCTTCCAAACCGCCGGTGGTACTCATCCCCATAATAGGGGGCGGGTTAAACGGCATGACAAGCGCACCAGGAATTTGAGTTTGAGATTTGACGTATACTTGCTTTACAGTCGCCTCAGAAGATTCATCGGCTTTTTTGCGTTCATCCCACGGTTTTAACATTACAAATGACGCTACCGTATTATTTTTGCGCGCACTGGTAAGCATATCAAAACCGGCAAATGTCATCTCTTTTTGCACGGAAGGAATGGACAAGAGCACATCTTCCATTTCACTGGCTACTTTGTCACTAGCGCCCAAAGAAGAAGATGGGTCTAATTGTGCGGCTACCATAATAATTCCCTGGTCTTCATCAGGCAACAAGCTGCCAGGTACTATTTTGAAAAGTGCAAATGTTGCGAGGAATAATACTGCCATGATAATGACAGACACAATTCCCTTGTGCAATACAAAGCTGACCAGTTTCCCATATTTTTTGGTAAGTTTATCAAACCATTGGTCAAATTTGTAGAAGAAACCACTAGTAGGGCGCTCTTGCTTTTTGAGTAACAATACACATAGCGCGGGCGTTAAGGTAAGAGCCACTAAACCGGAAATTACCACAGAAACTGCAATCGTAATAGCAAATTGCTTATACATTACCCCAGTTAAACCACCCATAAAAGCCACCGGCACAAACACCGAACAAAGCACGAGCACAATGGCTACTACGGGACCAGATACTTCCTGCATGGCTTTGATAGTGGCTTCACGTACGGGAAGATTTTCATCGTGCATGATACGCTCTACGTTCTCAATAACTACAATAGCATCATCTACCACCATACCGATAGCCAACACGAGCCCGAATAGAGTCAAGGTATTAATGGAGAAACCCATAATTTCCATCCCGGCAAAGGCCCCAATAATAGATACCGGTACCGCCAAACACGGAATGAGCGTAGCACGCCAGTCCTTCAAAAATAAGAATACAACTAGGAACACCAACACCATGGCTTCCACCAAGGTCTTAATTACTTCTTTAATGGACTCATTTACAAAAAGCGTGGTATCATAGGCCGTATCATAGGCAAGGTCCATTTCCGCGGGAAAATTTTTGGCGGCTTCAGCCAAGTGTTCTTGCACGGCTTTAGCAGTAGCCACGGCGTTGGCACCCGGTGACAAGTAGATCCCCACCGGTACAGCCGGTTTCTTATTAAAGCTTCCGTTAAATTCGTAAGTTTGGCTGCCCAGTTCTACGCGGGCTACATCTTTAAGACGCAACGTAGTTCCATCTGCATTGGCACGCAAAATAATATTCTCAAATTCTTCCACCGTAGAAAAACGACCGGGGGCAATAATAGAATAGCTACGATCCACCTTTACCGGCATAGGCGCCTGGCCGATTTTACCTGCCGCGCGCTGCGCGTTTTGGGCTTGAATTGCGCTAGCTACTTCTGAAATGGATAAGTTACGTTGCGACAAAATGTCCGGCTTTACCCAAATACGGATAGCGTAATCGTTGGCGGACATCACCATGGCATCCCCTACCCCTTCAATACGTTTTAAGTCATCTACGATGTTGATGAGCACATAGTTACCAATGGTCGTGGTATCCGAACGGCCTGATGGTGAGTAAAACGCTACCATTTGCAAAATAGCGGAAGATTTTTTATCTACCGTTACACCGTACCGTCGCACATCTTCTGGCAGCGTGGCTGTAGCGCCCTGCACACGGTTGTTGACGTTAATCATGGCTTGATCAGGATCGGTACCTACTTTAAAGGAAACCGTTAAGTTCATATCTCCGTTGGATGCAGAAGTAGAGTTCATATAAAGCATGTCCTCTACCCCGTTCACTTGCTGTTCTATGGGTGCGGCTACCGTATCGGCAATAACCTCCGGACTCGCACCGGGATAACTAGCAGTAACGGCGATGGTGGGCGGAGTTAGGTCCGGGTATTGTTCCACAGGTAAGTTCTTAATAGATACAATACCCGCCAGTGTGATTAGTAAAGAAATTACCGCTGAAAAAATGGGACGGTCAATAAAGAATTTAGAGAACATGCATCCCCCCTATTTGGCTGCTGGAGCCGGTTGGTCAGTCGCCGGTGCTTGCGGCAAGGATTGTGCATCCGGGGCTTCGGCATCCGAAATGGCTTGCTCTAACTGGTCCATTTTTTCTTCTTCTGCTTTGGGAGCGGTACGTTCTTTAAGGGCAGGGACCTCAAAATCTTGTAGTTTTACTTGTACAGTTTGCCCGGGGTGAATACGTGAAAGCCCCTCGCTAATGACTATATCCCCCGCTTTTAAACCCTTTGTTACTACGTACATATTATCTTGCAAATCCGCCTCAATAGGACGGGCTTCTACGGCATTATTAGCATCCACCACATACACCAAAAGATCTTGCGCAGTATGCAGCACTGCCGAAGACGGAATCAAAATGGCATTTCTGAAAGTGGCTCCCACCAAATGAACACGCACAAATTGTCCTGGCATTAACAAACGCGAGTTATTGGGGTTGGCAAATTCGGCCTTCATGGCAATACTGGAAGTTTGTGCATTTTCGGAACTATCAAAGAAAATAATCTTCCCACGTTGCGGGTAAATTTCTCCGTTGGGCATTACCGCTTCTACATAAACCGCCACATCGTTCACATCTTTTTGACGATATTCTTCCATGGAATCTCTTTGTTGTTGTCCCGGTTTCATATTTCCAAAGGCAATTTGACCTGACACGAACCCTTGTGTTAGTTGATTAAATTGGCTGCCTGGCATGGAAAATTTTACATACAAGGGATTAATTTGCACCATATTGGTTAAATACCCCGACTCTCCCAGCGGAGAAATTAAACTCCCCACCGACGGAACTGCCTGGCCGACAATCCCGGAAATAGGTGCTGTAACTTTGGTATATCCCAAATTGATTTGCGCGCCTTCGACCGCAGCTTGTGCCACTTTTACGTTGGCTTGTGCAGTCTCGTAAGCCGAGAGTGCATTATCGTAATCTTGTTGGCTTACCGCGTTGGATGCACGCAGCGTTTTCATGCGGTTAAACGTGCGGTACGTGCGTTTTTCTTCGGCTTGGGCCTGCGCCAACGAACCTTGCGCCTTTTCTAAAGCCACCTTATATTCGGAGTCATCAATTTGAAAAAGTTGCGTGCCTTCCGTTACAAATTCGCCCTCATCATACAAACGGCTTTGTAAGATACCGCCTACCTGTGCACGAATCTGAATTTCAAGCGAGCCCGCCACCTGAGCAGGATATTCAATATTCCACGGCAAATCTTGTTGAATTACTTTAACAGCCGACACTACCGGGGCGGCCGGGGAAGCAGCTTCGTGCTTTTTACATGCACAAACTGCCAGTATGGCTAAACAAAATACTAAAACTGCCTTTTTCATCAACAAATCCTCCTGAATTTAACTACCCAAATTCTATGAAATTGCCCCCCACTTTGCAATATATTTTATATACTAGGTGTTACATTAATGTATGAAAAAATTATTACTACTTGCCTTAGTGCTATGTTTCACGGGGCTGCCCGGGGCAGCTCAGTCTTCCACCAATAGCGGCGTGGATGTTTTTGCCTACAGCGCCGATCAATTGGCGACCCGATTTGCCGGTAAAACCCGCAAAGAGGTACTCAGTACAATTAACAAAGTCCGCTCTCCCGATAGCATTGTAGAAAGCACAAGCGGCAAAGAATACGCGTTGGTGCGTTATGATGAACAGAGAGATATTTTCCGTATATTCTTGTTTGATCTGGGCGGATCACAACGTTTAGTAGATGTAGCTGACAACGCGTCGGGCGCATTGGCTATGAGTGAAAAATACGGGATCAATATACCCCTGCCGCAGAAGGACGTAGTGACCCCGGCTGCAATTTCCACTCCGACTGTAGCCCAGACCCCGGTTGCAGTCCAGGCCCCGGTTGCGCAAACGTATCTTACTACGGTAACCAATCTATCTACTAACCAAGTATATACCGCCTATCAAAGTGGGGATAAATACTTGATATTCCAAAATGGTGCCTTGAAACATACGTTTGACGGTCATCAATATGCTGCTTTTATGGCTACGCTATCAGCGGCTAATTCCGACTATCAAGCCAAGCTTGCTCGCCAACAACAAGCCCAGCTTGATCAGCAACAGGAACGCATGATGGCTATACAGCAGGCTAATAGTCAGCCGCGCTATGAACGCTCAAGTGCCAGTTATATAGTACCTACTATTTTTGGAACAGCCTTACTAGGAACAGCCATTTGGAGCGGGATTCATTACCATCATCATCACCGCTATGCGCCTGCCCACCACCGGCCGGGACCCGCACCGGGGCGCCCTATGGGACCACGAAGACGTTAGTCTTAAACCACACAAATGTTTCAAAAAACCCCGGTTTAAACCGGGGTTTTTTATAAAAAAAGGCATATTATTTTATCTTTTTATCCAACGCACAGGGCACCTTGGGTGATCTTTCTACCAATTCCTTAATGGAGGTAATCACTTGTGCCTGCGGTTTAAGTGTGCAAGGCCCGCCGATACAACCGCCTTTACAGTTCATCACTTCTAAAAGCTGAAAGTTCCCTGTTCCTTTGGCATAGGTCGTCAGCAGGGCGATTGTTTTTTTGTCCAAGCCGCTGATGGCTTCTTTTTTGAACGTTTTTTTACCGGCAATAGCGTTTTCAACTGCCTGTGCCACACCGCCGGTTACACCGTAGTAGCGGGCTTCACCGGAAATTTTGGAATCCAGCGCAGTTTCTTCACATTGGGAAGGGGTGATACTTCTTGCCTCAAATACGGCGGCTAATTCTTCATACGTCATTACATAATCAATGTTGGGATCATCCATCCCTTCGGCACGTTTAGATACACACGGCCCGATAAATACCGTAACACGGCCTTTTTGTTTTTCCAACTCGGCGGTATATCCGGCCGGGGTTTTGGTAAGAGAAATAAACTCTTTCAATGCAGGTAAATGCTTTTTGACGGCTTGCACCCAGGCAGCGCAACAAGAAGTTGTCATAAATTTTACGCCTTTTCCCAACCGTTCCACCAATTCGCGTGCTTCGTTGGCGGTAGTAATATCCGCCCCCAAGGCTACTTCCGTTACACAAGCAAACCCCGCTTTTTTGATAGCAGTAATGAGTTGCGGCAAGGTGCAATCGAACTGGCCGACAATAGAGGGCGCAATCATCGCCACCACAGGTGCCCCTTTTTTAATTTGATTGAGCACGTCAATTAGTTGGCTGCGCTCCATAATAGCCCCAAACGGGCAAGCTTCTAAACATTGCCCACAGGCAATACACTTATCGAAATCGATTTCTGCAACATCATTTTCCGCTTTGCGAATAGCATCTACCGGGCATGCCTGTTCGCACGGAACGGGAATAAACGTAACGGCATTGTATGGGCAAGCACGCTGACACGCCCCACAGTTTTTGCATTTTTCCGGGTCAATAGACGAACGTCCATCTACAAAATTGACTGCCCCGAATTGGCACGCTTGTTGACACGGACGAGCCAAACATCCTTGACAGGCCTCCGTTACAATATGACGGGCACGGCGGCAGGCGTGACAGGCGATATCCATTACGGTCAGCGGTTTTTGGGGAATGCAAGTACGAGTTAAGGCCTCTTTGGCGTAATCGTTAAGCGAAGTAGCTTCATCATCTTCTTCTACGCTACACCCTAAAGCAGCCAGGGTGCGTGCGCGGAAAACGGCACGCTCTTTATAGATACAGCAGCGCACCGAAGATTTAGCATCTGGAGGGATAACTTCATAAGGGATACGATAAGCTTCCGTTTGCAAGTTGCCTTTATCGAATGTTTCTACGATTTTACGAAGTGCAGTGCGACGGAAGTAAATGGCCTTATTGTCTAAATTCATAGCAGTTACATTGTAGCATATTTAAGCGAGCGCACTTAAAAAGGCCCGCCCTTAAAAGGGCGGGTGGTTCATCTGAATATTAGCTAAACCGAATTAATTATATATCGGATTTTGCCACTCCGCACACGTAAGGCCATCCCATGTTTTACAATTTGTATAAGATGTTCGATTTCCACTGTCATCGTATGTATAGTCAGTGCCTTCCATATAGGATACACAATCCCCCGTGTTAACATCCACACTAGTACAACGACGCATAGAGGTCTGATTCCCATTGGCATCGTACGTATAATCACGATTATAAGAGCTCGCATACGCTGTGCACTTGTGGGTATTAACATCTACAGCACTACACGTACGATAAGAAGTCTGATTCCCATCCGCATCGTACGTATAATTATAACTATAATTTCCATAATATCCTGTACATTTACCGGTACTGACATTAACTCCCGAACAAGAGCTCTCAGCAATTAAATTTCCATTGGTATCGTAGATATAGTCTTTATTGGCTGTACCCGTACTATATTCCGTACACTGGTCCGTATTAGTATCCCTTGTTTTACAAGCACGATCAGAAATCTTATTCCCGTTTTCATCATAACCATATCTGTAATCAGACTTATATTCCGTACATACACCCGTATCGTTGTTTATAGTTTTGCACTCTCGCTTGGAGGTTTGATTCCCGTTACTATCGTACGTGTAATCATAGTTATTAGACATGGTGTTATATGACGTGCATTTCTTAGAACTAACATCTATTGCATTGCAGTTACGTTCGGAAAGCTGATTCCCATTTGCATCATACGTATAATCATAGTTATAAGAAGTACTATATTCCGTGCATGCCCCTGTTTCATCAAAGGTTCTGCAGGAACGTTGAGAAAGCCGATTCCCGTTGGCATCATACGTATAGTCATAATTGTAAGTAGTATTATAGGCTGTACATTCTCCCGTAGTAGCACTTATGGTCTTGCAATAGCGCTGCGAGAGTCTGTTTCCATTTTCATCATAAGTGTAATCATATCCGGAACTATATCTTTTGCATAGACCTGTGGTAGAATCCGTGAAACTGCACGTACGTTGAGAAATTTTATTTCCGTTGGCATCATAGTTGTGTTCCATTTTGCCTACACATAGATTGTTCGCATTTAGCAGACAGGTGGTCCGTTTATAACTACCATCTTCATTGTAATCGTAACGGGAACAAATTCCCCGTGCCGAGCACACTAATTTGGTTTTTGTACCATCCTCATTTTCGGTTATTTCACATGTCGCACCCATTGCAAAAGCTTTATCACAATTCGGCCCATTCATAGCATCTACTTCCGCCGGGGTAAGTCCATTTCCTGTTCCTTCAGTCACATATTCTATGTAGTTCGGCGTAATCCCTTCCCCCAAAGTTTTGGTGGCATGCATCCCCGTTTCACAAAGCCAATTAGCACGTTCGTCATCTTCTAAAGCTTCGCAGTGAATTTCACCAGGGAATTGGGCACTGTGTTTTTGATACATAATTAAATTATTATTAAGACTAGGCCGTGTGGCTAATACGTAGGAATATTCAGGATCGTTACTGAGCTCTAACGTCATGTCTTCATTGTTTGTAGTAGTTATATCCAATTGATTGACTGCCCTAGCATACCCACTATGCGTTAGGTAATACGCTTCGTTCCCATCACGCACAGCTTTGGTGGTAGGTAACAAACTGCTAAATTTACTTTTGAGTACCGCTTTTTGATACTGCGGAACGGCCACGGCGGCCAATATCCCGACAATTAAAACTACTACTAATATTTCAACTAGTGTAAAACCTGC
>CADBYN010000019.1:17280-22965 GCA_902798835.1 Candidatus Avelusimicrobium bubulum | reverse complement strand
AAAAAAGCCGTAGAATTATTTTTAACGGAAGCGCGCGCTATTGCCGAATTGGAACACCCAAATATTGTACAGGTATATAATGTAGGCAAGGAAAAAGGCTATTATTTTATTGTGATGGCCTTCATTGAAGGGCAAACGCTTTCACAACTGGTCAAACGCCACAAAACGCTTCCGCTGGATATTACCCTCAATTTATTTGAAGGCATTTTACTAGGGTTAGATGCCGCACATTCCAAAGGCATTATCCACCGCGATATTAAACCTTCTAATATTTTAATCAACTCCCAAATGCAGCCTAAAATTGTAGACTTCGGTATTGCTAAAAAAGTAGACAAAGAAAAAGGCTCCACGAAAACTACGGAGCTTGCAGGCACGGCTTATTTTATTGCCCCCGAACAAGCCTTGGGAAGAGACTTAGATACCCGCGCCGATTTATATTCCGTAGGTGCTAGCTTATACTATGTACTAACTGGTCAGTTCCCTTATAATGGAAAAAATACTATCGATATTATCCAAAAACATATCAATGATCCTATTCCTAACCCAGCGGAGTTGCGTCCTAATTTACCGGCTTGGCTGGCGGGTGCCGTGCAAAAATTGATGAGTAAAAAGCCCGAAGATCGTTTTCAAACCGCTAAGGAAACCTACGTCTATTTTCAAAAAATGCACGCAGAAGATCAACTGCACGTTAAAAAGGGGACTTCCATCAATTTGGGAGAAAATAGTGGTTTAAAACTAGTAAAAGAAGAAAAATTTTCTACCGATCAAATTACGCAGACACGGCAAACAGAAAAAAAATTAAAAACGTCAACTTCGACCAAGCCCTCTTTGCTTCCTTCCCTTGACAACGCCGTCACATTACCCAATACTACTTCTTCAAAGACATCGGCAGCCGAAAAAGAGAAACAGCCACATCCTGATATGTTAGGAACTAACAGCGCTAAAAAAGTGGAAGTATTTAATCCGGCACCCAGCCCTGTCCAACAAAAATTACGTGAGAACGCTCGCGGGACCGTCCTTCTATTTACCAGCGTGTTGTTTAAGCTTCCTATTTTTGTCTTGTTTACGATACTGGTAGCTTATGTGTTTCACCAATTTGGACTTATTTGCTCCGTGCATACTGTTCCTACAAACGGACTAATAGCCAATTTAATTAGTCCATTTGTTGCAGAACATTATGTAACGAATCAACTCTTGTTTACTTTCCTTGCTGTAGTATTACTAGGATTAATCTTTGCTTCTGCCGCAGTAAAAGCATACGCCCGTTCCACAATGACTCTGCTATTTTTGGCGATAGCAGCCTATATGGCCGGTTTATTCACTCCCGAAAATCCGTTCTTGGGCACACACCATATCATGCAGTTTATCTTTACTCCTGAGTATTATCTATGTTACTTATGTGTTGCTTTGTTGTGGGCAATTTCGTTCTGCTTTACTTATAATCGGACTCTATTACAAGGTTGCTTAGCCAGTTCTCTGGTTGCACTCGTTTTAGTACTTTCGTACTTGGCACCCCATTTATCGATTGCTCCTGCAGCCGACATTCCCACGTTCAAGATATTATTTTTTGCATCTATCTTGAGTGCTATCATTTCTATTTACTACCTCATAAATCGAAATGAAAAAACGGCTGTTGTATTTCCTCTTGTATTTCTATTACTTAGTAGTGCAATGATGTGGATATATACCGTTTCCGGGGCGGTCCAAACAATGCAAACCACTACCAAAGCCCTTGTTAGCAATATTCACCCAAAGAATTTAAACAATTCCAACTCAAATACCGAAATTGAAACCGAGATGGGTATCCATTCCACACGTGAGGTGTTCGCTAAAATTAACAAAGTAACTGACATCTCTATTATGGACGAAGAAACGTCCAATGCCTTTTTTAATAATCAGTTACAGTTATTGGCCCCCTACGAATTTACGGAAGAAAACTCTCCCGTGTTTATTCGTTTATTAAAGAATTATTACAATGGCGGGGAAAGTAACATGAGGTCCGAATTATGGTCTTATGTACTCACGCTACCTATTGACAACTTCAATAGAAATGCCAAAAATAATGACGCTTATACTTTTATGATGTTATTACTGATGGCATTGAGTATTGGTTTTTGTGTAGGAACGTTAGTATTAGTTGAGGATTAATCTCATGGCCCACTTTGATATTGAATTTGCAGCTGTTACCGATATAGGGAAAATCCGTGAAAAAAATGAGGATAATGTTCTCATTTCTTCAGATTTAAGTGTTGGCATTGTGGCGGATGGGATGGGAGGACATAGCGCCGGTGAAATTGCCAGCAGCATTGCTGTGTCTGTTCTTGCCGAAACCATACGTAAAATCAATATGGGAAATCTACAAATTCCGGCCACATTCTTACCGAAGTTATCGAACACGGAACGCAAAATTCTTCTAGCCGCAAACTTGGCCAATGCCGCCATTTATTCCACCGCACAATCCGCAGAAAATTATCGAATGATGGGAACTACTTTAACTGGGGTTTTAATCGAAAACGATTGTGCTACGGCCGTGCATGTGGGAGATTCCAGATTATATCTGCTGCGTAACAATAAAATTATCCAAATTACAACCGACCACTCGTTAGCTATGGAACACATCCGCAGAGGCTTGTTAACTAAAGCGGAAGCCGATCACTCCAAAATCCAAAACATCTTAACACGTGCCATGGGCATTAAAAAGAATATTGAATTTGATTTATTAAAATTTCCACTACACATAGGAGATATTTTATTACTTTGCTCCGATGGCTTATATAAAGGGCTCAATGAAGATCAAATAGCCAACTTGCTGCGGGCTGGAAAAAACATGCCACTCGTCAAGTTGTGCAAGCAACTGGTACATAAATCCAATGAAGGAGATGGCCAGGATAATATTTCCTGTGTATTAATTAAAATTTTGCCTGAACAAAAACTAACACTCAAGCAACGTATTAAATCATTATTTAAAAAACATTGAGTTGTCGTTTGGGCAATTTTAAAGTTTCAAAAACCACCCTCTTCTGTAAATTCTGCCTCTTACGCTCGTCTTACATCAGCAGATTAATTAGCACTCATGCAAATTGCTTGACAATTTTGTTTCATAATGCTAAACTAGCATTAAGCTATAAAGAGTGCTAAAATAAACGCACTTCACAAAAAGCTATTTTAGGAGGAATTATTTATGGCAGAAATTAAATTCAAACCGCTAGGTGACCGCGTGTTTGTAAAACCCATTGAACGAGAAACCATGAAGGGAGGTATTATTATACCTGACACCGCCAAAGAAAAACCTATGGAAGGTGAAGTATTGGCCGTGGGTACCGGTAAACTGACCGACAAAGGGGAACGCGTTGCTATGGATGTAAAAAAAGGAGATCGTGTGCTATATGGTAAATACTCAGGCACCGAAGTTAAATTAGATGACGAAACCTTTTTAATTTTACATCAAGACGAAATCTTGGGAATTTTGGGGTAAATTAGGAGGATCAATTTATGGCAAAACAAATTATTTATGGCGATGAAGCACGTGCCAAAATGAAAGCAGGCATTGAAAAAGTAGCTAATGCAGTAAAAGTAACCTTAGGGCCCAAGGGCCGCAGTGTAGTACTTGAAAAGAAATTCGGCTCTCCCTTGATCATTGATGATGGCGTAACCATTGCAAAAGACATCGAACTGGAAGATAAATTTGAAAATATGGGCGCCCAGCTCATCCGGGAAGTAGCTTCTAAAACTAATGATGTGGCCGGCGACGGTACCACCACTGCCACCGTACTTGCCAATGCCATGCTTACCGAAGGTATTAAAAATATCACAGCAGGGGCTAACCCCACTTTAGTTAAGAAAGGTATTGAAAAAGCAGTAGAAACCACTAAAACTGCCTTGGAAAAAATGCATAAACCGGTCAAAACCAAAGAAGAAAAAGCACAAATTGCTACTATTTCTTCTAACGACCGCGAAATCGGTAATATGATTGCCGAAGCTATCGAAAAAGTAGGTGCCGAAGGTGTTATCACCGTAGAAGAGGGAAAAACCGCTACCACACAACTCGACATTGTGGAAGGTATGCAATTTGACCGCGGGTACATTTCTCCTTACTTTGTAACGGATTCCGAACGTATGGAATGTGTACTGGAAAACCCTTACATTATCATTACCGATAAGAAAATTTCTTCCATGAACGAACTGTTGCCGATCTTGGAAAAAATCGTACAAAGCGGCAAACAATTCTTAATCGTAGCCGAAGATGTAGACGGTGAAGCATTGGCTACTTTGGTAGTGAATAAATTACGCGGTACCTTGAAAGGATGTGCCGTAAAAGCCCCTGGTTTTGGCGATCGCCGCAAGGAAATGCTTGAAGATATTGCTATCTTAACCGGTGGAAATGTCATTAGCGAAGAACGCGGTATGAAACTTGATAAAGCAGAACTGCCGATGCTGGGTCAATGCGCCCGCGTAGTTATTGATAAAGAGAACACTACCATTGTTTCCGGCAAAGGCGAAAAAGCATCCATTGATGCCCGTACTGCCCAAATTCGCAAACAAATTGAAAATTCCACTAGCGAATATGACAAAGAGAAATTGCAAGAACGTCTAGCCAAGCTAGCTGGTGGTGTGGCCGTTATCAGCGTAGGTGCCGCCACAGAAACCGAACTCAAGGCCAAAAAAGCCAAAGTGGAAGATGCCAAAAACGCTACCAAAGCCGGCGTGGAAGAAGGATTAGTGCCCGGCGGCGGAGTGGCATTAGCACGCTGCCAAAAGGCGCTCGATGGTATCAAGGAAGAAAACGAAGATATTCGCACGGGTATTAATATTGTGCGTAAAGCATTAACCGCCCCATTGAAACAAATTGCCGTCAACGCCGGCCTGGATGGAGCCGTAGTAGTCGACAAAGTGCTCAATATGAAAGGTGTAGCTGACGGATATGACGCTGACAGAGACGAATATTGCGACCTGCTCAAAGCCGGCGTAGTAGACCCGGCCAAAGTGGTACGCACCGCTCTGGAAAATGCAGCTTCTATCACCGGAACCGTACTTTTAACGGAAACGTTGGTAGCTGATGCTCCGGAAAAAGAACATTCCCACGCTCCTGCCGGAATGCCCGGGATGGGGGGAATGGGCGGCATGATGTAATGTAATCTCCCAAAAACGCTTCACTAGAACAAGGAGAACTCGTAAAAGAGTTCTCCTTTATTATCGGGGACAGCTAGGTCTTTTGACCCCCTAGGCATATAGGTCTTTTCTCCCTGGCAATTTTTTTAAAAAATAACTAGACTATTGTTATCTAAAACTCAGGAGGCAGTATGAAAAAATTACAGGTTGTGTTTGCATGATTTATGCTACTTTGCGTAGAACTCCCCTCAAATGCAAAGCCTATTCCCGCAGGTGTGATTCAACGCAAAGTAATTGCTGCTGATAGTGAAACCCGCAGTATAGACGCCCATAACAAAGCATCTTTCGACATGCAGATGAAAGTGCGTTTTCATTTTAAGGATCAAAAACAAGGGAAAGAAAATACTGTAAAAAAAGACTGTGCAGCCGCTAAAATTGACAACAATTGGCTAATTGCCTCCTTACGGTGCCGTGGAACTGGCCCCAATGAATCCGACATTCTCCTCGATGGAAGCGTGGTTGGCAAACCGGTTGCTTATCGTAAAATTGAGTGGCTAAAAGTAGAAGGAATTCAAG
>CADBYN010000019.1:0-17263 GCA_902798835.1 Candidatus Avelusimicrobium bubulum | reverse complement strand
TTAGTAGATAAATTGGCTAAAAAGGGAAACGTGGTTGCAAATTTACTGATTGCCAAAAACCCTGCAGTTGTACTTAAAGCGATCAAGGACGCCTATATTAACCGTGAACGTTTCCGTCTGCCAGGACGTTGTTCTGACTGTGTAGGTATTAACGAATATTGTTCCAAAACCAAATGCTACAAATTAGAGTGGGAATTAATCGACGGAGATTCAGGAGATCCTTTATTTTTCTTGTCTAATAACCATGGAAAATCAGAGTTCTTAGCGGGTTTTAATGACGCTGAAAATCCTCTCCCGGGACGTGACTACCGTGTCTTCGATCAAAATACACTCGCATTTATAAAACGAATTATCGGTGCGAAAGATCCAGATGCTTTTTATCGCATCCAAAGACATATCGTAGACGAAACTACTTTCTAATTCTCATCGGAAGAAACTCCCTGGTCACAAACCCAGGGAGTTCTTTTTGTCAAATTTTATATAATATCTTAACTAAAATTAAGGAGGGTACTATGGCACAAAACCCTATGTTTAATGAAAATGCTTTCAAACGCGCCAAGGCTGAGCATCAACGCGGCTTTCAAACGCCCGAAGATGAATTTACACAAGAACCTATGCACTTAGTACGCGGGGAAGACACCGCGACTACTGCAATGACCTTACAAGGCACTATCAATAAAACATTTTTCTTACTACTTATTTGTGTAGTGGGGGGAATGCTCAGCTGGACAAATCCCCAAGCGTGGCTTGCCTATACTTGGATAATTGCCATCGGTGCCCTGATTATTGCCATTTGGACGGCGTTCAAGCCAGCGGTCTCTACTTTTACAGCTCCCATTTATGCCTTTCTAGAGGGGACCTTATTGGGAGCCATTTCCGCTATGTATAATGCCCAATGGAACGGGATTGTGTTTAACGCAGTAGCTATTACCTTCCTCGTGTTCTTCTTTATGTTGATGCTTTATAAATTTCAAATCATCCGTGTAACCAGCGGACTAGCCAAGGGAATCGTCGCCGCGACATTGGCCGTTTGTGTACTGTATATTGGTTCGTGGATATTATCGTTATTCGGAGTAAGCACAGCGTATTTAACATCTTCATCGCCACTGTCTATTGGGATTAGCGTAGTGGTATGCATTATAGCTGCGATGAATTTCCTATTGGACTTTGAATTTATCAATCAAATGACCAGCAAGTATTCTGCCCCTAAATATATGGAGTGGTATGCCGGATTTAGTTTACTGGTTACGCTCATTTGGCTCTATATCGAAATTTTGCGTCTACTTGGCAAAACAAAGAGTCGCTAATCCCTCCCTCGTTTAGAAGCCCTGCTTACCCGCAGGGCTTTTTATTTTGTAAAATATGGATAACGGGGCTCAACGCTCTGCCTATATCATTAAAAGGAGTTATCACATGAATTTTAACAGCATCAAAAAAATCCAAGATATGGATTTAAAAGATAAAAAAGTGCTCGTGCGCGTCGATTACAACGTTCCCTTGAAAGATGGTAAAGTAGACAATAACAAACGCATCGTAGCCACCGAAAAAACGATTAAATATTTGTTGCAAAATAACTGCCGCGTGGTACTCATTGCTCACTTGGGCCGCCCGAAAGGGAAAGTATGCCCGGAATTTAGTTTGGCTCCTGTGGCTGATGAAGTAGAAAAACTGTTTGAAGTGCCGGTTCACTTTGCTAAGGACTGCATCGGCGCTGAAGCTGACAAGGTAGTAGCCGAAACCAAAAACGGGGAAATCGCCCTCTTGGAAAATTTGCGCTTCCATCCCGAAGAGGAAAAGAACGATCCGGAGTTTGCCAAACAACTGGCTAGACACGGTGAAATTTTTGTACAAGAAGCATTTGGTACCGTCCACCGCGCCCATGCTTCCACCAGTGCAATTGCCGATTATTTGCCCGGTTGCGCGGGATTCCTCGTGCAAAAAGAAGTAGAATTCTTGGGTAAAGCGCTTGAAAACCCAGCCCGCCCGTTTGCTGCAGTTATTGGTGGTGCAAAAGTGTCCGATAAGATTTTGCTATTAAATAATTTATTGGATAAAGTTAACGTGCTTATCATTGGCGGCGGTATGGCCTATACGTTCCTCAAAGCCAAAGGCATGGAAATTGGTAAATCTCTCGTGGATGACACCAAAATTGACGAAGCCAAACAAGTCATGCAAAAAGCTGCCGACAAAGGCGTTAAGATGTTAATGCCAATTGACTTCCGCGTTTCAAAAGAATTTTCCGAAACCGCTACTGCTACGGAAGTAGATGTGATCCCGGCAGATATGGAATCTATGGACATTGGTCCCAAAACCGAAAAATTGTTCACAGAAGAACTACTTAAATGCAAAACGATTTTCTGGAACGGGCCAATGGGGGTATTTGAATTCCCGAACTTCGCCAAAGGAAGTTTTGCTATCGCCAACGCCATGATTGAAGCCACAAAGCAAGGAGCCATTTCTATCATCGGCGGGGGGGACAGCGTAAACGTCCTCAAAAAAGGCAAAATCAACCAAAAAGAATTCTCCCACGTTTCCACCGGCGGCGGTGCCAGCATGGAATTTGTGGAAGGCAAAGAACTGCCCGGCTTGGTTGCTTTAGCCAAATAAGTATTTAAAAAACTATCCCCCGGTACCCAACTGGGGGATAGTTATGTATGCCCAAAAATTTGTATAATATGTGTATATTGATTTAGGAGAATAACATGTACGGACTTATTTTAGCGTTGCACTTTATTGCGTGTGTTTTATTAATTCTAATCGTTCTATTGCAAAGTGGAAAAGGTTCTGCCGCCGGTATTTTTGGTGCTTCCGGAGCGGACAATTTGTTTGCCAGCCCTACCGCATTTAACGCTATTAACAAATTTACCGCGGTGTTAGCCATAATTATTATGTGCACTTCCATCGCGCTAACTATTGCGTCCAATAAAGCACGAACCACTTCTGTGATGGATAATGTGGAAATTCCCGCAACTGCTCCGGCCACGCCGAGCAAGTAAGTTGCACACGATAGAAAAGTTTAGTAGAATAGACGTTGCTGTTCCCTTGTAGTACAATTTGAGTTTTTCGCGCAGGTGGCGGAATTGGTATACGCGTGCGTTTGAGGGGCGCATGCCGAAAGGCTTGAGGGTTCGAGTCCCTCTCTGCGCAATAATTTAACAGGGCGAAGGCCCTGTTTTTGTTTGTTCCATTTCACTTTTCACCGATAAGAAATTATATAATTTAGTTATGCAATACTCCCCGCTAACTGCTGCCTGGATTTGTTGGGCTATCGTCGGTTTATCGCCCATTATGGGCAAATACGCTGCCGGCCTAATCAGTCCGGCTATACTCGTATTTTTAGGCACACTTTTAGGCGTTTTGTACTTCACTCCCTGG
Source organism: Candidatus Avelusimicrobium bubulum (assembly GCA_902798835.1). GTDB lineage: Bacteria > Elusimicrobiota > Elusimicrobia > Elusimicrobiales > Elusimicrobiaceae > Avelusimicrobium > Avelusimicrobium bubulum. The sequence goes on along the minus strand of CADBYN010000019.1, from coordinate 13,888 downwards.
ATTACCCAAAATCACAAATGGGGGGAACTATTTTCCCCAAAAACTCTTTGGAAATTTTTGTTTATTGGAACATTTGGCACAGCACTTCCGTTCACTGTTTTTTTGATTGCACTACATTACACTACGCCGGGAAATGCCGCCATTTTACAACAAAGCGAACTGATTTACTCGCTTATTTTTGCTGCTATTTTTTTAAAAGAATTTCCAAGTCGCGCCCAGTTGGGAGGAAGCGCTTTAATCATTTTAGGCGTGCTGATTATTTTGCTTAAAGAACAGTATACTCCTCGTTGGATGGGCGATTTAATTATTCTAGGCAGTACGTGGATGTTGCAAGCCGGATCTACCGTCGCAAAGAAGCTTCCCAAACATTTGGATTACCGCGTCATTGGTATGGCACGCAATTTGTTTGCGTTACCTGCTCTTTCTGTAATTTTAGGTGTGATGTACGCGCTGCACGAACCGTTTACCTTTAAGTCCACCGCCACAGCTTGGATGGTGCTTGGGTACACGGGCATTTTGAAATACGGGCTAGCCATGATTGTTTGGTATAAAGCCATCCGCGCGTTAGATTTAAGTAAAGTAACCGCCATTTATCTATCCTATCCTGTGCTTTCTCTGCTACTTTCGGCCCTGCTCGGATTGGACCAAATTACACCCCATCAAATTCTAGGGCTTGCCATTACTTGCGCCGGGGCCTACTGGGTTAGTTCGACCGTGCAAAAAGAAGGGCACTAACCGTCTTAATAAAGTATAATATAAGTATGTTCAATATATTACCTGTTTACGCCATTTGGCTGGCGTGGTTGGCTACATCTATTAACGTCGTAATCTCTAAATTAGCCGTACCGTACGCCACCTCGGCATTGTTTTTATTTTTCACCTGCGCATTTGCGGCACTGTGTTTCCGCATTTACTTCGGGAAATCCGGCGAATGGCACAAATTATTTCGCAAAGACGTATGGCCAAAAGCACTGGGAATGGGTACCTTTGGTACAGCTTTGCCCATGACCATGTTTATGATTGCTTTGAAATATACCACCCCCGTCAATGCTTCCATCGCCAACCAGGTAGAAATGATTTATTCACTCATACTGGCAGCTATTCTACTTAAAGAGCGCCCTACGCTTAAACAAATCGGCGGTTCCGTGCTCATCTTACTAGGGGTAGTATTAATTATGATTGAAGGGGGAACTTCCATTCAAGCAAAGGGAGATTTACTTGTCATCGGATATGTATGGATGTACCAAGTTAGTCATATTTTTGCTAAAAAATTGCCTAAAGATTTAGCCCCACAAACCATTTCTGCCGCCCGCGCTTTTTATGCACTCCCGGCACTTGGACTGTTAGTCCTTTGTTGGCCGATACTCGACGGCCCCATCGTGTTAGATATACACGCCGCACCATTATGGATTATTTTGGTAACTAGCGCCATCATTAACTACTTCTTGGGAAATTCTTACTGGTATCAAGCCATCCGTAATATGGACTTAAGCAAGGCTACAGCAATTATTTTATCCTATCCGGTGGGAACCTACATTTTATCTGTCGCTTTCGGCCAGGATAAGGTAACTTTACCCAAAATCGTCGGGATGATACTAGCCGTAGGTGGAGCATACATCGTCACAGGAATTGTAAAAAAGAAAGGAGTAAGTAAATGAAGAAACTCGTTTTATTTGATTTAGATGGCACACTAGTTACAACGGGAGGAGCCGGCTGCCAGGCATTAGTCAAAGGCACAGAAAAACTTTATGGGAAAAAACCTGTATTTGAACATGCTTTAATTTCCGGGAGAACCGACCTAGATAACTTTACCCTCGTTTATGGTATGCTACATAAAGGGAAAAAGCCAAGCAAACTCGAGCTTAAAAAAATGGAAAAGGCCTATGTGGACCAACTCCCTATAGAAGTGAAAAATTTGCTCCGTGCCAAAAAATACAATTTAATTCCTGGCATAGATAAATTCCTGCAAGCTTTATCTAAGGAAAAAGACATAATACTCGCTCTAGGAACTGGAAATGTAGAAAAAGGCGCTTATATTAAGTTAGAGCCCAGCGGACTAGGCAAATATTTTACGTTTGGCGGATGGGGAACTGACGGACATACGAGAGAAGACATGTTAAAGGCCGCCGTCAAACGTGCCGAGAAAAAGTATAAGACTAAAATTACCCCTGATCAAGTGTATGTAATCGGCGACACGCACCGCGATATTTGCGCCGCCAAGAATTGTGGATTTCATAATGCCGTCATTACGACCGGACTGGGGGATCCTAAAAAAATCCAACGCGCAGCCGCCGAATTGGAAGTCAAAGATTTTAAAGACGCCATGCTACCTGTATGGCTTGGTTTAAAAGCAGATCCAAAAGGTGTGAAACGTGGCAGATATATCATGCCAGCTACTGCCATTGAACACGTATTTTTTAGCCGTACGGGGATCGATGAAGATCGCTTAAAAATGCTTCGTATTAAAAAATACGAAGATCTAGGATCTGGTACAATTATGTAGGAGCCTTTTATGCAATGGGAGCAAGGAGCTGAATTATTTTTGGACGCACTCTCTTCTGATAAACCAACGCCAGGAGGGGGGGCAGCTGCTGCCATGGCAGGAGCTATGGGATGTGCTTTGCTGCTTATGGCTATAGGCACTACTTTAAAACGCAAAAATACTCCCGAATCACATAAGGTTTTATTAAAACAATGGCAGGAGAAACTCTCATCGTATCAGAAGGAATTAAAAGGCCTCATGCAAAAAGATGCCCAAGCCTATGCTTCTTATCTAGCAGCTTATCGATTACCGGCAGACGATTCTTCTCGTAAGGGAGCACTTCAACAAGCTCTTTTGACTGCTACAAACGTTCCGGCTGAGATAGCTTCTCATTGTCAAGCTGTTTTTAAAAAAATCGATGATTTAGAACCGCTAATCGCCCCGGTTATATTATCCGATGTACACTGTGCTTGTCATTTACTCAAAAGCGGACTTGCGTGCGGAATAGAAAATATTCGAATCAATTTAAAAGGAATAACCGATATAAATCAGGTGGCAAAATTGCAACTGCTCTTGAAGTCTTTAGAAAAGGGGGAAGAAAATGGATCAAACCCCGCATAAACGAAGCGGCATGTTAAGCACAATCTATAATATGCTCCCCGGCATTGATAATGACTATGCCGCAAAGTTGGTTTATACTTTAGAAGATAAAAAAACATTGGAAGAGCTCCAACAAGATATCGCCGACATTGCTACTCAATTAAATTCCGACTCTCCGATGACGGATACGTTAATTGCCAAAATGCTTTTGGATGAGTGTACTTTAGCCGCCGCCCTTCGACAGTTGCGTGTTTATAATAATTCTACTTCTATTACGGAACTGTGCGCCGCGCTCGACATTTCAGCAAAAGATACTAGTAAACTATTGGAAGTATATGCTTCTTTTTCTACGCATCACTATTTTGATGAGGCATTTGAAGCCGCTATTGAACAAGTAAAGGGGGAACATTTGACGGATGAAGCTCAAGCGCGCCAAGCCATAGATCATCTGCTTCATCAAGCTCAAGAAATTTCTACCCATGACAAAGAAACAATTGCCACAAATCGCACGGATATTTTTAAATTATCCGACATGTATCACTTGTCCGTAAAACTTACCGCTGAGCTAGAGCTATTATACTCACAACCAGCCAGCATCTTATTCGAACCGGAATTTGAACAATTATTTACAGACTTGTTATCATACAACCCAAATGTTGCGTTGTGTGCTTCTTTAGCTGCGCGGTCTATGTTGTATCAAATTACTCCAAAAGACGCACAAAGCATCGCACTGACTTCTAAATTATTAGGGGATGAGCTTTTGGAAGAGGACTTGTTAATTATTGCCTGTCGTTATTTAAAAGTGAAAACTCCACAAGATATTGCTGCAGCTCACGACGCAGTACTCAAAAAGTTGCCGTATGTAGACAATCCGGAAGAAAATCTTGGACTGGCTGTGCGTGTTTTATTGGACGGAACACCGGCTAGCCTTCAACACGCCATAGAAGCGGCGGCCTTAAAACGTGATTGCGAATTGCTCCGAAGGGCCCTGACCAAACACGTTGTATATGATGGCTATGAATACGAATTAGCTCATCGATATGCCGGCAAAAAAACATTTGAGCAATTAGATAGTGACATGCAGGATCTACTCAAAAACTTACCCCATTGCACAGAAGCAATTGAAAATAAAGAATTGGCCTGCAAAGTATTACTTGGAATGCTTAGTTTTGAAGATGCCCACGCTCAAGCTTGTTACATGCAAAATGTTAAAGCCCAAACGCTAACACAAGGTCTTGCGCCCAATTTAATGAAGCATTATTTGGGCACTAAATCTGCCAAGGAAATCGTTAAATTCTTTACCGACTCCCTAGCCCCCTATACATTTTGGAAAACAGATCGTAAAAAACATTTATTTGCATTGCACACGTTAGTTGAAGACCTTAATGGGACCTACGAGCGGCAAGTTACTGCTTTTGTGTTGGACATGTTGGAAAATGGCTCCTCGGTAGACGTACTAACCGATATGCTTAGTACAATCCGTCAAACCAAATTTTCTCCGGAGGAATTAAAAAATTTATTAGAAAGATACCGGATAGCCCGAGCGGCTGCCAAGTCTCTATAAAAGGGTTTAAAATAACGTGATAATTTGCTATGCTTTTATCATACTGTTATCTATCTTTATTACAGGGTGAGAGTTATTATGAGATATTGGGTGTACATTAATGACAAAGTAGATGGACCATACGATGAAACCAAATTAGTAACATTAAATGGTTTTTCACAGAACACACTGATTTGTTCCGAGGAAGTTGCTTCCAGCGGCGGACAAGAATGGGTAAAAGCCTCTTCGATTTTTGAATTTGACGAGGTTCCCGTCCAAGAATCAAATTCGAATATTCCGCCGGCCACGGCAAACAATGTCCCCGATCAAACTACGAATGCCCTTAATGAAAGTTTGTTATTGTCCAAGTTAGATTCTCTGACGGAAGAACTCTCTCACCTTCACCATCGGTTAGATACATTACAGACCGATTTGGACAAAGCACTGGAACAAAATGAAAAACTTTCCCAGCAAATTGCCTCACAAACTTCCGCTCTTACCACCCCTGTTTCTGCCGTTAAAGAGGAACCTGCTGAGATAGAGAAACCTGCTGAGATAAAAGAAGAGGCTTCTGCACCTGTTGAAACTAAACTTCCCGAAGAAGTAACTCTTCCTTCTGACGAAGAAAATAAGAACAAAGAAGATGGCAATTTCCCGGAGCAGGCTGCACCTAAGGAAGAAGAGTTAATTATCCGCTCCGCCCTTGATTCCATTTATGGGGATAAGCCCCTAGCGCAACCCATAGTCGAAGAAACTTTCCAAGACTTATTGCCCGAAAAAGAAGAAGAAAAAGTAGAAAAGATTGAAGAAGAATTAACTTTTACCCCAGTAGAAGAAAAACAAGAGGAACCTGCCGTCAAGCAAGAGCCAGTTGTCAAAGAGGCTCTTATTACCACTCCTTCCGCCGAGGAAATTTCGCGTGACGAACTTATTAATGAACTGACCGCCTCTCCTAAAGAAGATATACTGGATCAGATTATTCAGGAACATCAAGAGCAGAAAGCCACTTCTTCCTCTTCCGATTCAACGGAAAAACAACACTCTTTAAGCGGAGCTGCCGTTGTGGGAATAGCGGCATTGGGTGGCCTAGCCGCCGGCGCTGCATTAACAGGAAGCGAAGAGAAATCTCAGAAAGTTCCGGTTGAAAATTCTTCCGCCAATTCTTTTTCAATGGCTACAGACAAAAATAATCCTGCAGTTTTGGAGGAAGTACTTCCACCCGATCAAATGCCACCCGATGTTTCTAAGCCGGAAGAAAAGCCTCTTGAGCAGCCACACATTGATCTCGATCCGCTGCCCACTGCAGCGGTGGAAGCTGCCCCGACTGTCGAAGAGAAAGAACCAGATTTTTCAGATATGCATGAAGATACCGTGCAGGAATTAGTTCCGGGGGCTGTTCTCGAAAAAGAACAAAAAAATGAAGAACCTGATGGTATCTACGAAAAACCGATAGAAGAAATTCAGGAAGAACCTCAAGCCCGCTCTACTGGGGAATTAACGGAGAAAGACTTAGAAGATGCGTTCGGCCCGCAGGAAGAACCCATGTCCCCGACTCTTACAGAAGTTGCGGATAATCAAAGCCCCAATGATTTAACAGAGATTGAGTTAAAAGAAGGTTCTACTTATTTAATTTCCGATTTTGTCCCGCCGGCCCAAGTGGGGGATGATTCGGCCGCTATGGAAGCGTTGGGAGCTACTTTTAACCAATCTCTCAACAAACAGCAGGAAACAATCATTCAAGACATGCTGGCTGTTTCTAATAAAGCTGAAAAAACACAAATGCTTCCGACGGATGGTTTGCCGGAAGATATAGAAGCCACCAAGATTTCTTTAGAAAATACTATCCAAGCCAAACGCGGAGCGTCCTTAGACATTAAGACAGCTCCTATGGTCCCAGAACCGGCTAATACGCCGCGGCTAGATGTAAGCGAATTAGATGATGTAAATGCTCAACATGAAATCAAAACTTCTAAATCAGGCACCAAATTGACTAAGATTGTCCTGGGCGCATTGATAGGATTCCTGTTGCTTATTGTGTTATACGTAGCTTTGGGAATACTGAACTTGTTACCGCAATCGGTTAATTTGTTCTCCAAAAAGCAAGCGGCTGCTGCAGCGCCTGTTGCCAACGAGCTCTTGCAGGAAAATTCCCAAGCCTTTCCTGAAGAGGAAGGGGAAGAAGAATACTCCGTGGAAGCTGAAGAAATGGGGCAAGTTTTAAGCGACGTACAAAATATCTCGCTATCCAACGGATTTACGCTTAAAGAGTTTGTAGAAAGTAAACATGCGGCCATTTCTAAGGACTTAATATCCTGGGAAGTAGCTGATGCAGTCGAACCGGACAATTACTCAATTACAGTAAAAATACCGCCGGAAAATCCGCAGAACTTCAAAACGGTCTACCGTTTTAACTATAACATGGAAAACGGTTTACTTGAACCGACCATCTCGGATGCTAAAAATTTATTAGACCAAGCTGAAGGGCAGGCGTGAAAGTAAAATTTTAAAAAATCCCCGGTATAAAAACCGGGGATTTTTAATGTGTCAATTACAAATCACAACAATTATTTGACAGCATTTTGAACAATGCTTTGCAACACATGCAGTGCTTTCTCTGCCCAATTTAAGCTGCACCATTCGTACGGGCCATGCGGATTTTCATATCCTGCGAATATATTGGGTGTAGGGAGCCCCTTAAATGTCATTTGTGCTCCATCTGTACCACCACGTGCTTGCGTAAGGCGGTATTCAATTTTATTTTCTTGCAAAGCTTTCTCTAGCAATTCCATGGCTTGTGGACGAGCACGCAAAATATCACGCATATTGCGGTATTGCTCTTTGAATTCTATCTCAATTTTTGCCGCCGGATATTTAGCGCGTTTTTGCTCGATTAAGTTAATCAATAATTGTTTAAATTTGGCAAATTTGGTTAAGTCGTGCTCACGCACAAGCCCTTGCACTTCAGCCTTTTCCAAACCGCCCGTCACATCTTTAAACAAGATAAACCCTTCTTCTCCTTCCGTTGTTTCAGGCAATTTATCATCCGGCCAGGACGTCACAATATCCGCGGCAATGCGCACAGGGTTTGCCATAAAACCTTTTGCGGACCCCGGATGGCAAGACTTGCCTGTAATATGAATAACAAAGCTATCGGCATTGAAATTTCCGCAATCAATATCTCCCAAATTAGCCCCATCCACGGTATAGGCAAAATCAGCCGCAAATTTCTTAACATCAAAATATCCAATCCCCGTTCCTGTCTCTTCATCAATGGTGAAAGCTATTTTTACAGGGCCGTGCGCAATTTCCGGGTGAGATAATAAGTGTTCGGCCAACGTCATAATAATGGCAATTCCTAATTTGTCATCGGAGCCTAACAGCGTATTCCCGTCGGCGGTTACGATATTATCTCCCACACATTTCATTAAGCGAGCAGCCGTTTGCTCATTAAGCACCATATTTTTTTGCTCACTAATAACAATGGGACCCCCCTTGTAATTTTCATGTAAAACGGGCCGAATATCATGACCGTTATAATCACTTACCGTATCCATATGGGCAAACAATCCAATAGTCGGCGCCGACTTATCCGTTGTGGCAGCCAACAAGCCCGTTACAAAACCGTATTCATCCACTTCCACATCCGCTAAACCAATTTTTTTCATTTCGGCCGCTAGTTGATGTGCAAAAGAAATCTGTGCGTCGGTAGTGGGGGTAACGGTACTTGCGGGATCGCTAGTGGTATCTACAGCAACATAACGCACGAGACGTTGGTAAATTTTTTGTTGAAAATCGTTCATAATTATCTCCCTAAAGGTCTATTTTTATTATACAATTTATATATCTTACTCTTGGGAGGAATTTAATGAAAAAACTATTTGCTTTGTTTGTCTGTTTAGGGATATTGACCGGCTGCGCGACTGTAAAAGAGGCCGCCAACCTGAAAAATTGTACTTATTCCCTTAAAAGTGTAGAACTTACAGATGTAGATTTGACTTCTTTGAATTTCGTCGCTACCATCGCGATTACTAACCCCAACAAAACCGAGCCCGCCAAATTAAAACGCTTTGTAGGCGTTTTAACAGCCAATGATGATAAAATTGCCGATGTAACGCTAACGGACATTGAAATTGCCCCACAATCCACGTATAACGCCAAGGCAAAATTCAATGTGCCGACCATGGTCTTGAGCAGCAAATTAATCGGTTTACTCACTATGGGAAGCGGCACGATAGACTACCATTTAACGGGAACTATGTATTTTGAAGGGCCTATGGGAATTGAAATACCGCTCCCTGTAGACATGGGCCGTATCGGCAGCTATAATTGATCTCAGTTTCTACAATAAGAAAGACAAAGGGCCTAGATTTTTCTAGGCCTTTTTTATTTTTATCCTAGGTCCTTTGCCTCTGGAAATTTTACCTTATCCCCTTAAACTATAAGTGTAAGATATACAAAAAACTGGGAGGAAGTATGAAAAAGATAGGGGCTTTTTTAAGTGTGGTAATTATGTTAGGAGTTACACGCCGGTGCTATTCGCACAAAAGCTTGATTACCCGCGTATGGAAATGCGCAAAGAGGGAGCTATCGCTCAACAAAATTACATAGAGCGGAAAGTTGCGGATGCCCAAGCTGCACGAGCGAAAAATGTAGCCATTTTCCAAGAAATACGGCAGGCAAGTGATGAGTTATTCAGTTATACCTGGTCTCTTTCTATACCTTACGGTTCCAGCGAATACCGCTATCTTCACGCAATGTGGGAAACACTGGAAGCGAGAAATGAAACAAACCACATAGTTGAAGAGCGTGCAGTAAATTTCTGGAAGAACTCCGTGTCTTTTTGGAAAACACGATCAGTATTTTGTAGGAACGAGCTTAAACAGGCAGAAAGGGAATTGCAGAATGCCCAAAAAATACTTAGTGATAAAAAAGCAGCCACTACTAAAAAATATAATGCCAAGAAGGCAGAATTTGAGCAACTAAAAAAGAAACATCCCGCACTTGCTAAAAAATATGCTGACCTTGAAAAGAGATTGCATTTATAAACCACAAAAATCCCCGGGAATATTACCCGGGGATTTTTTTACCCATGTGCAGCCTTATAACAAAATAGTTCGCAATATGATGGCCGTAAGTGTTGAAAACACTAGCGTTAAGCCCACCACACGCAGCGTATCTTTCCAGCCGCTTTCCCGCAACATAACAAAAAACGTAGCGATACACGGCATATACATGCTCATAAACACACACGCCACCACCAACGCTTGAGGCGTTAAGTGGAACGGGTCTAATAGTGCAATAGAAACATCTTTACGTAAAAATCCTAACAAGAGAAGGGGGGTAGCGTCTGCCGGCAACCCAAGCGCCCACTCCACCGGTGCGCGCAACACTTTCGTCAACCATCCCGTAATACCGGAAAGTTGCATTAAATCTACAAACACAATCCCGATTAAAATCAAAGGAAGCGCATCCAACAGATATTCCTTCATGCGAATCCAAATCTTACGGGCTAACGGACGCAGTTGCGGAATTTGCCAGGAGGGGATTTCCATAAATAATTCCGGCGTTTCGCCTTTCATTATATGGTTTAACAAAGATCCTATTAAAATTCCATTTAACACCAAAGCCCCAAATACCATCAGCATATACTTCACGCCGTAGGGGGATAAAATCGAAATAATCATAGCCATTTGCGAAATACACGGTGCAAGCACCAAAATAAGGGCCAATGCAATCACACGTTCCCGGCGTGTTTCCAACACGCGAATACCCATTACCGCCGGCACTTTGCAACCAAAGCCCAACATAATCGGTAATGAACCATAGCCGTGCAAACCGATTTTATGTAAAATACCGTCCAACAATACGGCCAAGCGGGGCAGATAACCGAGCTCTCCCAAAAAACCCAAGAGCGCATAAAACGCAAACACGTACGGCATCACATCCACCAGCGCAATGTGCAAACCGTCCGTTAATACCCCAAAATAATTTTCTCCGCCATCTCCAAGCAGTAAAAGCCCCAAAACGTTGTCTTTGATGCCCCCGAAAATCTTTTCTAGAAAAGGTAAATAGTAATTTTCGTATAACGGATCCAACAAGTTAATCAAGTTCTCACCCACAAAACGCACTACAAAGAAAGAAATGACCAACGTGAGCAGCGCCAGGGGTAACCCCGTTGCCGGGGCCGTCGCCCATCCTTGCAAATGTTCCCAAAAAGAGGGATGTTTGTGTTTTACTTGTTGCACTTCGTGACTAATACGCCCAATAGTTTGCCATTTCTCTTCGGCAGAGGGGGGAATAGCAATTGCCGGTTGTTGTACGGGATGATTCACTAATTTAATGGCTTCGCGCTCTAATTCTTTAAGACCTTCCCCGGTGGTAGCTACCGTCGCAATTACCGGAATTCCTAATAGCTTAGATAATTTTTTAACATCAATTGTAATACCTTTGCGCTGAGCCTCATCAAATTTATTAAGCATTAAAATAAGCGGCTTTTGTAATTGCAAGATTTCCAATACAAAAAACAAATTGCGTTCCAAGTGAGATGCATCCGCCACACAAACGATAAAATCGTATTCCAGGTCCTTGAATAAATTGCGCTTTTTACCTTCAATTAACCACTCTTCTTCCAGACGATACAACCCGGGAATATCGATAATATCATAGGCCTCCCCTTTAAACTGAGTTTGTCCATAATTAAGGCCTACCGTAGTGCCCGGAAAATTGGAAGAAATAATACCAATCCCCGTAAGACGTGAGAAAATTAAGCTCTTGCCTACGTTGGGGTTTCCGGCCAGTAAAAACGTATTTTTCTTGGCCGTAACAATAATTTTTTTAGCGGTCTCTCTACCGATGGCTACTTCCGTACCCGAAACACTTACCACAACAGGAGATGAACCCTTTTTACGGGTAACAAATTGACCTTTGGCAATGCCCATAGCAGCCAACTTTGCAGCCATTTTAGCGTCTGTTTGAATTTCTTTGATTTGCGCAGAGTTGCCGGCCTTTAATTGATACAACGAACGAGAAGATTGATGTTCCATAAAAGTTAGTCCTTCCTTACTTTTATATTGTATCACAATTATCTCCTCTATGCAAGTATCTATTATCGACGAAAAAATATAACTCCATTATTTTATAGTATAATATGGGTATAGAATTTCTTTACAATAGGAGAATGAACTATGGCTTATAAAGTAAATCCGGAAGTATGTATTAACTGCGGCGCTTGCGAATCTTCCTGTCCGGTTGGTGCGATTAGCGAAGTAGACGGAAAACGCAAAATTGATGAAACGAAATGCATTGAATGTGGTTCTTGCGCGGGAACTTGCCCGGTAAGCGCTATTTCCCTGTAATTCGGAATACTAATTTCCAAGTATAACCCCACGGCAAGTGGGGTTATTTGCTTAAAATCACAAAAAATTTACTATTTTGTCGCTGGGATTGTTATAATATAGGGTATGGAGGGTATCATGAAAAAAATTACTTTGATCATTGCATTGACTGCCACGGCTTTACCGCTAGTGGCCCAAAACAGCAGCAGCCTTTACGGGGAAGAAATGGCCGAGCGTAATGCACGCAAGGCACGCTTGGCTGCTCAAGCAGCTGAACAACAAGCCGTTAATAACGACGGCGTATACCGTGGAACAGTATTCGGTGCTCAACAGCAGACATATACGGGTAACACCTTGGGAAATCCACAAACCAATACCGCAAAAACAAAATATGTCTACGATACTTCTTTAATTCGTGCGATTAAATTAAACGATGAAGATCGCGTCCGCACACTAATTTATGCGAATGTGGATGTAAATGAACGCAACTACGCCAATATTACCCCGTTGACCTTGGCCGCCGAGAAAGGGAATTTAAACATCGTAAAATATCTAGTGGAAGCGGGCGCCAACGTCAATGAATCTTCCCCATATGGCGTAACGCCGTTAGTGGCAGCCGGTGCCGCCGGTAACCGCGATGTAGTTAGCTATTTGCTCTCTCAGGGAGCTAGCGCCGCCGTCAAAGATGAAACCGGTAAAACGCCTTTAGCCTATGCGGCGCATTTTGACGATACCAAAATGATCTCCGCTTTAGCCGCTGCCACCCCGGCAGCCGTGAATTATCCGGACGCGGCGGGAAATACTCCTCTTATCTATGCGGCCCAAAAAGGGGCTAACAAAACCGTAAAGGCCTTGTTAGATAACAACGCTAATCCCAATTTCCGCAATTCCTCCACGGGTATTAGCGCACTGGCTGCTGCCGCGGCAGAAGGACACGCTGACGTTTTAGATACACTGGCCAGAAATCAAGGCAATGTAAACATTACCGACCTTAGCAACCGTACTCCTTTAGCCTATGCTACAGAAAAAGGCCAAATTAATGCAGTACGCACGCTATTGGCCAAGGGAGCCAATCCCAATATTGCTGATATAAATGGTGTCACCCCGTTAATGAGAGCGGCCGCAAAAGGAGATGCTGAAGCCGTAACTGCTTTGTTACGTGATCCCTCTATAAATATAGAAGCTAAGGATGCACAAGGAAAAACAGCTCTTCTGTATAGTGCTGCTGCTCCTACTAGCGAGGCTGCCGCAGCGTTAATACGTAGCAAAGCAAATTTAGAAGCCTTTGATGCCGCCGGAAATACGGCACTACTCACTGCACTTAACAATGGCAATGAAACCCTGGCTAATTATTTCATCGATCAAGGAGCAAATACTGCACGCGTCAACGCCACGGGGCTTAACGCTTTGGAAATCGCTAAACAAAATTTGCCCAGTTCTGCTACTGCCCAACGTCTTGCAGGTCAAGCAAACCATGTAAGAAATGTTGTGGATACATGTGTAAATTCTATGACCGATTGTATTGGCTGCTTCTACTGGGAGGGTACTTGGATTTCTGTTGGCGATAGCTGGGAGCAAAACCAGATGAAATGGGAAGACCATGGCTCTGGTTGGGCATCTAAGTATGCTGCAGAATACGACCCTAAGGATGCAGGACAGTGGTATGGTGGATGTGCTGTTGATAACCAAGCCTTCTTTGATAAGGATGGTAAGCCACTTGAAACCTTAAAGCTATTTGCTTTATTAAAGGATGGTAACACTTCTGTTCCTAAATATATTGATGGTGTTGAAAATGTTGAATTAACCTATAATACAACCGATACTATTAAATTACCAGAAACTGTAAGTGCAATTTATAACGATAATTCAAAGGCTCTTGTTGCTGTAACATGGGATTTCTCTGATGAGCTAAGACAATCTATTCCATCT
>CADBYN010000018.1 GCA_902798835.1 Candidatus Avelusimicrobium bubulum | reverse complement strand
CAAATGCTAAGAGCATGGCCACTACCACTAAAAAAGCAGCTAAGACCACTATTCAGGACATGCAAACGCTGGCTCCTCGTCTGCGCAGCATGGCTGATGAATAAATATCAATATTAAGCATGATAAAAGGAAATCCCCGCTCGGTTAAGAGCGGGGATTTTTTAACAATACTTTTTTATTTGTCTACCGGGCGTTGAACTGGCAATTCAGCATCCGGGGGCGGGGGAACTTTTCCTTTGTCACGTCCACCCATACGCGGCCCCTTCTTGTGAAACCATCCGCCTTTTTTCGGACCGTCTTTCATATGAGGCCCTTTAGGACCGCCAAGGCGAGGTCCTTGTCCGGCGCGCGGTTCAAACAAGACACGAAGGTCGCCATTGTTTGCAATTAACTCGTCGGTCTTTTTGTTCACCCATTCTTCCTTGGCCTGTTCGGTATTTTCTTTAGCAAACTTTTCTTTCAAAGCCACAACACGTTTATCAAGGTTTTCCAATTGCGCTTTTTCAAGATTCGACTTTTCGTCCCCAAACTCTTTTACCTTTTTCTTAATTTCGGCAAGTTTAGCGTCTTTTTTCTTGCCGTCTTTGAGTTTATTATATTCTTCTACCAATTTACTCATTTCATCTTTTTTGGCTTTAATTTTAGCCATTTGTTCTTTATGAGCTTTAGTAAAAGCTTCATGGCCTTGGCCAAACCGTTCTTCCATGGCCGGTTTCCCATCTTTAGGAGCAATGGGTAATGTTTCTTGAGCCAATACAGGCCCGCTTACACATACCGCCAACATTGCTAATACAATTTTCTTCATACAACACCTCCTAATACATTTGTTCAAACAAATCTAAGTCATTGGAAAGCGTGGCATATTCGTTTTGACTAGTCTGACTCATATACATCACGAATTCCGCGTTAGTTACCGGTTGATGCCGTACATATGTTCCTACACCTACCGCAAGCGCCACCATGGCAGCTACACTACCCACAAACACCGTTCTAAAACGGCTCCATACAGTGGGGCGACGGGTAGTCTTTAGCAAGACTCTATCAACTACCTCTGCCGGGGCCGCCGGAGCCGTAAGGCTCTGCTCCGTAGCACTGGCCAGGGCAATCTGTGCCTGACACGCCTTACAAGTGGCCAAATGCTTTTTGAATGCCTCTTGCTCTTGAGGGGTTAGTTCCCCGCTTTGATATAAAAGTGCCTGTTTGCAAGTCATAACTCTACCTCTGGTTGTTCCATTAAAATTTTACGTACTTTCTCTAAACCCCGGTGACAATCCGCTAAA
The DNA here is from genome assembly GCA_902798835.1 of Candidatus Avelusimicrobium bubulum. GTDB lineage: Bacteria > Elusimicrobiota > Elusimicrobia > Elusimicrobiales > Elusimicrobiaceae > Avelusimicrobium > Avelusimicrobium bubulum. The sequence continues at coordinate 24,668 of CADBYN010000018.1, read as the reverse complement.
ACAGTACCTATCGGTTTGCCAACCATTTCCGCAATTTCTTTAAACGAAAAATACGGCCTTAAATACAACACTTCTTGCTGACGGGGGGGCAAACTAGCCACAATTTGGCGAATTCGCTCGAAATTTTCTTGCTGAGTTAACTGCTCCAGGTGCGAAATTTCTCCGTCGGGCAATATTTCGTGCCAAAACTCATTACCTTCTTCGTCCTGTTCGTCAAGCGAGGTGAGGGATTTGTGGTCGCGCAAATAATTTAAGGACTTATTACGCGCTGTTAAAAACAACCACGACTTCACCTTCCCCTGCGCTTTAAAATCCGCCGCATGCTTATAAAGAGCTAAAAATACTTCTTGGAACAAATCGCCGGCGGTTCCGTCATCCTTTACCAAAGAGAATATATACTGGTAAAGTCCATTTTTGTGACGCATTAGCAACTCTTCAAAAGCATCATTCTGCCCCTGAGAAAACAATACTACCAACTCATCATCACTATGTGCGCTCATATTCTGTTCCATAGTTTAATAACACCTGTACCTAGAAATTTATTGCACTTCTTTTTTAAATATAACGTTCCCCCGACTCAATCGGGGGAACTGATTCATATTCACTCACAAAATTTATTCATACCTCAAGGCATCAATGGGAGTCAACTTAGAGGCTTTATACGCCGGGTAGTAACCAAAGAAAATACCGGTCGCAGCCGAAAATCCGGCGGAAATAATAATGGAGCTAATACTGAGTTGAGCCGACAAAGAAGGCATATATTTTACTAAAAGCTGCGTTGCCACAATTCCGATTATAATACCAATCAGCCCGCCCATACAAGATAGAGTCATAGACTCCACCAAAAATTGCAAACGAATATTCCAACTGGTCGCACCAATGGCCATGCGAATGCCGATCTCACGGGTACGTTCGGTAACAGATACGAGCATAATGTTCATTACTCCGATACCGCCTACCACCAAAGACACCGCGCCGATAATTCCCAAAAACAGACTCATCATCGTCCCGGTGCTCTTGGCTTGTTCCACAAACGAAGCCATATCATCAAGCTGGAAATCATCTTTACCCAGCGGGTGAATGTGATGCGTATTACGAACCGCATTTTGAATATCCACTTTTGTATTTTCAATGGCGTTGAAATCTTCCGCTTTGATAACCACGCGGTCCAGCGCATTACGGTTGGAGTTGTTCCACCCGCCGGTATTTAACTTTACTTTGGCAGTAGTGTAGGGGATTAAAACACCCTCGTCAATGTTAAAGCCAAAACCGCTGGACCCAGTTTTTTTGGTAACCCCTACAACGGTAAAAGGAATATTGTTAAGTACCACCGTTTTATCTAACGGGTCCACATCGCCAAAAATTGTTTGCGCGGAGGTTGCCCCGATAATCATCACTTGTGCATAGTCGGAAACTTCTTTCTCAGTGAACGAACGGCCTTTCTCTACCGACCAGTCATACGCTTTTAAGATGTCGGTATCCGTGGCCAACGCACTCAAGCTAACACTCGTGTTTTTATACTTCACGCTGAAACTGCTTTGAATATACGGTGCGGCCGCTGCTACGCCTTTAACTTCACGGATGGCACGCACATCATCCATCGTAACGTCTTTGGGAGAAGAAATAGAAGAATCCAAATCCCACGGTTGGCGCAAGAAAATGATATTGGTTCCCATATTGGAAAAACGGTCTGCAAGACTTTTTTTAGTCCCTGTACCAACGGCTAGTACCACAATCACAGCCGCCACACCAATAATGATACCTAAACTGGTCAACGCGGCACGCATCTTATTAGCAAAGATGGCTTTGAGAGAAATCTTAAATACGGCTAAAAAAGAATCAAGCATGCTCTTCCTCCTCAGTCGCAGAAAGTTTAGCTCCGGTGGGAGTTTGACGCTGGTCGCTCATTTTTTGACCGTCTTTAAATTTGATTAAGCGCGTAGCGTACTGGGCAATATCCGGCTCGTGTGTAATAAGAATAATAGTCTTTCCCATTTCTTTATTAAGACGGGTAAACAAGTCCATCACTTCAATACTCATTTTAGTATCGAGGTTTCCGGTCGGCTCGTCGGCAAAAATAATGGGGGCATCGCACACTAAACTGCGCGCAATGGCTACGCGCTGCTGCTGCCCACCGGAAAGTTGATTGGGCAAGTGATAAGCACGCTGTGCCAGGCCGACAGCTTCCAACGCTTCCAGCGCTTTCTTGCGGCGTTGCGCAGCCGGCGTATGGTTATAAATCATCGGAAGCTCTACGTTCTCAATAGCCGTCGTACGTTTAATTAAATTAAATCCCTGAAACACAAACCCGATTTTGTGATTACGCACACCGGCCAGTTTGGATAAATCCGTCGCAGTAACATCAATACCGTCTAGAATATACTTGCCGCGAGTGGGCTTATCTAGGCATCCCAAAATATTCATGAAAGTAGATTTGCCAGAACCAGATGGCCCCATGACAGCGACAAACTCGCCAGGCTCAATGGCCACACTGACCCCGTTTAAAGCCTTGACTTCCACGTCGCCCACTTGATAGATTTTGTACAAATCGCGCGTATCAATTAATGCCATACGCCCTCCTATCTGCGGCGCGGACCGCCCATGCCGCCTCGGGGTGGTGTCATGCTGGTCATTCCAGAGGATTTCAAATTATTCTCGCCGACAATAATGCGGTCGCCCTCTTGCACATCGCCACTGACAATCTCGGTTTGTTTGGTACCAATGATACCAATGGTAACATCCACACGCCCAGGCTCCTGGCCGCGTTGCATTTTCCACACACCTGTGGTATCATACGTTTTTTTGTTAAACGAGGGGGAGAAACGCAACGCTTCGTTAGGTACCAAAAGCACATCATGTTTGTCTTGTGTATAAAGAGTCATGGTAGCAGTCATACCAGGTTTGAGACGTAAATCTTCGTTGCTTACATCCACAATTACAGTATAAGAAGTACCGCTTGATGAATTAGACGAACTGGAGCTATCGACGTAGTTAGTACGCACTTGGCGCACCGTTCCGTTGAATTTTTCGCCCATGTATCCATCCAAGGTAAATGTAGCTTTTTGGCCGGGTTTAATTTTGACGATATCCGCTTCGGACACTTTGGCTTCAATTTGCATTTTAGTTAAATCTTGCGCAACCACAAACAATTCAGGCGTAGAAAAACCGGCTGTAATAGTTTGCCCTTCGCTGACTTTACGTGTAAGCACCACACCGTCAATGGGAGAAACAATTTGTGTATTGGACAAATTCTTTTGTGCCGTATCCACGTTGGATTGTGCACGCACCACACTGGCTTGCGCTGCATTTAGGGAACTTTTGGCATTAACGTAGGCCAGCTCATATTCTTCCATCGTCACACGCGAAACATATTCCTTCTTATATAATTCCTGATAACGTTGAAAGTTTAATTTAGCGTGTTCGTAGGCCTTAGTAGCGGAAGCTAAATTTTCTTTAGCAGAAGACAAACTGGCTTTGGCTTCTTCCAAGCTAGCCAAAATCTGTGTTTGGTCAATCACAGCCATAAGGTCTCCTTTTTTCACTTCACTGTTATAGTCCACGTAAATTTTCAAGATCTCGCCGGATACCAGCGCACCCACTTGTGTGGTATTGACAGGGTTAATCGGCCCGGATGCTTCTACTAAGTCAGCGATATCACCCTTTTCCACTTTGGCAATGCGGTAGGGGGGTAAAGCCGGCGCAGCCAAAAAATGCGCTTTAATAAACCACCCGCACACGATAAGCACAAGCAGCACAATCAGTTTAATCCACCAACGTGACTTCATAAAAAGAGTAAAGACACGTTTAAGCATATTCCATATTTTGTTCAATATATTTTTCATATTAATAGGTCCCCATGGCTTGTTTCAAGTCTGCTACGGCAGCTCCATAATCGTAGCGGGCTGTGAGCAAACTAATTTGCGCGTCGGTATAAGCAACTTCGGCATCTTTGAGTTCAATCATATCCCCAATGCCTTCGTTGTACCGGCCACGCGCAAGTTCCATATTTTCTTTGGCTTTTTGCGCATTCAATTCCGCCAGCGGAATACTTTCCTGCGCTTCATCCAACGCGATATATGCATTTTGTACTTCTAAGAAAACATTATTGAGTAAACTGCGCGAATTATTACGCGTGTTCTCCAGGGCAATGTTAGCCTGCTTAACGCTATTGTACGTTTTAAACGCATTAAAAATAGGAATCTCTATTCCAACACCCACGCGAGCATTTTCGCTATCCAAATACAAACTATCGCCGCTTTTGGTATAGCCCGCAGAAAGGGAAAGTGTGGGAAGATAGCCAGCTTTAGCTTGACTAACTTTTAAATTCCCTAGGCGCAAATCTAATGCGGAAGATTGCACGTCAGGACGGTTTTCATACGCAATTTTGACGACCTCATCCAACGTTAATTTCGGTTGGTCAAACGAGACATCTTCTTCCACTTGCAAGGTAACCGGCGTCGTAATTCCCAGCGTATTGGCTAGCGAGGCGCTGGCAGTTTTAATGGCGTTCTTAGCACGAATTAAACGCAAAGATTCATTATTCAAGTTAACCTCAGCCGTAGTTACATCCACTTTAGGCCGCAGGCCCAAACGGTAATATTCAGAGGTACGTTTGTACTGGTCTTCATATACTTCACGTGATTGAATGCGGATATCCACCGTACGTTGCGCCGCTAAAAGAGCGTAATATTTTTTGCGCACCGTACGCACTAAATCATTTTTGACACTTTGTAATTTAAGTTCGGCCTGTTCTACTTCAATTTGTTTCATACGCACATTACGCGCCAAGTCCGTTAGCCCGCTAAGGGTTAAATTGGCCGAGGCACTAGTACCAGACGCACCATAATCATGCACGGAAGCTCCCATATTATATTGGCTGCTAAACCCAGCTGAAGCCGTCGGCAGAAACTGGGATTTGGATAAATTCAAATTTACGTGTGCATTTTGCAACGCCAATTGCGCCGCCACCGCGGAAGGGCTATTAGCCAAGGCCAAGTTGATGCAATCTTCCAGCGAAAGTTTGCGAGAAATATCTACTATCGGCTTACCGTCAGTTCCCAATGGGATCGGCTCGCCAACAGGAGAAGGAGGAACCTCTTGAGGTGTTATAATTTCGCCCTGCACATTAAGGGCACAAATGCTCACCACGAAACAAAATAAATATTTAATTTTAGACATAACTATCACCCTAAAAAACATCTTTCTCTACAACACATCATGATAAAAATTTATTGCATTAAGCTTGTTATTACCACTTCTTAAACACAAAAAATACCGCCGCCACTAAACACAAAAAACCGACAACGTGATTCCATTTAAAACTCTCTTTGAAATACCACATGCTAAATCCAGCAAACACCACTAGAGTGAGAACCTCTTGCATTACTTTTAATTGAGTTACTGTAAAATAGTTACTGCCTATACGGTTGGCAGGAACTTGTAAACAGTACTCGATGAAAGCAATTCCCCAGCTAACAAGAATTACTAACCATAATGCATAGGATTTAAATTTAAGATGCCAATACCAGGCAATCGTCATAAACAAATTAGCAGCACATAATAGCAAAATCGTTCTATACATATTATTTACAAAAGTCCTTATCTAACGGGAATAATTCACAATAATTGCGCGCCATTCCCTCTTGATAGGGGCTGCGTGCGCAACAATCAGGCGTGGTATAAGCACATTGACATACATCCTGTTGGCCCGCTTCATTAATAAAAAACCAATCATGGAAATTACAATTATCGTAGGGAGAAGTTCGTATTTTGACTAATATTCCACCTTCAAAATACCAAGTGATGTTCTGATCGGTATGAGAAGTAACCGTACCATTAATGGTAGCAATTGTCTCCCTAAGCAGCTTCCCACCCATATCGTAAACGCCACGCGTGATGGGGCCCTCTGCCCCCATAAGCCAATATTGTTTAATAACTCCTGCCGATTTATCCTCCCACGCGCATGGAAATATTCCTCCCTGATTACATTGTCGGAGCCCTCTTTCATAAGGAGTATATTTGACGGATCTGGTAGGCTTTTTAATTTTAACAGGAACAGAAGTTGCCGGACATACTTCCACCGAAGAAGCTTGCGGGTGTTCCTCTTTTAGCGCATTCTCCATATCCAACACTTCCTGGGGAATTGGAACTTCTTCTTGTTCGACTGGAATAGCAGGAATAATCGGCATTTGTGAAGGTTGTCTAGGAACTGCCTGGCTGGAAACTTGCTGCGTTTTCGCTGTCTTAGCAGAAGACATCGAATTTCGCCCCAACAACATACGTCCTACCCAATAAATAAATACAAAGGCTACTGCCAACAAAATAGCCAACAATGGAATAAACCACAATGCAGTGGAAAAAGTAGACTTTTTTTGCATACAATTATTGTATAAAAAGACGTACTATTTTGTACAAAAATCAGGATCTCGCGGGAAGAGATCACAGTATTTCCGATGACCTCCTTCCTTGTACAAAGAACTACGGGCGCAACAATCTTTTGTAGGAATTCCACACAAACAAGCAGCGATCTTCCCATTTTTATCGATTAAGAACCAATCGCGTAAGTTTGGATTATCGTAAGGATAAGTACGCATCTTTGTAAGCAAGCCATTTTCGAAGTACAACTCAGCAAAAGTCCCTTGGTAATACGTCACAATTCCATCTAACCGCGAAAAGGTTTGGCTGATGATTTTTCCATCATGCATATATATGATGCGTTCCACGGGCCCCTGAGAACTCTTTAATAAATACTGCTTAACAAGGGGACCGCTATTATCTTTCCACACACAAGGGAAAGCCTGACTCTTTTGGCACTGCAAGAGCCCCTGCTCGTAAGAAGCAAAAATCATTTTAGGTTTTGCGTATTGAGAGGGGGCCGTTTTTTTCTTCGCTGTAGTTTGCGAAGATTTTGAAGAATTTGATACATCTTCTAATGTATATGAAAATTCACTTTTCTGCTCGTTCTGTAAAGACTTTTGACCTTCTATATCCTCTTCCTCATCATAATCTTCATCGTAATATTCATCATCTTCAAACTCTTCGTACTCTTCTTCCGAGGTAGAGGAAATTTTATTTCCTGTACTGGTTGTTTCCTCCGTCTCTGTATCCGTTGTTACAGCAGAATTTTCTGCTTGACGAGCTGCAACAGTCCTTTCCAACAACTGTTCAGGATCAACAGTAGCATTCTCTATTTTAGGAGTAGCAGAGTGTATCAATTTCCATGCTACACATCCACCCAAAACGGTCACACCTATACCTAGTGCAGCCATCGATATCCAAAACAGTCTTATAAAGCGCGTTCGATGTTTCATAATCCCATTGTATAATTTGTAGAGTTTATTTTGTGCCCTATTTTTACTATAATAAATATATGAACAATAAACAAGTAGCTGCTCCGCAGCCAGAAAAAGATGTACTTCTTTCGTTATTATCCAGCATAACAAACTATGTAAAAACCCACAAACAATCCGTTATAACGGTTTTAGTTATCTTAGTGCTGGCCGTTGCATTAGGTTATGCTTATAATGCTCATGTGAAAAGCGTACAGGAAAAGTCCTGGGCGGCTTATTATAAAGCACAACTAGCCGTAATGACCGATCCGACAGCCTTGACCCAATTGGATAGCGTCTCTATGCAATTTCCGGGAACCAATGCGGCACAATATGCCCAGTTGTTGAAGGGAGATATATTGTATGCGCAAGAAAATTACGCGCAAGCTGCTGATGTATATAAGCCATTGCTAAGCGCAAAAAATGAGACGTTACGTACGGTGGCAACTTTGAGTTTGGCGGCTTCCGAGCAGGCCACGAAAGATTATGAAAGTTCTATCAAGGAAATGACAAAATTTATCGAAAAAAATCCAAAAAGTTTTGCACTTCCTCAAGCTTATTTTACATTGGCCGTAAGCCAAGAGCTTGCCGGTAAAACCCAAGAAGCTACCGAAACCTACAAGCAAATTTTAGCCGATTATACCAAGACCTATTTTGGTACGATGGCTAAGGATCGTTTGGCGGTTTTGACGAAATAGATTTGTGCCCCGCTGATGGTTTAGCGGGGATTTTTGTGTAAAAGGAACTTATATGAAAAAACTAGTATTAGTAGCATTAATTAGTGCATTGTGTGCTGACCTTTCTTATGGGGCAGGGTTTGCATTGTATGAATACAGCGGTCGTGCCACCGCTATGGGCGGAGCTGTGATGGCCAACGGCGCAGAGCCTGCGTCCCTAGCCACCAACCCTGCTTTAATTACTGAGCTAGATGGTACACAAGCCCAAGTAGGGGTAACCGTCGTTTCGGCAAATGCTAAAACTTCTATTAAAAACCCGCTAACTGGAAAATTTGAATCGCGTGAATTAAAGCGTGATATCTGGACGTTACCTAACTTCTACATCACTCATAAATGGAGCGATGATATTAGCTTTGGTTTGGGCGGTTTTTCACGCTATGGTCTAGGTGGTACCTATAAAAATCACAAAACCTGGTTCGGCAGTTATTTGGCCTATAAAGTAAAATTGGAAACTTTTTCTTTTACACCTACCATTGCCATCAAAGCCAACGATCAACTTTCTTTGGCTATGGGATTAGAAGCCATGACCATTGACTTTACCCAAAAATCCAACGGAATGAAACCCGACGGGAGCACCTATGAAATCCACGGAGATGGCGTAAGCTGGGGGGGAAATTTCTCCTTATTATATAAGCCGGAGTGGGCAGAAAAGTGGTCCTTGGGCGCGATGTACCGTACCAAAGTAAAACAAAACTTAAACGGATATATCAAAACCTCCACGGGTGATACCATTAAAGATTTCTATGGCCGCGAAGCTGTGCGCGACTCGGATGCCAAAGGCTCTATTACACTGCCGGATAGCTTCTCGTTAGGAGTTGCTTTCCGCCCCGACGAAAAATGGACCATGGAACTCGGTGCCGTAGCCACTATGTGGAGTTCGTACGATCAAATTACTATCGAATACAAGGATCAGGAATCAGCCCCTACCATCCACAACCGCAAAGAATACAAAGACACTATCCGCGCTAACTTCGGGGTAGAATATAAGTTTTTACCCAAGTGGTCTGTACGCGGTGGATACGTGTATGACAAATCCCCGATTAACGAACACGCCATGGATACGCTCGTTCCCGTGGATGATCGTCACATCGGCAGCATTGGGTTTGGCTATCAAGGCGAAACGTGGAGTGCAGACTTTGCCTACGCGCACATCTTTGGCCGACACTTAAAAGGTGATAGCAACAAGCAATTTGGGCACATACCAATGCGCTATGGTACAGGCGGTGGCGATATGTTTGCCCTCACCGTCGGATACAAGTTTTAATAACTTGCCAAACTAATTCAAAACCTCTACTTTACGGTGGAGGTTTTTTTATTATAATATAAGTAAAGAAGGGGGAATTTATGACTAAAAACTGCAAAATCAATAACCGCAAAGTAGCCATTATCGGCTGCGGATTTGTAGGCTCTGCCAGCGCCTTTGCACTTATGCAAAGCGGCTTATTTAGTGAAATGGTTCTTTTGGATGTGGATCATAAAAAAGCCGAAGGCGAAGCCATGGATATTTCCCACGGTGAAGCTTACGCCCGTCCCATGCATATCTATGCCGGAACTTATGATGACATTGCTGATGCTTCTATCATCATTATCACCGCCGGTGCTAATCAAAAAACCGGCGAAACACGCCTAGATTTAGTGCAAAAAAACGTCGGCATTTTCAAAACTATTATCCCTGAAATTGCCAAGCGCAATTACCAGGGGATTTTGCTTATCGTGGCAAACCCCGTAGATATTCTCACTTATACGGCCCTTAAACTTAGTGGCCTGCCCGAAAACCGCGTCATCGGCTCCGGCACCGTGTTGGATACAGCCCGTTTTCGCGAAATTTTAGGAAATCACTTAGGCGTAGATAGCCGCAGCGTACACGCGTTTATCGTCGGCGAACATGGAGATAGTGAAATCCCCGTATGGAGCACAGCCAACGTAGCAGGTGTACCCATCAATAAATTTTGCGAACTGCGCGGACACTACAATCACGTGCAAGGTATGAAGCAAATCGCTGCTGATGTAAAAAATGCCGCTTATGAAATTATTGAACGCAAGAAAGCCACCTATTACGGAATTGCCATGGCAGTAAAACGCATTTGCGAATCTATCGTGCGCGACGAAAAATCGGTCCTTCCCGTATCCAACATGATGCACGGCTCATACGGCATTGATGACATTACTCTTAGCATGCCGGCCATCGTGGGGAAAAACGGTATAGAAGCACAGATGCCTATTTCGCTGAGTATGGAAGAAGCAACCTCCCTAAAAAAATCTGCGGACATGTTAAAAGAAATTGCTCAAACGGTCGGCGTCACGGAATTGAAGAAGTAACTTATACCCGTTCTAATAACTTCTGCATCAGGCGGGAAACGGCATATTTGGGAAGATCTTTAGCGGGAACTTTTTGAAATCCAGCCAAGATTTTACATGCAGCCGGAAGTATTACCTTATACATATTGGCATAAATAATCTGATGTGATAGTACATGTTTGACTGGTTTCCCCACAGCCACTACTTTTGCCGATCCAAACCATTTTTTAAGTGTAGTGGAGGGAAGCTTCTCGTTTTTTCCTTCCACAAGTGGGACTTCGTAAAGGTGTTGCCACACATCCCCAGCCCCACGCTGGCGAATCCATGTAAATTTTCCCTGCTCTACATATATATAATGAAAGTACCGTGTTATAACTTTTGTTTTTTGCGCTTTGACCGGTAATTTTTCTTGTAATCCTCGTCGGTATGCTTCGCATTTTTTAGCTAATGGGCACTCCTCGCACTGCGGAGTCTGCGGCGTACATACTAATGCACCGAAATCCATCATGGCCTGATTAAAATCACCGGGGAATTGTTTATCTAACAATTTCTGAGCCAGGGCGGTAAATTGTTTTTTTCCTTCCGTACTGTCAATGGGAGTAGAAATTCCAAACACCCGAGAAAGCACCCGATACACATTCCCATCCACCACCGCGTAAGGCATATCATAAGCAATCGAGCAAATAGCTGCCGCGGTATAGTCACCGACACCCTTCAAAGCACACACTCCTTCATAAGTCTTCGGGAAAACCCCATTCATACTCTTGGCCGCCGCATGTAAATTTCGTGCGCGGGAATAATACCCGAGCCCCTGCCAAAGTTTAAGAACTTGGTCTTCACTTGCCCGCGCCAAGAAGCGGGGGGAGGGAAAAGTTCTTACAAACCTATTATAATACTCCAACCCTTGGGCAATGCGGGTCTGCTGCATGATAATTTCACACAACCAAATTTTATATGGGTCTTTGGTATGGCGCCAGGGTAAGTCACGCTTATTTTGTTGGTACCACAGCAAAAGGGTGGGGGAAAAAGTTTTCATAAGGTTATTTTACTATTTTCTTGACTTTCAATGAATCCAGCAATCATTCCGCAAAATTAAGGACGATTTTGCAAATCTGAAACGGGTTCCATTTTCCAGCCCACTCCAAAAACAAAATTTGTTTCACAAAATTAAGGCCAAAAAATCTAAGTCCACATATAACATCCATTTTAAACCGCAAAAATGTCAAAAAATTTAGTTTTAGAGTTAAAATTTTTAAACCAGCCACCTATTGTCATCGACGATAAAACGGAGTTATTCACAGATTGTGACATAAAACTGACATAAATGACATAATTATTGACATAAAATAAAAAAAGAGGTATTATATGATTATTCCCGTGGATAACCCTCTGGAAAACTCAAAAAGAATAAAACTTATAAACAACTTATGAACATTCCTACAGATGCTACTTTAAAAATGCGTTTTCGCCTGCCAAATGGAGAAGAATTTGAAGCTGAGGGGCCTCGAGAATTTATTGAGTCCCAACGCAATTATTTTCTATCCCTTATTGGACAAACCTCCGCAACGCAAGCGCATTCCGCTATTCCTTCTCAAAGTCCCTCTAAAGAACATACAGAAAAATATCTGTGGGAACGTCTTCTACGTGAAGATGGGGAAATTCTCATTCTGAGACGAAAAATAAAACTCTCCACTCCCCAGATAGCAAGCCTCCTCTTAGCTGGAGCACGCATACTGCTTGAAAAAGAAGAATATAGCGCCCTAGAATTGGCAAAATCTCTCAAGGCCAGTGGTATTGAAGGGGGACGTTTGGATCGCGCACTAGCGCCGGAAATACAAAGCGGACGCCTTATACCTCAAGGCAGCAAGCGGGGTCGTACGTATCATTTGAGTGAGGAAGGATTTGCAAGGGCCTTCATCATGGCTGAAAAATTATTCCAAGAGCAGGGGGGAAAATAGTTTTTTCACTCTTTTCCTCCCCTTTTTATAAAACAATAAAAATACTTATTTTTTAAGTATTTTTATTTTTATATATATTTTTATATTTTTTCCTCATTTATTCCACCGCAAACCCATTTTAAAAATAATTTTTACAGCTACTTACCAACATCCAGTTTGTCCATTACTCAAATTTAGATAAAAAAATGACATGGGGGGATTATTTGTCTTTGCTTATTTAACTAATGAGAATATATATTATGTTAACTAATTGATATAAAAAAATGATTTTTATCTACATATAATCAATATTACATCTTTATATTTTTTTATTGTTTTATAATAATTTTTATATAAATTCTAAAACATTATATAAGATATTTTTTACTTGCAGTTGATAACTATATTAAAATTGCATGTTTTTTTGTATATCAAAAATTGTAAATTTTAATATATTTTTAATTTATTAAAATTAGATGCATTTTTGCAAACCCTAAAATGCCCTAAAACGATTTTGGGGGTATAATGATATGGGGCAAAACGAAATCAAGCCCATGGCCAAACAATCCAAAATCTTTTTAGGCTGAAATAAAGGGGAATACACAAAATGGTGGAGCGATTATAGAGATGCGCCTCTGAGACACGATAAAAACCACGCAAAGCAGCAAATGACACCGCAAGAAAGAAAATAAAGAGATTTATAGAGGCAATTAGATACACAAGCGCAAGCTAAGGGATATAACAAAGTTTCTTTCTATGACGAAATCGATTCATTGTATATAAGGGTTATGTGACGAAAATATAAAACTTTCGAGGGGGAAAATAGAAAATTCACAAAAATAAGAGGGGAAAAAATAATTTTTCCCCCCACTTACAACCATATTTTTCGTCGTAGAATTTACTTCTTTTCTTTAAATTTAGTACGGTCCGTAAGTAATTTTTCCAACCCTTCCAACTTATTCTGTTTGGGATCCACTTCGATATTTTCCGCAGTTTTTTGTATGCCAAGCAAGCTAGATTTATTGGCGTTATCCTTCTCGGACTCATTGGTTGTATTACCCAAATTATTGCTGCCACCACTGAGCGGTGCTGCTTTATCCATGGAGGGTTTAGCAGATAAATTTTTAGCTTGCATGGGTTTAAAGTCACTCATAGAGGTAATTGCTTGCGCCGAAGATTTTACTCCCCCCCCTTTCAGGGCGGTAAAGCTCTTCGTTTCTGCTCCCGAATCCGCACTTCCTTCTACAGGTGTTTGCGGATGAAATACTTCTACAGTCGTCTGCGGATGAATAACTTCTACGTTAGTTTGCGGATGTATCACTTGGACGGTAGTTTGAGGATGAACTACTTGCACTTGCGTAGCAGGATGAATAGTTGGGACATTTGTTTTTGAATGAAACACTTCGGTATGCGTCGTTTCATGCAATACTTCTACCGACGTAGTAGGATGTTCCACATTTACATTAGTCAATGGATGCACCACAGTAACAGAAGTAACAGGATGCCTTCCCTCTATATGCGTAGTAGGTTTTTTGGCAGCGACATTACACACCGCAAGACTTACTAAAAGGCCACCCATTAAAATTCGTTTCATAAATCCTCTATATTTTCTTCTTAGTAGGAGCAGTCGTCGGCGCAGCAGCTGGGACAGCGCCAGGCATCATTCCACCCATTAACGCAGATATATCCTGCATTCCGGCCGGCATAGCATTTTGGCCCACTGTAGCAGTCGGTTTTTGTCCATTATTGGCAGCGGCTCCTCCCATCAAGGCGGCCATATCCGGCATTCCTTGCATTGCCTGCTGCATTATAGCTGCCGGATCGACATTAGCAGGCATAGCGGCCGTACCAGTAGAAGGTTGTGTAGAGGCTGCAGCTGGAACTGCTGGCTTATTTGCGGCAGCAGGCGCAGCCGCGACAGCTTTTTTGCCAACAGGTGCTTTCTGTTCCACAGGTTCAAATTCAGTTGCGGCAGAGCCCGCCCGAGAGGTTTGGACTGTTTGCGTCTGCACGCCCTGTCTCCATTTATTACCGGAATTGGTAAAAGAACGATAGCCCTGAGTCTGTGCAGCCGGTTGTTGCGCAGCCGATCCGAAATTAGCACGACCGGCCTGCCCAGCTTGATACGCAACCAACGGTAGTGCTACAAACAAAACAGTTAAAAAAAGATATTTTTTCATAGTTTTTCCTCTATTACAAGCGTCTTCTTAATAGTATAGTGATCGGAGACGATTTTGTCAAGGCACAAAGTGATACTTACAAAAAATCACCCGCCCTAAACTTGGAGTAAAGGGCGGGCACAGATCGTGGTATTTGTTTTATGCCAAAAAGCAGCCATCTATTAATAACTGCTACATCCTATCTGCAAACATTCGGTCATAGTGGCATCCCATTGGCTACACCAAGAATCACTTCTTAGCAAGTTCCCTTCTTCATCATAAGCATAATTGGAGTTATATTGAGTATTACCAAACGTTAAACATTCCCCCGTATTCACGTCCATATTATTACAATACCGTGTAGAAGTTTGCTGTCCGTTTGCATCATAAGTATAGTATGTCCCACTTGAATATCCTGTACATTTGCCCGTAGTTGCATCCACACCCGTACATTGTCGGCTAGCGATTACGTTACCATTCCCATCGTACGTATAATCATAGCTGGAGCCGAACTGATGTTCGTACTGAAAGCACTGCCCGGTTGAAAAATCCGCGTTCCTGCATGCTCTCATAGCGGTCTTGTTTCCATTTTCATCATAGATATAATTGGTGGTACTCCAATACCCTGTACATTGGCCTGTTTCCGAATTCACATTACTACAATGCCGTTGGAAAACTTTATTTCCATTTGCATCGTAGTAATACTCAAAAGTACCGCGTGGACCGGCAGTAGTCGAATACCCAGTACATACGCCTGTATCCGCATTCACAGTAGCACAAGTCCGCTGGTATATCATATTTCCATTCGCATCGTACGTATAATCAAGGTTAGAAGAAGTATCGTCCTTATATACCGTACATTTTCCGGTAGCTTCATCCACGCTGGCACAATGCCGCTCTGACGTCATATTTCCATTGGCATCATAGGTGTAGTTATAAGTACCATAACTTGTATATGTGCAAGCGCCTGTAGTCACATTCACAGAAGCACAGCCTCGCGACGCAATCTTATTTCCATTTGCATCATAAATATAGTCAGAACCACCACTTGCGTACGAGGTACATTTATTTGTAGTTACATTTGCTTGATAACATTCTCGTTGGGAAATCATATTCCCATTTTCATCATAGACATATTCGTTCCCGCGTCCATATGCTGTACATTTACCATTTGCATCCGCGTTATTACATTGCCGGCGAGCAAGCAAATTTCCATTCTCATCATAGAAAAATTCTACTTTACTTACACATACATTATTGTTGTTTAACTGGCAAGTTGTCCGCTTGTAACTGCCATCCTCATTATAATTATATATGGAGCAGACTCCCCTAGCATGACAGACTTGTTTGGTAGTACTTCCATCTTCGTTCTGCGTTATAGAGCACGTATATCCCATAGAAAGCGCTTTGTCACAATTTGGGCCATTCATAGCATCCATTTCTGCAGGTGTTAAACCTGTTCCTTCCCCTTCGATGACATATTCTATATAACCGGAAGTGATTCCTTCTCCCAAAGTTTTGATGGCATGCATCCCTTTTTCACAAAGCCAATTGGCTTTTGTGTCGTCTGCTAATGCCTCACAATGTATTTCCCCGGGAAATTGGGCACTATGCTTTTGATACATAATTAAATTGTTTTCAAGATTAGGACGTGTAGCCAATACGTAAGAATAGTCTGGGTCTCTGCTAATTTCAAACGTCATATCCTCATTATTCGTAGCAGTTACATCCAATTGATTAACAGCACTGGCATAGCCACCGTGTGCCATAAAATACGCTTCATTGCCGTCGTGCACAGCCTTGGTGGTAGGCATTAAACTACTAAATCTACTTTTCAGTACCGCTTTTTGATATTGCGGAACAGCCACCGCCGCCAATACAGCAATAATGACTACAACCACTAAAACTTCAACCAGCGTAAAACCTACGTTATGGATTGACTTCATATTTATCTCCTTAAATTCAACTGCCTATGTAGTTATTCAAGCAATAATTTACTGCGCTGTCAAATATAAACCCCGCTTAAAATAAGAACTCCGGGTTTAAAACCCGGAGTTTTTGTACACTTACAAACAGTTTATTTACGCTTTGATTTTTTAGTTACTCTTCCCTTTTTATTTACTGATTTTTTTACTGATTCTGAGGAAGATTTTTTCGCTTTTTTAGCTGGAGTAGTTTTGGATTTTTTAGTTTTTTGTTTCTTCAAAAAATCTTTCCACCCCTCCAGCGCCAGCGGCAACACTTCATCCATGTGTTTAACGGGAATAAGTGTCATCTCTTTACGCACACGCTGCGGGATTTCGCTCACATCTTTTTGATTAGTGTGCGGATACAGAATTGTTTTTACACCTTCGCGATACGCGGCAAGGAATTTCTCCTTAATTCCCCCCACCGGCAAAATGCGCCCAGTAATGGTTACTTCGCCTGTCATAGCCAGTTTTTTCTTCACAGGTAACCCTGTGAGCAAACTAACTAGCGCTGTTGTAATCACGCCCCCTGCTGACGGACCATCCTTAGGGATGGCACCTTCCGGAAAGTGAATATGAAAATCGGTCTTATGGAAATCTGTGTCTTTTCCATAGCCGCGGCTTTGCGCATAGGTAAGTGCCGCACGCACAGACTCTTTCATCACGTTACCCAACATCCCCGTCAAAATCAATGCCCCTTTGCCGGGAAGTTTAGTAGCTTCAATCGTCAAGGTCTCCCCCCCTACACTCGTCCACGCCAGCCCGGTGGCAATACCTACGCCATTGTCTTCAGTAGCAAAATTGGAATACTTGGGAACGCCTAAAAATTCGTGCAAGTTGGCCTTGGTTACTACAATTTTTTTAGCACCTTCCACGATTTTCTTGGCGGCTTTGCGACACAAAGAGCCGATTTCGCGCTCCAAGTTACGCACACCTGCTTCACGCACGTAATCGCGCATTAAAAGGGCCACAGCATCGCGCTTAATTTCCAACTGGCCTTTTTTAAGGCCGTGTAATTTCATTTGCTTTGGCAACAAGTAGTTGTCTGCAATGTCATGTTTCTCATATTCGGTATAGCCGTCAAAATTGATAATTTCCAAACGGTCACGCAACGTAACCGGAATAGAAGAAAGTGAATTGGCTGTAGTAATAAACATCACTTTAGAGACATCGAACGGCACATCCAAAAAGTGGTCCGTAAAGTCTTTGTTTTGCTCGGGATCCAACAACTCGAGCAGTGCTGCTGCTGGATCTCCGCGCCAATCCGACCCCATCTTGTCAATTTCGTCTAACAAAAATACGGGATTAGAACTTTTGGCTTTACTGATACCTTGAATAATACGCCCGGGCATGGAACCAATATACGTACGGCGGTGCCCACGAATTTCACTTTCGTCACGCACCCCCCCTAAACTCATACGCACAAATTTGCGCCCAATGGCACGCGCGATGGATTTAGCAAGAGAGGTCTTCCCCACGCCGGGAGCCCCGGCAAAACAAAGGATCGGTCCCTGCAAAGCACCGGTAAGTTTATTAACCGCCAAATATTCTAAAATACGTTCTTTAGGTTTTTCTAGACCAAAGTGATCTTCATCTAAAATTTTGCGTGCTTTTTTAAGATCTAGCTTCTTGGGCTGCATGCGGAGGCAAACCATTCTTCTTAATCTTGGCCCGCATATCATCCAATTCTTTTTGAAAATCATCCTTTTGGCTAAGTTCTTTTTGAATAGCCTTCATTTGCTCATTCAAATAATACTCTTTTTGGTTCTTATCAATTTGTGCACGCACTTTATTATGGATCTTATTCTCAATGTCCATAATTTGAATTTCGGACGTGATAAGTTTTAAGATTTTTTCTAAACGATCTGTAATGTGCACTGCTTCTAAAATTTCTTGGCGTTGGGCCGTTTTAACCATCATATTGGAGGCTACGGTATCGGCCAATTTGGAAGGATCGCCAATTTGACGCAAGAAGGAAACCCCCTCCACCGCTACCCGATGTGAAATGCGGGCATATTTATCAAACTCATCTAATACTTGACGCATTAATGCTTGTACCACCGGAGAATTATCCTCTTCTTCCTCAATATATTCCACCTGGGCAAACCAAGAATTCACCTGAGGGTTTACATCTAATTTATGCACACGTGCACGCGCCAGTCCCTGTAAAAAAACCTTTAGAGATCCTGTTGGTAAACGCAGATTTTGCGTAATTTGGCAAATCACTCCGAAGTGATACAAATCGTCTGCTTTAGGCTCGTCATTTTCGGCATCTTTTTGGGAAACTGCTAAAATATAATGACCCGGCGTATTAAGTGCCTGTTCCACAGCCGCAATCGATTTCTCACGGTCCACCGAGAGAGGCAAACTCATCCCTGGGAACATCACAACATCCCGAATTGCCACAACCGGCACAATGCTAGGTAAAGAAAGTGTCATCCTTTTAAGGTCTTCCATAAATTCCCCCTACAAACTTAAATCGTTCGTGAACTTCTCTCTATCAAGGGAGAAATCCACTCTATAATAGCATTGTAGCAAATACGTTCAAAATTAGCAACTATTTTATTAGTTTGCTAATTATAATAAGCAAAGCTCCCGAAATCCTCTTTTATTGCAAAGAGGAAACTAAGGAAGCTCTAAATAATATTATTATTTTACTTCTAACAAACCGTAGCTGGCTATTTCGCCACTATCGTCTTTGCAGAGCACTACTTGCCATTCTTTATCTTCGTACGTACCCTTTTTCGTACGTATCTCTAAAGTAATATTAAAGGAATTTCCTTCCGCATTGCGGGCAGCATCCTTAAATGCACGTTTGGATAAATCCGCATTGCGCACCAACTCTTCGAAGAAATCTCGCCCCATCATATTTCCAATATGGCGACCACTATAAGATAACAAAGGAGCATTAATAAAAGTGACTTGATAATCCAAATCTAACAGAACGGCAGGTTTATCTACATATTCCAACGTATGGGCAAAAGAACGAGAGGCCTCGCTAAGCATTTTTCCCGTCTGTCGCAATTCAATACGCATGGCCAACATACGCCCTAACAAGCCCATTAACTCTTCCGTCCCGTTCTCAAACGCACGGCGCGTGGCAGTAGAAGCAAAACACAATGCTCCCATCACTTTTCCATTTACTAACAGCGGTGCGGCTAACAACGAGCCAAAACCTTTCTTGATATGTACACAATTACGACATGACACACTAGACAAATCCGGCCACAACAACACCCGGCCGTCTACTACATCATATAAACATTCTTCAACGGGAAATGCCATAGATCGTTCTAACTCTAAGTCGTTAGAAGTTACATACATTACATGGCTATCCACTTTATTCCCCTCACGCGTAAAACGCACTACAAAACCAACATCTGCGTGGAACGTTTTGAGACCGAATTCCAAAATTTTATCCACTTGCTGCGTCATGGAAAGGCCCGGTTCACTGGTAAGCGCGTACAATTGCCGAACTTGCTCCTCATGTGTATGCCCCTGAGAAATATCTTTAAGCCATAAAATCACTTCTCCCCGACCTGCAATCGGCGTAACACTTACGTCGAAGTAGCGCGTGATATCTTCCATTTTCCATGCCAAGTCAAAGTTCGTAGCAATATTAATAGACAAGGCTTCTTTAATCGAGAACAAAGTCCGTTGGGCCGCCTCCTTTTTCCAAAATTTTCCGGGGGTTTTATCCAGGAAAATCTTGACAGCCTCTTCCTGTGGTAAATAAGCAAGATTAGAATATACTTCTAAAATTTTCCCGTTACTATCTGCTTTGAGATACATGCCCGGCAAAGCAGAACGCACGCTTTGAAGTTCTTGTGCTTCTTTAGAAGTACGGGACCAATTATCTCGTTCTGCAGATACATCCCGCAAAACTACCATGGCTCCATCCTGACCAGGCAAATCCAAGACTGTTATAGTTATTTGCGCATCAAAGCGACTCCCATTTTTACAACCAATAGTTCCTACAAATGAAGTCGTATCATGTTTGGCAAGTGTTTTCTGCGCATTGTTGAGCAGAGTGCTCTTTTTAATCGTTTTAGTATCTACAAATAAGTCTTTAAACTGCATACGGGTCAATTCATCTTGCGTATATCCCGTTTTTTGTGCCAGATACTGGCTCACGTTATCAATTCCGCCAAATTTTCCATTAACAAGCAAAATGGAAAATACAATCCCGTTGGTAGACGCCAACAAAGCATTAAGTTGGGCAGAGCGTTCTTCCAGCACTTTCATGAGTTGCAAATGGACCGTCTGATTGCGAAGTACGAATAAATACCGCTCGCCTTCCTCTTTCACTCCTGTCAAACGGATAGCAATTTTTTCTAACCCACTAGCGGGATTAATGGAATAATCTTGATTAGAAAGCATGCCTGTCTCCGTCAATGTATGCAAATCAGCGCGGAATTGAGGCCGAGACTCTTCATCGATGATAGAATCAATAGGCTGCCCCAAGAGCTCCTGCTCGGACAATTGACACAATTCGCAGAAGAGTTGGTTACAGGAAATCATCCTAAAATCTGACGAGCAAAGCACGTAAGGTTCGCTATTAGGCAAGATAAGCATCTCTCGTGCAGCTACTGCCGGCAAGACTTCTGTCGGAGGCAGTGGCTTGCGCAATAATTTCGTGTTAGCAGCGGGCTCCGGAGGCAGAGGCTTGCCAGGCAATGTAATACTTACCACGTAATCGGAAGACACCGAACCGTCTTTTACGTCTCTTCGGTTAATGGGTACAAATTCTAAATGGAGCGGCAAATCCGGCCTAGATTCATCCACCCGTCCCGGGAATTTAGTGGCCATACGAGAAAATTTAAAAACATAATCCATCTTTGCACTTTGGCCGGCACGCAATTTCCGCCGGACATCCAACGTGAGAGCAGGGCGAACATAGACGTTGCGGTAGAAGGTTTTATCCATATCTTTTAAGCCAAATAAGTCACGACACGATTCATTCATTAAACTGATATAACCATTACTCAGCAAAATAAAAGAAGCTACGGCAGATCTTTCGAATGCAGCACGGTAACTATCTCGTTCTTTGAGTAGATCTCGCTGGCTTCGATTAAATGCGGTAATATCTCGCACGAAACAAAGCACAATCCTTCTACCTAAATAACGTGAAGCTACCGCTGCAAATTCCACTTCAATTGGTTGGCCATCTTTCCTGCAAAGAGATAACAGAACAGGCTCTTCCGATTTTTGATTACCTTCTATTATTTCTTCATATTTTTCTTTAAGCACGGCCCGATGATCTTCTCCTGCCAAGTCAATCAACGGAGTTCCTACTAATTCTTTTAGCTCTCCGTATCTCAACATGCGGCAGAGTGCCAAATTAGCATACATCACTTTATAATCTTCTACCAACAAAATTCCCTCACGCGCATTTTCAATAAGCAGCGTATTTTTATCACTAGCCTCTCGAATTTGCTTCTCCATACGCGTCTTGGCTGTAATATCTTCCGATACAACCACCAAACAATTTGGGGTACCGTCTTCGTTAAAAATAGGAGTTTTGACGGTATGCATAATCTTAACCCCTTCATTAGCGGTAGAAATAAGTTCTTGTGGAATATTTTGTTCTTTTTTGCTTTCGAAAACCCGCAAGTCACTCTCGCGTAAAAATTCCAACTGTTCCTTATTCATGTCCGTCCGATATGAAGCGTGCCCAATAATCTCTTGCGAGGAAACCCCGAAAAGCTCCTCACTTTTTTTATTCCACAAAACATATTTCCCTTCATAGGTTTTAACGGACAGAGAAACCGGTAAATTGTTAATTATCGCCTGTAAGAAATTTTTGGCATTGATAATTTCTTGTTCCTGGGCTTTACGTTGCGTAATATCTTCAGCCAACGTTAATATCATTAGTGGCTTGCCTTCTTGATCAAATACAGGAACCTTTATCAAATGCAACGTCAGTTCTTTTCCTTCCAACGTGGTATATTTTTCTTCCGGAATATCGACAATCTTTCCCTCGTCAAAAATAGATTTTTCACGTTGGTCATAAAAAGAATCACTCGAATGGTCTTCTTCTTCCTCTCCTGGGAACAACTCGTATGCCTTACGATTTACAAAGGACATTGTGTTTGCTGTGCCTCTGGCGTAAATAGCAACGGGGACATTGTCCAATACCGTCTGCAGGAAGTTTTTAGTGGCCAACAAATCTTTCTCTTGGGTCTTATGGGACGTGATATCTTCGGCCAGCGTAAGCACAAATGGCTCTTGTGCGTTACTCTCAGCAACAGGCACTTTGATCAAACGGAGCACTTTATCCTTACCATCTAACGCTCTGTAAGTTTCTTCCGGAATGTGCAACACTTTGCCGGATTCAATAATAGCCCTCTCCCGTTCCATATATTTCTGTACCTGTTCGGGTGTTTCATTATCCAGCTCTTGCCCCTTATCATATACACCGACGGGGTTTTCCCCAACTTTGACACCAAACATTTCCGCATTGTACTTATTTTGAAGCAGTATAGTCCCGCTTATGGTACGTGCATATAATGCCATAGGAATATTTTGTACGATGGCAGAGAGCAAGGTATTTACCCGTTTTATTTCACGATCTCGTTCCATCGCTTCGGTAATATCTTCCGCAATAGAAAGCACCAACGGTTTAGGCCCGGCATTTATAAGAGGTATTTTACGTAGATGTATAATCCGTTTATTTCCAAAACTGTCCACATATTCTTCCTCAGGGTAATCTCTCACTTTCCCTTCTTGCAAGATTTCACTTTCTCTAGCCCGCATTCTCTGTCTGTCTTCTTGGGTTTGATATGTGTGCAAATGCGAAATATCTGTATCATTAGCTGTATGATAAATTTTCAACGTTTGAGGATTATAAAAAGTCATTTGATAATCACAGTCACGTGTATATAGTGCCAGTGGAACATTTTCCAATATAGCTTGCAATAAATTTCGGTTCTGTAATAAATCTTGTTCACGATTATAATGTTCCGTAATATTTTCAAATAGAGTCAAAATACGCCAATCTTTACCGTCTTCAGCAGGTAAAAATATTTTCGTAACTTGCAACACTATTTCCTTGTCGGACCTATCTTTGTAAGTCAGATTAAACGGCTTTTGAGAAGAATGTTCCTTCAATATTTTATCATCCACACGTTGTAAAGAAGCCACCAATTGCTTAGGTAAAAACGAATATACCTCTTGCCCTAAAACATCTGTTTCCTGATAGTCGAACAGTTGGGCTGCTTTCTCGGACCACAACACACAAATGCCGGCAAAATTTTGCACGATTATGGCGCAAGGACTTGCATTTACCAAGTTCCGCAAGAAAGAGTTATCTGCCGTAAGCTGGGAGAAATGAGGAATGGATTCCAAAGTAATTAAAATAAACGGGGTTGATGCTAAAAAAGAAGCTGCTGCGCCCACAAACACACTATCTGCTTGATCATTTACAAGTTCAATGATTATTTTACGGGGTGGATTTGATTCCGCCATGGAACGCACTTTATCCATAGTCAGGCCGAACCGATCTACGTAGGAAGAGGTGAGTACATTGTGTTCTGTCTGCAGGAGGTGCACAGCGCTCGGATTTGCAAAGGAAATACGCCCCGTTGCATCCACTAACAATAAGGCCAACGGATACTGCTCCAAAAAAGAAAACATTTCCGCAGATAATTCAGTAATTGCTGGAGACTTTTTCTTTGGTGAAAGAAATGAAAATAATTGTGCCATAATCCCTTTACACACCCCGAACGCGCGAAACGCGAAATAATTTTCCTACGGTTATATCTTAATAAATTCTGCCTAGACGCGCAACTACGTTTATAACCAACATCTTGGATTGTACATCTTGTTTGAAAAAAGTACAATGTAACTATCTTAAAAAAGGAGTGTTGGTACATGAAAAAAATCTTAGTAAGCACTTTATGTGTGTTGTTTGTAGCCGCTTGTACTACGCCGGGCAAACGAACGGCCATTGGAGCAGGCGCAGGCGCCGCTATAGGCGCAGGAGCGGGAGCTTTGATTTCCCATGCTACAGGTGGTAAAGCTGGAACAGGTGCTCTTATCGGGGGTTTAACTGGATTAGCTGCCGGAGGAGCTTTAGGTAACTATTATGATAAACAAGCCAAGGAATTAGCCGCTGTTGCTGATGTAGTAAAAGGTGACAACGGGCTGCAAGTATTTTTGAAAAACGACATTCTCTTTGATGTCGGAAGTGCCGAGCTTTCCGCCGACGCCACACAAACACTCACGGACCTCAACCGCGTGT
>CADBYN010000017.1 GCA_902798835.1 Candidatus Avelusimicrobium bubulum | reverse complement strand
GCGCCCATGCCACCTACGGCCACTTTTTGTAGAATTTCACATCCAGAAATTTCTTGACCTACGAGTGAAGTTTGTTGTTCCCCAGCCATATACTTTCCTTTTATTCTTGATTTTACGCCACACAAACATTAAAATATAACTATAGGTATCATATCATATTTTTAGCGCAAACACAGGAAAATTTCATCCAGGAGAGTTTATTATGTTAGAAAGCAGTTTTATGTTGTTAAGAGATATAGGAAAATTGGTTCTTAGCGAGCAAGAAGAAGTGCATTTTTCTATTGATGCCTATCGTGGATACAGGTATGTGTCTGTGCGCCGTTATTTACGAACGGATAATTTCGTAGGTCCTACGCGCGACGGAGTTACTTTTACACCCGAGATGATTCGTGCCTTAGTACCGGTATTAAATCAGTTGCCGGCAGAAGAAAAACAAATGAAATTGGGGCAAATTGCCAAATTAGCCAAACGGGCCGGGATTTGCGTGGTGGTGACGGTGGCTGAATTTCGCGGACAGCGCGGCTTGGAACTGCGCCAATGGGAGCAAGATAAGGGCTTTACCAAAAAAGGAATTTGGTTGCCTCTTAGTAAATGGACGGAAATAAGGAAATTGTTTACCGAGACACTTACGGCGCTAGACGAGGTGCCTGATATAGATTTTTAAGTTAGTTCCCCATGAAAAATCCCTCAGTTTGATGCTGAGGGATTTTTATAGGTAATTAAGAGTTACATCTTTAACATTTCTTTGGCATTATCAAATACCGTTTGCGGGGCGATATCCCGCATACATTTGAAATGTTTAAGCGGGCACTTTTTCCCCCCGTGTAACGCACAAGGGCGGCACGGCAAATCCTTCACCTCCAGGACGCGGTGCCCTTCCCCATACGGGAAGAACCCCAGTTCCCGCGTAGTAGGCCCAAAGATAGCCAGGGTAGGCACCTCAAAAGCCGTGGCAATATGCATGGGGCCGGAATCGTTGGTGATAAATAGAGAGAAATGTTTCATCAGGGCCATCAAGTCCGCCAGGCTGGTTTTTCCGCATAAACTGGCCGCGTGCCCTTTGGAAAGCTGGCAAATCTTTTCACCCAGGTCGGCATCTTTTTTGCCACCGCCAACTAATACTACCTGTACGCCCAATTCGGTTTGTAATTTGGAAATTAACTCCACATAATAATCCATAGGCCAGCATTTTGTAGGCCAGGCACTGCCGGCGTGAATCCCGACTAACTTTTTGCCTTCTAAGTTAAAGTCTTTAAGTAGGCGGGCTACATTTTCTTCGGCGGACGGAGTGAATGACATGGAAAGCTTTTCCGCCGCAAATTTTTCTTTAGCAATTCCCTGCAATAAAGATAAATTACGTTCTGCGTCGTGAATCATCCAGTTAAAGGGAACCGTTTTTGTGTATAAGAACCAGCCTTCGCTGGAAGTAAAGCCGATGCGTATGGGTACGCGGGAGAGCCACGCAATTAGTGCGCTTCTAAAGCTGCGATGCGGAACAAGGAGAATATCAATACCAGATTTTTTGATTGCCTTAGCCGTTTTCCATACACCAGCAATTTTATTCCAACCTCGTTTATCATTTAAGATTACTTCGCTTACTTCGGGCAAAGGCCTAAAGATGTCTTCTGTTTGCGGACGAGTAATAACCACAATTTTTGTGTCCGGGAACAATTTTTTAGTTTTTTGAATCAAAGGCGTGGTCAGTACGCTATCTCCAATAAAAGAGGTTTGAAAGATTCCGATTTTATTAATCTTTCGGCCGGTTGTTTCCGTGTGGCGGTATGCCCAATCACCCAGTTTGGGTTCTTTATATTTGACAGGAATGTTCCAGGCCTTCAATGCTGCCAGATACTTTTCCAAGGAATGCTTTTCCAACACCGGGGAATTTTTATGAAATCTTACAAACATTCGTCGGGCAATTGCATTTTTATCGTAACGAATGCGGTTGGGAATGCGGCTCAGCCAGCCAACTAATATGCTTTTAAATGTGGCATGCAAATCCAAATAGTGGGTATAGTGCCCGGCGCGTACTTGGCGTACAATTCCCCAGATAGTAGGTTTGGCTACTAAAATTTCATCAATATCCGGGTGCCCGGCTAATGCTTGTGAAAAGGCAGGTTTTACCAATAAAGTAATACGGGCGTTAGGCCACGCAGCCTTTATATTCTTATAGACAGGTGACGAAAGTACGATATCTCCTAATGACGAGAAACGTACCACTAAAATATTAGGTTGTTTTTCTGTGTTCATATTGCTCTACTACTCCCCTAATTTTATCTGTTGCTCCTTTGAAATTTAAAGCGATCTCGCGAGCTTTTTGGCTCATATTTTCCAACTGCTCGGGATCATTTAGCAAACGTATGACTGTTTCTTTAAAATTTGTTTCACTCACCAGCACTCCCCCGCCGTGTTCCAAAAGAGCGCGTGCGGTATCGGGAGTATTATAAAAATGCTTGCCAAATAGAACAGTCTTTCCCAAAATAGCAGGTTCCAATAAATTGTGGGCTCCACGTGGAGCTATGGATCCCCCTACAAAGGTTAAAGCGGCGCATGCATACAGCGAATTTAATAATCCCATTACATCTACACATAGTACGTCGGTGTTCTTATCAAAACTAGCTTGGCTGGCAAACGCATAATGTAAGCCGCTTTGATGTAAGGATTGTTCTACTTCCGGCTTGCGTTCAAGATGACGAGGGGCAAAAATAATTTTAGCTCCTGTTTTTAAAATATCAGGTGCGGCCCTTAACAAGAGTGTTTCTTCTAACGGATGGGTACTTCCCAACACGAAGATGGGTTTGCCTTCCCAGCCTAGTTGATTCAATAATTGGTGTGCTTGATCTAGCTTAGTGGGCGTTTGCGAAAGGGAGTCATATTTCACGTTGCCGCAAATATGAATTTTATCGTGGGATACCCCTAATTTTTCATAACGGGCGGCTGCCTCTTTGTTTTGTAAAGCGGCAAATGTTAGCGGCGCGAAAATCATATGAAACAAAGGACGTATCCAGCAATAGGCCCGCGTTGATTTCTCGCTAATGCGTCCGTTGATAATAGCATAAGGAACGTTATTGCGATGAGCTGCCCATAACAAATTAGGCCAAATTTCCCGTTCTACAACGAATAATCGATGCGGTTTAAGGATTTTTATGAAGCGTTTACAAGAAGGATAAAAATCAAGCGGCACTAATATAGCGGCGGATACTTCGGGGTTTTTTAAAGCTATTTCTTTGCCGGCCTGTGTGGAAGTGGTAATTACAATTTCTTTTTGATAAAACGTTTTTAATACGGAAATGAGCCCTTTGATGGAGTTGACTTCCCCCACGCTGGCACAATGCAGCCAAATAGCATTTTGCGGAAGCGAACCTTGCTTTTCCAGTCCCAAACGTTCGCGCAGTTCTGCCTGTAGATGTGTAAGTAACCGGCGGCGTCCGGAGAATAGAAAAGAAAAAAACACTCCCAAAGCCACAAACGGGAAAGCCAAATTAGTGAGCCATAGTAAACAAATCCCCATACTCTTATTATACGATATTGTCCGCGTTTCGCGATGTAATTTTATAAGTTAGGTCTTGTTTTTAGAAGGATTTTTAGATATACTTTGAGTAAGTATGTTTAAAGGAGGACATTTTATGAAGTATTGGGGCATAACTGTTTTTATATTGGCCGCTTGCCTGCCTGCTTTGGGTGCGGGAGTTAATGAATATGAGTTTGTATCCGCTTTGTCTGTTGTTCCTGAGGCGTCATTTCAAGCAGTTGAAACAAAATCTGTTGATTATCCAACTAAATTTGGTGCAAACACTGTTTTTAATGTAGGGGCTCCATCAACAGAAGGAAATATTAGTGGGGATATCAATGTGAAAGGAAAGCCTATACAAGTTGACATCTTGAATATGAACAATAGTACCAGCGTCGCTAATAGTGCGAATACCAAATGGCTCGTTGATACGTTGAATATTCGTACTGGTGGAACGGTACGAGTGGGAACGCTACTGGCTGAGCAAATTGATCTACAAAATACTGACAAATCTAAGGAAACGACGTTACAAGTGAATAATAAATTACAGACCGATACAAATACGTGGGCCAAAGACGGAGAAATTAAAAAGACCGGTACTACCGAGGAGACGTTACAGGCGGATTGGAAAGACGGTACTGACAACAAACAATTTCATTTTGTTCCTGGGACTGCTACTGGGACTGCTACTGGGCCTGCTACATGGAAAAGTTTATCTCGGACACAGTACGAAAAGGATAAAAGTCATCCAGTTGACACCCAACTTTATCCCATTTACACTAACTAGTAGGAAATATTTTAAAAAGGCCCGTTCATTAGAACGGGCCTTTTTTGTTATTGTATGGGAAATTATTATTGTTCCTTGGTATCTTTCTTTTTGAATAAATCGCCAATTCCTTTTACTACATCGACGGCCGTAGAGACTGTATTTTTTACAGTATCAGCTGCCACGGTTGAAGTTTCTTTGGTAAGAGTGGTGCTCCCGTTGGCGGCCGATTTAACGGCCGTTCCATTTAATAGTCCCCCCACTACCGAAGTTACGGTATTTACTACATCCAATTTTCCTTTGGGATTACTCATAGTTCCGGTAACTTTAAAAGCGATGGGTGCCGCTTGCGTAAGCAGCGTGGCTTTGGCTTTCATATCCAGCGCATCTGTTTGAAAATTAGCTGTACCACTAGCCGAGATGTTAGTGGCGGAAGAATTGAGAATAGTTTTATCTACGTTCATTACACCGTCCGTAAAGGTATACGTTCCGGCCCCTTCCGTGAAGGAAATAGTTGTGCCTTGGTCTTTATTAGTAGGGAATAAATTTATGTTTAATATCCCCGCCACTTTTTTAACGATGCCAATGGGTAACAATAAAATCTTTGCAATTTTACTTTCGTTGATAAAATTATCTAAATTGGTAATTTTACCGGGCTGCAAGGCAAAGTCTATTGTGCCGTTGGCATGGGCCATGCTGTCGGTAATATTAGTAAGGTTTGCCGCTATTGTTAACCCGTTTGATTGAAGATATGGAATAATTAACTCACCTACTTTTACATTCGCTTGGATATTCATAGGCACTGTAGCCTCTGTGTTTTCTTGAGAGGTCGTAGGGGTTTGCGGATTTTCGGTTGTATTTTCTTGTGAAGAGGAAAATTTTGTCAAAACCAGTTTATCCAAGTTCAAATTCAATTTGATATCCGTAGCAGTAGGGAGAGTTGCATATGAAAAATCTCCTTTAAAAGCTTCTCCGTTCAATTTGCCAACTAAGCCCGGAGATGAAATGTTGTCTAACGAAGCTAATACAACGTTTCCATTTAGTTCAGTAAAGGTAAATGGCTCATATAAAAAACTGGCATTTTGAAGGGCTATATTCCCGTTTATATCGGTGTAGTTCTTTTTTTCTGTGGCGCGCAAAGTAGCCTTTATGGTGCCTGTCGGACTGAAATCATTTAGGGATGTGTCTGCCATTTGTACAAGTTGGTCAATGACGGCTGTTAAAGTGGCAGATAGGTTATACGCCACAGAAGGTCCCTTCCAATTCACAGTTCCTTTTGCTAAAAGCGAGCTATCTTTCACAGATAATTTTGCTTGGGAAATTGCGGCGTTTTTAGTATCTAAGTCGGCGTTTGCGTCTAAAGTTAAATAAATGGTAGAAAGATCAAACGCCCGAAGCCCAGGGGCCAATTCACGTAGTATTGTACTGTTGACGCCGGACAACGAACCTGTTACATTTAGGGAAGGAGCCTTAAAATTTTTGATTTCTCCTTTTAAATCAAGTTGTATAGTTTTGTAACGGGCCGTAGCTCGGGAGAGGGTAGCATAGGCGTCGGACATATTTAACCCAGCCAGTAGCGTGGTAAATTGAAGTGACAACGGCAAACTCATATCGGGTTTTCCCGTACCGGATATATCTGTTACAAAATCAATTTTTGTCTCGAAAGGATGATCTAAGTCAAAATTTACTATTTCAATGTTTAGATCATTCAAGGCCGTGCGCATGCCGCTTTGTTCGTCGATATATATAAAATCGCAATCTGTTAATTTTATTTTTTGAGCGGTAATAATTAATGGATCCTTTTCTTGAGAAGCAGGGCTAGGGGTGTCCTTGGGTAGGGCATCTTCTTGTTGGGGAATAAGGTTGTCAAAATTATAGGAACCATCTTTTTTGGCAACAATATTTGCTTCAAGGCCTTCCGCTTCGATAGTGCTGATTTCAATACGTTTTTGCAGTAATGGTTTTACTGCTACATGGGCAGTCAGTTTTTTGGCTTTAATAAATGTGCCATCTTGAAAAGTATGTTCTTCCGATAGTGCTGCATTGGTAAGAGTAAAGCCAATCCAGGTAAAAGAAATGGAATCAAATGTAAACTCTCTCTGTAGCTTTTGAGAGACATAATTTTGTGCCATCGTTTTCAACTTATTTGGCGGATATATTTTTTTGAGCGCAAAAAAAGCTGTTGCCAGCAGTACGAGCAGTACTAAACATAGTACTGTAAAAAATCTGAATATTTTTTTAATCATTGTTTTTGTGTTCCTCGTCGACTACTTCCGCTTCGATGATATCTTCGCGAGGTTGTTGAGCTTGGCGGAAATTATTTAAATCCTGGTGAATTAAAAGCAAAACAAATACAATAAATGCCCCGTCATCAGCAAAGCCTAGAACGGGCAAAATATCGGGCAATAAGTCAATGGGAGATAAAAAATAAACACAACATAAAAGCACCCAAAAAAACGTTTTCCAGGGCATCTTATATTGTCCTCTAACAATTGCTTTTGTCATAGTAAAAAAAGTTTTTACATCACTTAGTAACGTAACAGGATTTTGTGACATATGTATTATCCAATGATCTAAAAGTATCCCTTATTTGGACAGTTGAATCGGATTGTCATCTTCCGATGAATCATCATGTTGGGTTGGATGTTGCTTCTTATGTTCTTCCAAAAATTGATGCTCCAACTGTTGGGCTAGCTCATCATCAAATAAGATGGTGGGCATGCGATCTTCTTCCGTGTGTTGCACGGTCTCTTTGTCCCGCGGTGTATACACTTGATGCAAATGCTGGGTAATTTCGCTTGCATCTTCCTCGGTAGTGTTCACCGAGGTCTTAGTGATTTGTAACGTTTCCATGCCCGACGGTTGCTGGGTAGCTGGTTGTTCGGCTGAAACAGCATTTTGAGAGGTTTGCGTTTGGGAAAGAGACGGTGGATTATTATGGGATGACTGTTCAGGTGTTGCTACCTGGGCGGGTATTTCCAATTCAGGTAACGGGATAAAAATTGCCTCCTGTTCTTTTTGGGCGGGCATCGTTGGCTCTAACTGAAATTTTCGATTCAAAAATACCAGCAAGAGAAACGTGAGTAATGCCAAATGATAGAACAGGTATAGGATAACAAGTATTGCCCCTACAATCCACCACATGGGAGAGAGGTGTGTTAAATCAAAACTATTTGCAAAATATAAAGGGATTAACGTTCGGAAAGCGACTCCCAAAAGAGTAAAGAATATAACTATCAAGGCATACGACACAATCAATATAAGAAGTACCAATAACACGTCAATATAATTTTGGCCACCTGTTAATTTCCAGCTATATATTAAGCCGGCAATCGGCCCTTTATTATCGACCGCGATGGCAAGGAAACTATATAAAAATCGTACAAATAGGAACATGGAGGCAATGATACATATCACTCCCAATATTGGGGAAAGCATCATAATGGGAAAACAAACTAGGCCGAGAGGCAGACACGCCAGGGCTAATATGAAACTGGATATTAGTTGAAAAATGGTCGGCCACACGGAGCCAGCAAATGTTTCCATGAGAGGTTGTTGGGATTGCAAAATATGGGCGGTTATGATTTGCAAAAGTACCGTCACACAAAAAACATTCAATATGCTCAATACAATCTGAGTGAGTTGTGAAGTAAGTCCTAGCGTGTATGCACAGGCGGAAACCACCAATACGACAAGTATCAAAAGCCCAAGAGCAGCTTTAATCAATTTTCCAAAACATTGGTTTAGGACAACAAAACTCTCCAACCATAAATTCAGTAAATTTTGTTTTTTGGTTACGATGTCCATAATTTTCCCTCTCTATATGCACCACATTTCTCTTATTATATCAAAAGCATATTAACTCTGCGTTAAAATTTTTTTGACAGATCTTTTGCCGCACAGTATCCATTTGCCCAAGCCCAATGAAGATTAAATCCTCCCAGCCTGCCTGTCACATCCAGTATTTCTCCGATGATATACAATCCAGGAATTTTTTTGGTTTCAAAAGTAGTAGGGTTTATTGCTTGTGTATCTATTCCGCCGGCTGTTACTTCCGCTTTCGTGTAGCCGGCTGTCCCCGCTGGAATAAACTCAAATGCAGACAAATGTTTGATAACCGCTTGAAAGTTGGATTTTGTCATATTGGCTAAAGGTTGGTCCAGGGGACCCAAAAGGTTTTGTGCCATATGCCCCGGAAGATTGATGACGGAAGATACTTTTTTATTTGTTTGTTTATGTTGTACCAATATTTTTTCTACGTCGATATTCGGCAAGAAATTAATCTGTACAGGGTTCCCTTCTTGCCAATAGAGTGAAGTAGATAATACCGCGGGACCACTGATTCCTTCGTGTGTGAAGAGTAGTTGATCGGTAAAGAGGTGTTTGCCCGTTTGCACGGCAGCTAAGACGCTATTCCCTGCAAGTATTTTGTAAGTCTTGCGCATTTCTTTGGGGAAAGTAAGGCCGCACAACGCCGGGCGTTGCTCAGTTATGTGCAATCCAAATTTTTTGGCCAATTGTAAGCCAAAAGAACTGGCCCCTAGGGAAGGGTAAGAAAGCCCTCCCGTAGCCAGGACAACGTGCTCAGCTTGTAGCGTGCCGCCGGAAGTACGTACTAGAAATCCATGTTCCATTTTTTTTATGTCTAATACCTCAGTTGCCAGGGAAAAATCTGTATTAGCTTGCTGGGCGCGTTTTACTAAGAAACGCACAATTTCTTGCGCATCTTTGGCGAATAATTGGCCTTTGGCACGTTCCTCGTAGGGAATTTTATTTTCGTCTAATAATTCAATAAAATCAGTTGGCTTAAAAGCAGCCAATGCATTTTTACAGAAATGCTTACGTAAACTTACGTAATCGGTTGCAGAAATAAAGCGATTGGTGAAGTTACATTTTCCCCCACCGCTTACCCCTACTTTTACGCCCGGAAGTTTGTTATGGTCTAGAATAATTTTAGGAGCATTAAATGAGCCCGCACAAAACAATCCGCTAGCTCCGGCACCTATAATTGCTGTATGATAAGTAAGCATATATAAAGAATAGCAAAAATATCGCTTCACAATTTTAAAAATATGCTATACTACTGATAGCTTTATTAGGAATTATTACTAATTATGATGCTTACGTTAACCGAGCCTGCTGATGTGCAAATGCGTTTAGATTACTTCGAAACCCGATGTAAAGAATTGGGGCTACGCATTACGCGTCAACGGCAGGAAATTTTCCGTGCGGTGGCCCAATCCAATGCGCACCCAAGTGCGGAAACCGTTTTTTTGCAAGTTCGGGAAAGTTTGCCCAATGTGTCGTTGGATACGGTATATCGTACGCTCTCGTCTTTAGAGGAAATGGGACTTTTGCACCAAGTGGGGCTCTCTTCCAAAGCCCGCTTTGATGGGGATCTGCGGCCGCACTGCCATTTTGTATGCACCCGGTGTGGGGAAGTATATGATGTTTTCCCGCAGGAACATGAACAAATTTCTTGGCCATCTTCGGCGCAAAATGCTGGCGAAATTAAACAGGTTAACGTGCAATTTAAAGGGATTTGCAAAAATTGTACCCGTTTGTAACAGGGTGTTTTTATAGGAGATAATTATGGAACTTAAAGGCTCAAAAACAGAACAAAACTTAATGACTGCGTTTGCGGGAGAATCTCAAGCGCGCAACAAATATACATACTACGCTTCTAAAGCCAAAAAAGAAGGGTTTGTGCAAATTGCCAAAATCTTTGAAGAAACGGCCAATAATGAAAAAGAGCATGCTAAATTATGGTTTAAGTATTTGCATAATGAAGGGATCCCTTCTACCGCTGAAAATTTATTAGATGCTGCCAATGGCGAAAACTATGAATGGACGGATATGTACGCTGGTTTTGCCAAAACCGCCAAAGAAGAAGGTTTTGAAAAATTAGCTTATTTATTTGAAGCCGTTGGAAAGATTGAAAAAATGCATGAAGAACGCTATCGCAAACTTCTGCACAATGTGGAAACCAATGAAGTATTCAAAAAAGCGGGCATTGTGATGTGGGAATGCGCCAACTGCGGGCACGTTGTAATCGGAGAAAAAGCCCCCGAGGTTTGCCCGGTTTGTGCTCATCCGCAAGCTTATTTCATGATCCATCCGGAAAACTACTAAGTTTATTTCGGTTATAAAAAACGCCCCGGACTAAAAAGTTCGGGGCATTTTTGGGGTAAAAGGGTTATCTTTCAGCGGATAGTATGCCACCGGCTACGGCGCATATTGTTCCAAATAACATAGCAGCCTGGTAGCCATGGATAAATGCATTTTGAGTATCTTGTCCGTGACTAATACTCCAAGTTTGTACGAGTGCAAAAATCGCTACGGAAGAGGCAATTCCAAAAATCATTCCAATGTTGCGGCACAGCGCATTGAGGCTGGCTACTACGCCTAATTTCCCCTTGGGGGCAGCACTAACTACGGTATTATTATTGGGGACCTGGAAAGTTCCGCTCCCCGCCCCCATGACCAGTTGCGCAAGTACGATATAAGAAATACTGGGCGTATTACCAATAAATGCAAACATTAAAGTCGCAATGATGAGTAACCCAAATCCGGCTGTTGTTAAAACACGTGCTGGCCATTTGGCATTAAGTGTGCGTGACACTGCAGAGGCAATTGCCAACGTCACCGGGAAGGGCATAATGAGTAGGCCGATTTTAATGGGGTCCAAGCCTATAATATCGGTTAAATAAAAGGGTAGTAGAACCGAGTTGGTAAATAAAGCAGTATATCCCAACATGGCTACCAGACAACCATAAGAAATAATCTTGTTATTAAAAATAGATAGTTCTAAAAAAGGATATTTTGCGGATTTTTCCCGACGTAAAAATACCAAAAATAACATGAGCGAAACTGCAAACGCGCTTAAAATGAGCGGGTTTCCCCACCCTTTATCTGCGGCGGTATTGAGTGCGTACAAAAAGGCAAAGCTGGTTGTTGTATAAAGTGCGGCGCCGGGCCAATCCATTTTTACGCGTTTGTGTGCATTAAAACGCGGAATTAAATAAATTCCTCGCCATACACCGAGGATGGCAATGGGAATACAAATCCAAAAAACCGATTTCCAGCCCCATGCTTGGATGAGTGCACCTCCGATTGCCGGCCCGGCTAGTGAGCCTCCCGCTACCACCGCGCCGATGGCGCCGAACGCTTTTCCGCGGGAAGGACCATGAAAAATTTGGGCAATCAGTGCCTGGGAGGTGGCCATCATAGCTGATGACCCTATCCCTTGAACTGCGCGCGCGAACAACATCATGGGTAGAGAGCTTGAAAGTGCCCCGAATAAAGCCCCTACGCCAAAAGTAATAAATCCGCCCAAATACATCCATTTGCGGCTATACATATCGCTCAGTTTGCCAAAGACGGGAAGTAAACAGGTAAGTACCAGCAAATAAAAACTGACGACGAGTTGGATGCTTTCTAACGAGACGTTAAATTCGGTAGACATGGTTGGCAGCGCGATGTTTACAATTCCTGCCGATAGGGTAGACATAAACGTACCGTTTGCGGTAACGGTAAAAATCATCCATTTGCGGCTTAAGCGTGGCGGGCGTAAGGTCATATAGAACGCATCATCCAGAACTTAATTCAAATCCTGCTCCTCTATTCTATTTTATCATTTTGGGAGTTGTTGCCGTTCCTTTGCAAATGGGTTGTCAACAATATGGGGGAATGTGAAGTCAATTAAAATATCCCCGGCCGTGCCGGGGATATATTTTGTGCAAATAGCAATACTAAGTTATTAATCAGCAAATACGTCTTTCCAAGCTTGCACTTCGTTGTTGACTTGCGTTTTGGAAGTATCAAGTTGCTTTTGTACTTGTGTCTTTACTGCATCGGCAACGGAGTTGGAAGCACCGCTGGCAACAGCAGAAGCATTCTTAGCATTTTGATAGGTTTGTTTGGCTTCTTCCAGTTTTTGACGAGTTTCGGCCGATTTCTGCAAAGCTTCATCTAACGTTAATGTTTGGTTTGCAGTAGTTGTGGATGTGTTAGTGGTGGAAGCGCAACCTGCAACGAGCGCTGCCAATACAGCTAATAACATTGCTTTTTTCATGTGAGTTCTCCTTATAAAACAACCTTACAAAATTATTTTATCAATTTTACAGAGCTTCGCGCAAAATTAATGCTACAATAAAATTATGAACGAGTTACAACAAGCAGCCAAGTTAATTAAAGATTCTTCCTATGCAGTAGCTTTTACGGGCGCCGGCATTAGCGTAGAGAGCGGGATCGCACCGTTTACAGGCGTGGGCGGACTGTGGAATCAATATGATCCTAAATTTATTGAGATTAATTTTTTCCTGTCTGATCCCACTCGTAGTTGGCAAGAAATGAAAAAAATCTTTTTTACCGATATGAACGAAGCTCAGCCGAACACGGCTCACACTGTTTTGGGAAAAATGGAACAACAAGGACTCCTAAAGGGGGTTATTACGCAAAATATAGATGGCCTTCATCAGCGTGGCGGCAGTAAAAACGTGCAAGAGTTTCATGGAACGATTCACACGCTTTCCTGTTTGCATTGTGGCCGTAAATATCGTTTAGAAGATATTAATTTGGAAGAAATTCCCCCTACCTGCTTATGCGGGGGTGTGCTCAAGCCGGATTTTGTGTTCTACGGGGAAGGGATTCCCCCTCGTGCATATGAAAACTCTGCGCAAATGGCTCAACAAGCCGATGTAATGATTATTGTCGGTACCGCTGGGCAAGTGATGCCGGCTTGCAGTTTGCCGCTAGCAGCCAAGGAACACGGGTGTAAAATTATTGAAGTAAACCCGCGCGAATCTTCTTACACGGGGCACATTACAGATTTGTATTTTCCGCAATTTGCTACTCAATTTTTTGGAGAACTTGCCAAAGAATTAGACCTATAAATTAATCCAGGAATATTCATCCGTCATGAATATCTTTACTGACGGATCTTGTGCCATGTGGCGGCGCATGAATGACTTTTTAATACTGGGGCGTTGGGTTGCAGAATAATAAATGGCTTTGGGTATATTTGGAAAATAGGCACGTAAATAAGCGTATTTGCCAAAACTGGCCGAAACCGCCAAAGGTTTATATTCTTCCCATAGCGCGAGCATACGCGCATTTAATTGAGCGCGTGTAGTCGCATCATTTTTATCCTCATCAAAACCCTCAATAAGCGGAAGTAACAGCCCCAATCCCTTTTGAGTGATACGTTTGGCGGTGGGACCGGCAGATACTTCAAAAAGAAGGGAATCGACCGGAATTTTATATTGGGCAGCTTGCTGCACAATCTCATCAATTTCGGTATCGGTAAGTTCGCTCTTTACGTCAATCCACCATACTTTTTCTTGTGGGTTTTTAACAGCTTTAAAAATATCAGTCAGCTTAATATTTCGCATAGCTTCCGTTGGATCATGGGCTGCCAGTAAATCGCCATGATCGGATAAAACATCAACTTCAAATCCGGGATATTTTTTATCTTTTTGGTATGCACGAGCGGGCGTATTGACCTTGTGAATAAAAGGAACAATTGGCGCCGGCCATTTTTTGTATGTTGGGGTTAAATGAGGTGTTTCTAATAGTGTAATGGGTGCAAACATGTGGTCGGTGTAAATGTACATAAACGAGACATACGCAACCACACAGGCTATGAGCAATGTTAGTATTGATAGAATAACTTTGTGTATCCGCATAGACAAAAAATCCGCCCCCCCGGTAAAAAGGAGGCGGATAGTCAAACGAGAATTATTTCTTGCTGGGCAATAAATAGAGTATCAAGAGAATAAGAGCTCCTAATACGGGCAACAAGAGCAAGAGCAGTAACCACGGAGAGAAACCCCCGTCACGCAAACGGCGTGCTTGGATTCCTAAAGAAGGAAGGATTACGGCTAAGCAGCACAACCAATAGATAGTTTGGCCAACTTTGCCTAAAAATCCCAACACCAAGGACAACACCACAAATACAATTATGTACCACAAAACCCACAGCCAGAATTGTTTGCGGGTGGCTTTTCCGACGAAATCAATATAATGATTTTTAATTACATCTAGAAAATACGTATTGAACATATTTCCTCCCTTTTGTAAATTATACGACTACCTTTTCAGCATACAATAAAATTTCGTAGTTTGGCAAGTAGAAAATTAATTATAGAATTGCGCGAAAGTTTGAAGGGCTTCTTTAATGGCCGTCGGATTAGCCCCCATTTTGGAAGGAGCCAAATTTTCGTCATACATTTCAATGCCACCGTATTGATCAAGCACAGTTAATTGATCGTCGGTGCGTATAGCTTTTTTTGTATAACCGGATATAAGTGAAAAGGGGCGGGCGGTGTCACTAAATAAATTCTGTCCGATAGAATAATCGTGCGGAATATTGGTGCAACCATAAACTCGCTCAAGGACAGTCGGGGCCACATCATAATGGTTGGTACGATAGGAAACCGTGCTGGCCTGTTTGACAGCCGGATCCCAAATGAATAAAGGCACGTGCGTCTGATATTTGGCGAAATTGCTGTTATGTCCCCAAAAATTATTGCGGGTATCGTTGATTTCCTGGCCGTGATCTCCGGTAATAATAATAAACGTGTTTTCCAATAAGCCGTGGGCTTTCAAATCATCAAAAACTCGTCCAAT
This sequence comes from Candidatus Avelusimicrobium bubulum, assembly GCA_902798835.1. GTDB lineage: Bacteria > Elusimicrobiota > Elusimicrobia > Elusimicrobiales > Elusimicrobiaceae > Avelusimicrobium > Avelusimicrobium bubulum. Next base: position 5,014 of record CADBYN010000017.1, on the reverse strand, counting down.
CATGCGGTCGGCAAAATGTACAGAATTTTTATATTGATTTAGATAGGGGGTTGGATCGGTATTTTTGTTTACCAATAAATAGTTTACTTCTTGTTCCGGGGTAAAAATAGTGTCTTCCTCGGGATGGCTACTTCCATGGGGAGCATCTAAAAATAAAAATCCAAAGAAAGGTTGTTGTAAATTATGAGAATTTAAGAATTTTTCAAAATCTTGAATGGAATCTACATCCCGTTCCCACTTTGTACTCCCTTTAGAATCCAACCGGAGGTTAGGTACAGTAGCAAAAATGTTTTGGTGGAACGTGGGGCTATTTAGTTTGCCGCTTGCGTAGATGGCCGGCGTATAACCCGTATCCCAAGCTTGTGTAACAAGTACCGGGGGTAGTTGCCGCCCAGTGAAATCATTCCAATATGCATATGGCATGGAATAGAACAGAGAAAATACCCCCGCTTCTGTTGCGTTTCCTCCCGAAAGATGATTGGTAAAATAAGTCATATGCGGCTGTTGCATTTGACGGGTTAGATTCGGCATAATTTGCGCAGTCACGCTATCTGCTCGCCATGACTCTATCAAAATGACTAGAACATTTTGTTTATGGAAAGGAGCCGTACAGGTAAGCGGATGTAGAGGGTAATTGAGTGTTCCGTGGGTAGGTTCGGAATAGAGCTCTTTTTTGGGCTCGAACCCTAGTTTGCGCAGACGTCTATTGGCTGAAAACGGATTAGCAAGCGGAAGAACAGATCGTTGGGAAATGATAGCGGAAACCATATTGAATTTTCCCCATGCGTACACGCTATTATAACCCAGGAATGTAAGTAACCATGCTACCAAAATAAGCGCGATAAATTTTCCTCGCAGGCACAGACGTTTTGTGGCTAGAGTTAGACAAAAAGTCAATAAAAATACTAACAACGCTCCTACGATAGCTATTACCCACATTTGAGTGGAAAATGCAAAGATTTCCCGTCCGGCCGGACCAAAAAATAATTCCAGCATAGCTGGGCTAATGTGAAAACGGTATTGTGAAAATACTATCAGATCTATCACAAAAAATAACGAGACAAATCCCCCCCATGCGCCGGCAGCTATTTGCGTACTACGCGGGCCAATTAGGGAAAACGGAACACTCAGAATAAATACCAACCAAGCAAACAAGAAGATATGCCCTAAAATAAATAAAAATGTGAATAAAAGTCCCAAGGGGGTTGTCACAAAGCCATTTGTATGAAAAAAAGCTAAAGATAATAAAGACCACCCCAGTCCACACAGAACAGAAAATGAAAATAATTGTTTTATGTTCATACTTATATTATATATTTTTAAAATGTTTACTTATGCGTGACGACAAAGACAGTTCGGGCATTTCCATATTTATGTTGTTGTTCTCTTGCTACAAAATACCGCTTGAATTGTTTTTTTTTTCTTATAATGGGCTATACGCGAAAGTATTTTTGTATAAATAGGGGGATACCTACCATGAAAAGAAGTTGTTGTAAAGGTTGTATAGGCCCTGCGGGCTTTACGTTAATTGAACTGTTAGTAGTAGTATTAATTATGGGGATCTTGGCAGCGATTGCTTTGCCGCAATACCAAAAGGCGATTACTAAATCGCGTATGGCTAAAATGCAAATGATGCTCGCGGAAGTGGTTACGGCTGCCAATGCCTATTATTTGCAATATCGTAAATATCCTACCTCGTTTGATGATTTAGATCTTAAATTTTCGCTCGAGAAACTGGCTACCCCAAGTTGTGGAAGTAATTTAAATAATCACAAAGCGGCTCTAAAAGGGGATGGCTTTGAAATTTCGCTAGCAGATGTTTACTTGAATAAGTACAATTATGCGGCGGTCTATTTTACTACCGGGGAATATAAGTGCCGTGGGTGGATACATTTCTTTCGATACCCAGAATATCCGGGAGCAGAAAAGCATACATTTTGCTCGGAATTTTACCATAAGCGGGCCTGTGGGTCCGGGTGTGATCAGGGCATTTTGTGTAAAAATGTTATGGGAAAAAGTAGGAAGTATTATATTGCTTTAACTTATTTGTATTAATGAGAAATGGACATTTTGTTAAAAGCAAGATTCTACAAGTTTATCTAATTGTTTTTGTAGTTTTGCGATATCTGCTGAATTTCCGGTGCGCGTTTGTGCAAAAATTTGACGCGCCAGTTCTTCTAAGTTCGCTTGTTTCTGCGGAGTTAATTTAGGGATAGGCAGTTGCTTAAGTGGGGCACTGTAAAGTTCCAATAGTTCTCCCTTGCGCTTGCCGTTGGTTTGTAGCCACGTTAAATACGGGGCAGAATTCAATAACCCTAAAATGCTCCACAGTGTGTAGGGCGGTTTTGGGTTGGAGATAAAATATACGTCGCTGCTGGCGTACCAAGGCCCTTTGGAATAGGCAGCTGATACGGTGCGTCCTCGGTGCGGGAGCACGATTTTTTCTCCCTCAAAATTCATTTTACGCCGTACCGATCCAAACCAAAAATTTCCCTTTGCCAGTTGTTTATCAATTCCGTTATTATTTTGTTTGCGTGCCAAAAGTTTCGTCTTAAACTTAGTTAAATGCGTCAACAAATGAGGGTAATCCTCTACGTTCATGTCACGGTCATTAGGATAAAAGAAATCAATCAGCCACAGACGTGGATTTGTGTTGGGAGCGTATGCGTGAATATCCGAATTTTTAAAAAACGGACGTAACTTTGCCAATTCTTTTTGAGTAAGCGGCAGGGCATTTTTTTGTGCTTCTGTGAGAATAAAAGCACGGTCGCATCCGGTCATCAGCCCGTTAGACACGCTTGCCATGTCACCCAACGTATAGGGTGCTTTTGCCATGCGAGCGAGCAAGTCATGGGTTTGATTAATTGCGTGTGTTTGTAGGAAGGAATCTGCCCCATAAAATAGATGCGCCTGCTTAACAGAGGTAAGGTGTTCCCACCCTACTTTGCAGGGTGAGGGGAGTTTCCCTTTTTGAAATACACTGAGTAATGTGTGCGGGTCGGCCTCTGTAAATAAATGTTTTTCCTCAAAATTAATAAGGCGCAAGAAGGTGGCTTGGTCGTGTAGCGTTTGGCGTAACACTTTTCCCCCTTGTGCGGTTGAAAAATAGGGCGGAGTAATAAAACCCGCTAGCCCTCCCGGTTTTAGTAGGTGTAGCGCTAAATAAAAGAAGTAGTACACTAAATCATTTTTGGGAGTTACATACTCTTTCCACATCGGGTTTCGGCGTAATTTATTAAAAATTGAGGCGTGTCCTTTTTGCCCGATATAAGGTGGATTGGCCAAAATAATATCGAATTTTGTCTTAAAAGTATATTCTAATACCGATTGATGTTGATAAACATCCAAGGAATCCCCTACATAACAATGGGCGGCAGGTAGCGGGATCTTGGCAAGTGCCTGACCAGAGATATCCGCCGCATAAAGTTGGCGAGCCAAAATATCTTGTAGTATTTCATTCCTAGTTTTATGAGTTTCCTGGGTATGTCGTTGCTTGGCTAATTCACACGCAAAAGGAAGTAATAATCCCCCTTCTCCGGCGGCCGGATCTAAAATGCGTAGTTGTTGTAGGTTTGCTGGGGGTACATGTGAGAGCACTTCTTTGGCCAGGAGTTGTGCTAGCGGCTGCGGTGTATAGAAGGATCCTGCTTCTTTTTTGTGTAAACGAATTTTGTTCATCGGCGGAAATTTTCCAATTCTATCATGGCGCGTGCGCGTGCAACTAGTGTTTTATAGATTTGTTGCTTGGCATATATCCGATAATAAGATACGTAAAACTCGGGAGTCAAAGACGTGCTTTTTCTTAAATCCGCTAATTGGGCATCTAATTTGATAATTTTGGGTGTCAATTCTGCTAAACAAGAAGAGTATCCCAATTTTCTTAATCGTGCTCCCTCCTCTACGCCTAACAATTCGGGGGCATGCATATAAAGTAATAAGGGCACTTCATAAGAGACCTCAAGCGCTTCGGCTACTGCGTAAGGACCATAATCAGCATTAAATTGATGAATATATTTATCAAAGGCGGGATCGTGCGTAGTGTCCGCCATGAACTGTAAATATCCCGCGCGCTGCGCATCTGTTAAGAGCGTAGTTTCTCCCGGAATAGGTAAGGGCCGTTTATAGCGAATAATAGCGGATGGACGTTTTTTGTTGGCTCGTTCTAATACGCCGGCTAAAGAGCGGAAGTATTCCAGACGCATATTTTGCACATAATAACTTTCAAACTCAATAGGTTTAAGCGTAAAGGTGTCTTTGGCTAAGAGTTCTTGTAAATTTTGCTCGATATAACGAATCTTACCGGCTACCCATTCTTTTTGCGCAGCCAAAGAAGATAACTCTGCAAATGAGTTCAATTCTCGTACGTTAAGCAGATAAGATGGAGGTTGCCCTTGCGTTTGCAAACGGGCAATTTCATCCACGGAAAATATATCGGAAGCATATTTTTCTCGGTTGCTTTTAAGATAGTGATTTTCTAACCCTACGAGCATTTGCTCCAATCGGGCTTGGTGTTTCAAAAAGGCTGTTTCGCTCACAGCGGCAATATCTTTTTCGATGATGGTGCTGAAAAATGCAGCGTGTTTGTCATGCAAGTACGCTACCTTTCCAAGAGTGGCTTGCGGATAAACATGTTTTAGAAGCAGTTCCTTTTCCGCTTTGGAGAACACCCCGGAATAATGTGCGTGGTGATAGATAAACTTTTTGTCGGTACAGACGGTTTTAGTGATGCTGGTTCCATGTCCAGCAATCTTATGCGGGCAGAAGCGGTGCGCAGTATGGCCAAAAGTGCAAAACAGGTTATTATACTTACCGAGTCAGAAAAATTTTCCCAGCTAGGGGTAGTGGCTTTGCTGTCGTATCAGGATATTGACGCTATATATACGGACGATAAAATCGCCAAGGACATAAGAGACAGGCTGTTGCAGAAGGGGATTCATCTTTATACAGCAGTACAGGGCATAGAATAAGGATATTAGGGAAGATGCATGATATATGGAATCCCTGGCATGGCTGC
>CADBYN010000016.1 GCA_902798835.1 Candidatus Avelusimicrobium bubulum | reverse complement strand
TCCTTGCGAACCGGCTAGCAACCTCGTTAAATGATACCCCGCCGCATTTTTCATGAGTTTTCCGCCATAGCGTATGTATGAGCCATCCGGGAGCAGCGCTTCTATTCCCAGCACATGCGTATAGAAATCCGGAAACATCCCCGAGCAAAAAGCCCCGCCCACGGTCCCTTTTGTGGCCGGGAGTGCACTATAAACCGCCGATTTGCGAAGGGCCTTTGCCAAAGTTTCTAAGCTCACGCCTGCCTGTACAGTAACCGTATAATTGGCAGTATCAATATCCATAATTTTTTGCATCGTGCGGGCACTAAGCATTTGTTCGTGTTTAGCCTTGAGCTGTGTATTTCCTCCACAAACAACAAAAGGTTGTTTTCTCTCCAAGGCGATTAAAAGTGCTCCTTGTAATGCCTTCAGGTCCGGGGGCAATGGTTGAAAAGCACGAGCTTTTTCTGCGAATTTATAGGGTAGAATTTTAAGCGGATTTGCCAAATTTTTAGGGTCTAGCGCTTGTTTGATATGTGCCATGGCGGTAAGAGTAGGAACGTCGTATTGATAAGCCATAAGGGCTCGTTTCTCCACACCAATGCCGTGTTCTCCCGATAATGTTCCTTGCTCTTCCACACATACTTTTAAAATCTCGTGCAGTACGCGTGTAGCTTGTGCAGTTTGTAGTTTATTGCGTTCGTCAAATAAAATATGCGGATGAAAATTTCCATCTCCCGCATGGAAGAGAAGTCCCGCCCGGACATTATTTTTCTGTAAAATTTGCTGTACACGTATTAACGCGTGGGGTAATCTGCTGCGCGGCACCGTACCGTCTCCTACCATTACGTTCGGAGATAACCGTGCCATCGCCGCAAATGCATTTTGCCGTCCAAACCATAAATTTTTCCGCTCTTTTTGTGTATTAGCAGATATGATTTCTAAAGACTGATGCTTTTTACAAATCTCTTTTATACTTTGGGTTTCTTTTTTAAGTTGTGCAGCAGTTCCTTCCAGTTCCAAAATCAATAATGCTTCGGCATTTATCGGATACCCTGCGTGAGAAAATGCTTCTATGTTTTGTAACGTCAGCTTATCCATAGCTTCTACACAACGCGGAACGATCCCGTGCGCGGTAATATCGCTGACGGTTTCTACTGCCTCTTGCAAAGAAGAAAAGGGTATCAAAAAAGTTTGTACGTGTTCGCAAAGCGGCAGGATACGCAACTTTAATTTAGTAACCACTCCCAGGGTTCCTTCACTCCCGCACAAAAGGCCTATTAAATCCGGCCCTGGGTCTGTGCGTGAACAAGTTATTTCTTCTCCGTTCGGAAGTACAAAAGTTGCAGCCAGTACATGATCTAATGTCCCGCCGTATTTTAAACAACGAGCCCCACTGGCGTTTTGAGCTACGTTTCCACCTATCGTGCAAACGCGTTGACTCGCCGGGTCCGGTGCATAAAAATAACCTAAAGGTGCTAATTTCTCTTGTAAATCCGCGGTTATAACTCCGGGTTCCACCACCGCAAACTGCGCTTGTGTATCAATTTCCAAAATATGATTGAGCTCTGTTAAATTTAAGATTACTCCGCCCTTGAGTGTAACGCAACTTCCTGCATGGTTTGTGGCACTTCCACGAGGCACAAAAGGAATGTTATAGTGATGTAGGATGCGCAAGACAGGTGCTATTTGTTCGCAACGGCTAATAAGCAGCACACCATCCGGGCGAGTACGCGAGACGGAACAATCATACGCGTAAAGGGAAACGGACAGCTCATCGGTTAATACTCCGGTAGGCCCCAAGATCTTTTCGAGTTGTTTTTTGGCCGCAAGTGTCAGTTTCATAGGTAGTTTGCTATACTATATTATAATAATTGTAACAGACATTTAGTATGCAAAAATCTACGCGTAAATTAATTGCTGTAGGCGATGTACACGGCCAATTTGAAGGATTGGTAAAAATCTTACGCCGCAGCGGGCTTATCGATGCTGCCCACCACTGGTGCGGGGGACCAAGCCGTTTAGTACAAATCGGTGATATTTTGGACAGAGGGCCTTCCTCTCTTAAAGTAGACAGTTTGTTGGATAAGTTACAGGCCGAGGCAGAAGTGGCGGGCGGAGAAGTAATTCGACTGGTTGGAAATCATGAATTGGAAATCATCATGGAAAATTACTTGATTTCCGAATTCCAACGCGAACAAGCTATGCAGATACGTGAAAAATTAATCGGCCAAGTGCTTGCCGGCGATTTGAAAGCTGCTTATGCTTACAAAGGATTTTTATTTACACATGCCGGGGTAACCCGCAAATTATTTCGCATTTTCAACTTACAGTTAGATGACCCTAACGCCGCTAATTTATCCTTGCTAATCAACTTGATTTTCAAAGAATCAATCAAGCATGCGTTCTTCAAACACCCTATTTTTAACATAAGCATCAGTCGCAAAGGGCCGGATCGGTTTGGTGGAATTTTTTGGGAAGATTTAGAAGATTTAGTTAATTCCTATCCGCAAGGCAGTCCGGTATGGCAAGTGTTTGGCCACACTCCCGTTGAAACGATGGTAATAGATCGCGTCATGAATATGGTTGCACTAGATGTAGGGATGCATCTGAAATTGCAATATTTAGAAATTACAGACCAAGGGATTCCTTCCGTAATCAGTTTGTAAACTTCTTACGCCAAAACATGATTGATGATTTCTTCGGCTTGTCGGTCCATCTCCGCACGATCTTTTGGGTCGTGGTCATCCATCCCCGACAAATGCAAGGCCCCGTGCGTCACATACATCAGCATTTCTTGCAAAATAGTGTGTTTAAACTTCCGCGCATTTTTACGTGCTACAGGGTAACATACAAAAATATCGCCAAAACCCCACGGCTCGTCGGGAGGTAATACCCAAGGACGCTGATTATTAAAAGAAATAACATCCGTTACATAGTGATGCCCCAAGTATTGTTTGTTCACACGCAAAATCTCGCGCTCACCTACAAAAATTACATTTACTTCTATGTTTTGTTTAGCAAAACGCTTGAGCCCTTTTTCTAATGCTTTTTTAAAGAGCCCCGTTCGGCGTAAATAGTTGGGAACGTTCGTTTTGTAAAAGATATGAGCTTGCATTAAAATTTATTCTTCCCGCGCGGAATAACAATAATACCCGACGGATCAATATAATACTTTTGCGAATCTTTCTCTAAATCCAACCCAATAGTTTGTTTAGAAGCGATAGTATTAAAGCGGTCCATCACTACTTTTTTAAGTTTACACCCCGCTTTAATTTCACAATTATCCATAATTACGCAGCCTTCTAATTCGGCCCCTTCTCCAATAATTACGCTATTACTGATTACACAGTTTTTAATTTTAGCTTTTGGATTAATGACACACCCATCTCCGATAAGAGAATTATTTACACTTCCTCCTATAAACTTAGTAGGAGGAACCCGGTTGAGCGTAGTGCTTATGGGCCAAGCGGGATTGTTTAAATCTAATTTGGGTTTGGGCCCTAACAAATCCATATTTGTCTGCCAAAAGGACTCAATGGTTCCCACATCGCGCCAATAACCTTGCTCTTCATAGGATTTAGCACCGGGTAATTTTTGATTTTGAAAATTATACGCGTAGGTGCGGTAGTCTGTCAGAATTTTGGGCAAAATATGTTTCCCAAAATCTAACGCGGGCGTATCGGCGAACCGCTTTTGCAAAATTTGCAACAGCGTATCTGTATTAAAAATGTAGTTGCCCATAGAAGCATATGCATGCTTAGGGTCCCCGGGGATACAAGTGGGATGCGCCGGTTTCTCGTTAAACTCGGTAATGCGTCCATCCGCGTTGGTGCCCAATACGCCAAAGGCAGTAGCGGATTGCAAAGGAACGGTGTTGGCGGCCACGGTTACGTCGGCTTTATGCGCCACGTGAAAATCGATCATTTGCCGCACATCCATGCGATAAATGTGATCTGCGCCGAAAATAGCTACTACATCTGGGGCAAAATCTTTCACTAAGTTAATGTTTTGACGCACACAATCGGCCGTACCGCGGTACCAAATTTCCCCCAAACGCATTTGTGGCGGGACGCACGTTAAAAAGTGATCGGAAACAATCCCTTCCGTACGCCAAGTAGTACGTAAATATTCAATTAAACTTTGGGATAAATACTGCACAAGCACATAGGAAGAGAAAATACCCGAATTGACGAAATTGGATAGCACAAAATCAACGATACGGTATTTCCCGCCAAACGGCACCGACGGTTTGGAACGGTCTTTGGTGAGCGGATAAAGACGCTCTCCCTTCCCGCCGGCCATAATCATACCTAATACTCTCATTGTTTTCTCCCAAGTTTTTTATAATTATGCGGCGCCCAACGGCAATTGTTTGTTGAGTGCTTCAAAAGCTTCCCATGCCCACGGCATTTTTTCCTGCACGATTTTGGCAATTACATCGGCGTACACGCGGATCTCATATTGCGCGTGTTTATCGGTGCGCAAGCATAAAAAGTTAAATAAGCTGCGCGCATTTACGCTCCAATAAAATTGCGTATATTGACATACGGGCAGTACCCCGCGCGCCATTTCACGTGCAACACCGGCTTCCAATAATTTGTGATATGCTGCGTAAGAAGCTTCAATACTATCTTCGTAAATTTTACGAAGGGCAGTTTGGTCCAAACTGGCGCTATCAACAGATCCTTGTTTGTTTTTAGTATCTTGTCCGCGGAAAGAAGCGGGAATGTAAAATTCATCTTTTACTTCGGTGTAACGGGCGCTTACTTCATTGTAAGACCCCCAGCGGTGACGCATCCATTGGCGTGCCACATAAATCGGGCAACAAATATGAAACTGAAAATAGCAGTGTTCAAACGGGGTGTGATGCGCATGCTCCATTAAATATTTGATGAGCCGTTTATCTTGCTCCGGCCCTTTAGAAACAGCTCCAAACGACACACGCGCCGCTTGTACCGCGCGGTCATCTCCGCCCATAAAATCAATTAAGCGTACAAAACCCTTATCCAATACGTCAATTTTTTCTGTTGATTGTGCCACAGTAGTTCTCCTAAATTTATTTTAAAATTTCCACAACGCTGCTCGTCCCATCAGCCAATACTTCCGCCGTTAAAATGGCTTTATCAGTACAAGCCGTATCATATAAAACTCCGTCAAGTTCAACGGTATCGGTTACTTGTAATCTCCCTTTTTGGTAATCCAAAAAGTGAACTTTGCCGCTTTGATATTGACCAAACGTTTCGGACAAAAGCCCAAATTTTGTGCCATTTGCAACCGCCGCTACCGTTGCATTGCCCGGTTGACCAAACACTTGAATTGACGGATAAAATTTTAAAATGTCCTGTTTATACTCAAAGCGCAACGGCGAGGAGCCAAACAAATCTTTACTTTCTGCACGTTTGCCATTACCCAGTATCATGCGCAATACGCCGTTGGAAACCGTAAAAATTAAGTTATCTTTTTCGGCAGTTTCAATCGGAAAATAATTTAGCCCTTCCAACCAATTGCGACGCGTCTTAAACGTAGCACCGCTAGCTACAAACTTCCCTTTTTCAAACACAATCTCGCGCGCATCCCCAGGAGTTGCGTCCACTATAAAAGGCCGTTGTCCCCAAATTTTTTTGTCCGCACCACAGCCTAATTCTTTGACGAAATAAGGCAATGTAGCCGTGTTTTCAAGGGCACCGTTTTTGTTTTCAAGCACAAGGGTTTGAATCGTGTTGCGCCCGGGGATATATACCGCTACAAAAATTTGGGCAAGCCCTTCCTTGACCGGGGTTGCCGAAACAGCCATTGCCTTTTTATCTGCGGGCAATGTGTATGCAAGTTCTTGTTTTAAAGTTTCTTTTTCGCCGCGGGAAAGCACCCACACTTGGTTATTATCTCCCAACGTAACAATGTTTTGGACACCGGGGGCAGTCACATCGGCTTGCGTTAAGCTAATTACCGTTTGTTCAATGGGTTGATAAACTGTTTTGGCGCGGGTAGATTTTTGAGTTTCTTCTTTAACCGCTGTAGGGAGAATGGGTTTAATTTCTTCAAATACAGCTTGTTGACCCACTTTAATATCTTTAACTTCTTTCAATTCGCCGATGGCATACAAGGGTTGTACTTCGGTAATGGTACCTACGTCAGAGTATTTGTATATCTCTCCCAAGTTTTTCCCCTTAGAATTTATGAGTGTTTCAGAAGATAAAATTACTTTGAAGGTACTTCCTTTGGTGGGAGCGGTTTTTTCTTCAGACGTATCTAAATAGATTTTCTTTCCGTCTATTTTTACTACGCTCATCTGCGCAAATGCGCAGAGGGAAAGACAACAAACAAAAACAACGGCACTAAGCCAAGTAATCGGTTTTTTCATATAATAATGGTATATCATTTTTTGACGGAGAAAAACAATGAATAATTTTGCCGACTTAGTAGAAACCTTTGCTATTCTGCGGGGCCCCAACGGCTGCCCGTGGGATAAAAAACAAACGCACGAGAGTTTAATCAAAAATCTGCGCGAAGAAAGCGAAGAATTAGTGGCCGCCATTGAAAAAAAAGATCCCGAAAATATGAAGGAAGAATTGGGAGATGTACTATTGCAGGTTTTATTGCACGCGCAAATTGCCAAAGAAGAAGGGCTTTTTACCATTGACGACGTTATCCAAGCGCTTTATGACAAATTACACTTCCGTCATCCGCACGTATTTGGTGATGTAAAAGCCAAAAGTCCCGAAGAAGCCCTGGCCGTATGGAAAGAAATGAAACGCAAAAGCCGGGAAACGAAATAAGAAAAATTTTGAGACCAAAAATAAACCCCCGCGTACCAATTCGGGGGTTTAGCTCATTCGTGTCATTCTCATGACTCCATGTTCCTATTTCCTAGGGGTGGAACCTCTCCGGGTCTTCACGCAATTGGCAAATACACTGTATCCGCACAACTGCAACCAAGGAGTAAGCCCGTGTCCCAAGTACTTAAGTTACCCTAAGTATAAGACTTTTTTGAAAAATTTCAAGACCCAATTTTAAAAATTTTTTTCTCCGTCGAGAGGTCCTATATTTTTGGACCTATTTTGGGCCTTTTTGGCCAGTTTTTGGCAAAATATTATGTTAATTTTTTGAGTTTATAGGATAACCACTTATCAAAAAATCGGTTACTTAACAACACCACAGGCGTGATGAGCATCGTACCATAGATAACCCAACGGGAAATTTTCACTCGTTTTGCGGGATTTAATAAATCCTGGCTGACTGCCAACTTATAAAATGTATCCGCCGTCCATAAAATAGGCCACGCCACGGCTGCACGCGTGCGCCAGGCCTTCTTAGGAAGTGCACTAAAATACGCAAATGCGTGTTGCAAATTTTCTTTTCCCCATCGGATCCAATATTGTTTAATAGGCGCAAAATCGGCCTCGCGTTCCCTCTGCAACAAACTCGCCGCAGATATCCCCTGCTGCTCTAATTGTTCCATCGGGAAATAGCACCGCCCAAAACGCAAATCTTTGGGTAAATCGCGCAGCACATTTACAATTTGCAACGCATCGCCAATGTGCTGACCTAGCGCGTAAAAGTCCGTTTCCGATATTTTAATTTTGTGCGTGTGATAAATGAGCTGGCTCCAAAACAGACCCGGCTTGCCGCCCATGAGCCGGCAGTAGTGGGTTAAATCGGCTATTGTTTTAAGCGCAACGGGGCCCGCCTTTTTTTGGTTGGGGAACACCGTTAAATCAATACACATCCCGTTGCAAACAGCTTGTACCACATCATAAATAAATGGTTTCTGTTCCGCCGGGATTTGATTAAGTGCTGTTAAACAATCGGATAAATGCGCTATTAATTGTGCCTCGTAAGGGTTTTCGCTGGTACCGGTTAAATCGCGCACCAGTGCCGCTTGCAACGCGTGATCTTGCCTACGAACAATCGTCGGGAATTGTTGCACCCAATCCAGTCTTTTTTCGATAGGTAATAAATCCGTATCGGCAATTGTATCGACGTAACGGCAAAGCAAGTAGGCCAACCCGAATGCGGGACGCATCGAACATGGCAGCATTTTTACGCTTAAATACAAACTGCGCGACGTGTTTTTGAGTAGCACATTCAAATTCATACTTATACTATAGCATTTTAGACCCACTACTGGAATTTAGCATCCTATCCTGCAGAGCGCCAAATTTGCTAAAATATACGTATCAACTTGATATGTCCACAACTATGAAAGAAGATTATTATCAAATTTTAGGGATTGAGCGTACGGCTAGTGAGGTAGAAATTAAATCGGCCTTCCGCAAACAGGCCATGAAATATCACCCCGACCGCAATCCCGGCGACAAAAATGCCGAAGAACAGTTCAAAAAAGTAAACGAGGCGTTTTCTGTCCTGTCCGATCCGCAAAAAAAACAAATGTACGACCAATACGGGCACGAAGGTGTAAACGGCGCCGGCGGGTTTGGCGGATTTAATGCAAGCGGATTTGGCGATATCAACGATATTTTCGGTTCCGTTTTTGGTGATATTTTTGGCGGCGGCTTTGGCAGCCGCTCACGCGGACCGCGCGTTACACGCGGCGAAGATTTGAAATTAGACGTTACGTTAACTTTGGAAGAAGCCTTTAGCGGTAAAGAAGTTCCCGTAGATTATACCCGGCTAGATAATTGCCAAGCTTGTGATGGCTCGGGCGCCGCGCCCGGCTCGCAACGTAAAACGTGCCGCTCCTGTAACGGATCAGGGCAGGTAACCTATTCACAAGGATTTTTTAGCATGCGCCAAGTCTGCCCCGATTGCGGCGGCAAAGGTACTGTGGTGGAAAAACCCTGCAGCGAGTGCCGCGGCAGCGGACATAAGCGCGTGAAAGAACACATTACCGTTAAAGTTCCCAGCGGCGTACGCAGCGGGGTTACGTTGCGCGTTTCCAACGGCGGAGACATTGGCCAAAACGGCGGCGGGTTTGGAGACCTGTACGTGGAAGTACACGTCAAAGAACACAAAATTTTCCGCCGCGATGGCGATAATTTAGTGATTGACGCCCCCATTACATACCCGCAAGCGGTGCTGGGCGGCACGATTAAGGTACCCACCATTGAGGGCAAAGAAATTGAAGTAAATATCCCCAAAGGTACCCAATTTGGCGAAGTTTTAAAAGTGCAAGGCAACGGCATGCCGCGCCTGGGCAAAAAAGGATTTGGCGACCTGTTAATCAACGTCAAAATCGAAGTTTTGAAAAAGCCTACCGCCAAACAGAAAGAACTTTTGGAAGCCTTGGCCCAAGAAACCGGTGGCAAAAAGAGCTTTTTTAAGGATTTATTTAAATAGCTCCCTTGCGAAACACGCCCCCAACTTGCTATAATATATATACTAATTAGGGCTTACCCCACGCGCGCTGAAAGGCGGGTGAGGGGGTTTGTCCCGAAATTAGACTAAACTTATGTACGCAATTATTGAAACTGGTGGAAAACAGTACTGGGTAAAACCCGGTCAAGATCTGCAGGTTGAAAAGCTTGACGCGAAAGCCGGCGACACCGTAGAACTTAAAGTTCTGTGGGCCGGTAACGAAGAAAGTACCTCAGCAGATACCAAAGCTGCTACAGCAGCCAAGGTCACCGCTCAAGTGGTCAAACACTTGAGAGGTCAAAAAGTGATTGTCTATAAACGCCGCCCCAAAAAAGGATACGAACGTACCCAGGGCCATAGACAAAACTTAACGCAAATTAAAATCACGGATATTGCATTATAAATTGGGAGATAAACAATGGCACATACAAAAGCTCAAGGTTCTTCCTCTAACGGAAGAGACAGCCACGGCCAACGTTTAGGTATTAAACGTTACGGCTCCCAGTTTGTAAACGCTGGGGAAATCATCGTCCGCCAACGCGGCACCAAGTTCCTTCCCGGAACCAACGTGTCCCGCTCTAGCGACGACAGCCTCTTTGCCCGCGTGAGCGGCATTGTTACCTTTGAATGGGTAAAAAGAGGTAAACAACAAATTTCCGTGTACCCCAAAGTTGCGGAAAAAAATGCGCCTGCCAAAAAAGCCGCGGCCCCCAAAGCCGCTGCCAAACCGGCCGTAAAAGCCGAAAAAAAGGCGCCCGCTAAAAAAACAGCCACCAAAAAACCGGCTGCTAAAAAAGCGGACAAATAAGCATTTGGCAAATTAAAGCGGCGGGATTATACCCTGCCGCTTTTTTTGCTGAAAAGGATTTGATATTTATGCAATCAGGCAGTTTTTTAGACCGTGTTAAAATTTACGTGACCGCCGGCAAAGGCGGGGACGGCTGTTTGTCGTTTCGGCGCGAAAAATTCATTGAATTTGGCGGCCCGAACGGCGGATGCGGTGGGCGTGGCGGCGACGTTATTTTAAAAGCCGAGCCCAATTTAACTACGCTACTAGAACTTGCCTATCATCCCCACATTGATGCCCCTAACGGGGAAAAAGGCGGCTCCTACAATAAAACCGGACGTGCCGGCGAAAACCGCTATGTCTACGTTCCTTGCGGCACGATCGTGCGCACGTTAGAAGGTGAATTTTTAGTCGACATGACTAAGCCCGGGCAAGAATTTACCGTCGCTAAGGGCGGCGCTGGGGGGCGCGGCAACCAATCTTTCAAAACCCAACAAAACACCGCCCCGCACATTGCCGAAAACGGCCTTCCCGGCGAAGAAGTAACGCTTATTTTAGAGCTTAAAATTTTAGCAGACTTAGGGCTTGTCGGCTTCCCCAATGCAGGAAAAAGTACCTTTTTGAGCCGCATTTCTGCCGCGCGCCCGCGTATTGCCGATTACGCGTTTACCACGTTAAACCCCAACTTAGGGATTACACTGCACCAAGGATTAAGTTTTGCTACCGCCGATATCCCCGGTATTATTGAAGGGGCCAGCGAAGGCAAAGGATTGGGTATTCAATTTTTAAAACACATTGAACGCACGCGCGTACTTTTACATTTAGTGGATCCGGAAGGGTTTGACGGACTTTCTGCCGAAGAAAGCGTGAAAGTAATTGAAAAAGAACTTAAAACTTTTAACAAAAAACTTTTTGAAAAGCCGCGCATTATTGCTGTAAATAAAGCCGATTTACCCAACGCGGAAAAAGTGTACAAAACGCTTTGCAAAAAATTCAAAAAGCACAAAGTGATGCTCATTTCCGCCGCTACCGGCCAAGGCGTAAAAGAAGTGTTAGACGAAGTGGTAAAAATCTTATCTGCCACTCCCGTTGAGCAAATTGCCGTGGAAGAAGAAAAACCTGTGGTGCATAAAGTAGAGCCGATTTTCACCATTACGCGCGACGAAGATGATGTCATCCACATCACGGGCAAAAAAGTAGAAGAATTTATCGCCATGACCAACTTTACCCAGCCCGAGGCCGTCACGCGCTTGAAAGGAATTTTCAAAAAAATCGGTCTGGAAAAGGCTCTACTTAAACAAGGTGTGCAGGACGGAGATTTGTTAATTGTAGGCGGCAAAGAATTTGAGTGGAACGGCGACTTTGACGAAGAAGCCCCCCAAGCGCCCGAGCATGCCGGTTACAAACGCCGCGAAACAAAGGCTGAACGTTTAGCCAAGCGCAAGGCCCGCCGCGAAGGCAAAAACAAATAATTTAAAAACCGCCTACTGGGCGGTTTTTTTGACCACTGTTTTATCCCCTTTCATGAGGACCTCTACATCCGAAAAATCTTTGCGAGTTTTGCGAACAAAGGAAGGCTCGGCGTCTTTGAAGTCTATCTTATCAAAATCGCTGCCCATCGTTGTCTTCATAAACGCCAAAATTGACTCATTAAATACAGGGAACATAAACCACTCATTTCGGGAAACTTTTTCCCCGTTTTTGTACCAGTTTTCACCCACGTTGGAAGAAATAATTCCCATGAGCTCTCCAGTGTTACTCATCACGCCCGATCCGCTCATCCCTTTGCGGATTCCAAAATTGGTCGTGTACGCATAGCCCAAACTTTTGACGTAATACACAGGGCTGGTTGCTTTTTTAACACTGCGCGCACCGTCAAAAATGGAAATGACTGATAGCTTCCGGTCAATTTCGTAATTACGCGGCACGGAAAAATCTACCAGCGGTGGCAACGTCGGGCGCAAGGCTTTATTATACTTAGACATCGCCTTCGCACGCGGTTTAAGCCAGGCAAAAAAAGCGTTTGCCTCCATAGCCCTGTTGGGGACCCCTTTTTTAGTAGCCCGACGATAATAAATTTTGGGTGCTTGACGTACATCCAACTTAATGAGCGCAAAATCATCTTTGACCATCTTGCTAGGATTATATCCCGGATGCACAAACACAATTTTGTGTTGTTTATCGTGCGTCTCTTGCGCCAGCAGCGAAACGGGCGTATCCATTAAATCCATTTGAATTTTGCATTTGTTTTGGCAGAGGTTTTTAACACAATGCGCAGCCGTGGCAAACCACCGAGAGGCAATCCGCGTGGCCTGGCACTTCATGGATGACGAATCGGAAGTAATAAAATATTCGTAGGTATGCTGAAAATCTTCTTTTGTTTGGTGTTTATCCTCGTCGGTAACGGTCAAAATACTTACCTCCGCCCCCAGCGGCAGCGTACAAAAACAGAAAAGAAATAAAAATATTTTTTTCAGCATAGTTAATAAATCTCGTCGGTCTATATTGTAACAAGAATAGGCGCGAAAGGCAAATAAAAGCCCACCTAAAAGGTGGGCTTTTCTGCAAAAGAGATTTGTTACTTGTTGGTTACAAATACTCCGGGCCCCATGGTAGAGCTTACAGAAATGCTCTGCACATACACCCCTTTAGAGGTGCTGGGTTTCACGCGGAGGATAGTTTCTAACACTGCTTTTGCGTTTTCAGCCAATTTGGCAGCATCAAAAGACGCTTTACCAATGATGGCGTGTACGATACCGTAAGAATCGGCTTTGAACTCAATACGACCGGCTTTTAAGGCTTTGATCGTGTTGGCCAAATCAAAAGTTACGGTGCCGGATTTCGGGTTTGGCATTAAACCGCGCGGACCCAAGATTTTAGCGGCTTTGGCTAAATCTTTCATCGTGTCCGGCGTGGCAACGAGCACATCAAAGTCAATTTTGCCTTTGAGCACTTCGTCTACAATGTCTTCACAGCCGACTTTGTCGGCTCCGGCTTTTTGCGCATCTTGAGCGTGCTCGCCTTTGGCGATTACGGCGATGCGTTTGGTCTTACCTGTACCATGCGGCAAAGCTACCGTGGAGCGAACCTGTTGGTCAGCTTTCTTGGTATCGATGCCGAGTTTCACGTGCAGTTCCACCGTTTCATCGAATTTGGCTTTAGCATTATCTTTTACGATTTTGACGCCTTCTTCTACGGTGTAGACTTTGTTTTTATCGTACGCTTTAGCAGCGGCTTCTAGTCTTTTTCCCATCTAAATACTCCTTAGGTTCAAGCGGGCTTGCGCCCTCCCTCAGTTTAAATTATTTAACTACGTCAACGCCCATGCTGCGGCAGGTACCTTTTACCATTTCCGCGGCTTGTTTGATGTCTTTGGTGTTCAAATCGGGCAGTTTGGCTGCGGCGATTTTTTCACATTGGGCTTGCGTAATCTTGCCGACTTTATCTTTGTGCGGAGCGCCAGAACCCTTTGCGAGTTTGAGCTCTTTGATAATCAGCGTGGCCATAGGCGGCATCTTGGTAATAAAGGTGAAAGAGCGGTCTTCAAATACAGTAATGATGACCGGGATCTTAATCCCTTTTTCCATTTTAGCGGTCTTGGCGTTGAATTGTTTGCAGAATTCCATAATGTTGACACCGTGCTGACCTAAAGCCGGGCCCACAGGCGGGGCCGGGTTGGCAGCGCCGGCAGGAATTTGCAATTTAATGTATCCTTTTATTTTTTTCTCTTTTGCCATTTTTTGTTACTCCATCTTTTTACTGCTTACGCGGTAAAATTAGTTCTTTTCTACTTGGAGGAAGTCTACTTCTACGGGTGTGGCACGGTCAAACACCGTTACCATTACTTTAAGTTTATTCTTTTGTTCGTTGACTTCTTCCACTACCCCAATGAAATGTTTAAACGGACCTTCGGTAATGCGAACACTTTCGCCACGTTTAAATTCAACCAAGTATTTCGGTTTGCCGCCGGGGTTATTGATGCGGTCTAAAATTTCGGTAATATCTTCTTCGGGCAGCGGTACGGGCGTATTGCCACCTAAAAACCCGGTCACACCGGTAATGTTGCGGATGAACCAATAGGCCTCGCTGGTCATTTTCATTTCCACGAGCACGTAGCCGGGAAAGAATTTACGCTGGTGGCGGATTTCTTTATTCTGTTTTACTTCGCGGACTTCCTCGGTAGGAACGAGCGCTTGGAAGATGCGATCCCCAAATTGGTGGGTTTCCACGTCTAGCAAGATTTTCTTTCTTACTTTTTCTTCGTGTCCGGTTTGCGTGTGTACAACGTACCAAGCGGTAGCGATTTCTTCACTCATTAGTTGCCTCCTACCACGGCGCCCAGGATCCGGGTAAGGCCAAAGTCAATAAGACCCACATAGGCCGACACTAAGACTACCACAATCCCTACTAAAATAGTGGATTGGATAACCTCTTGGCGCGAAAGCCACGTGGATTTTTTGAGTTCCGCCACAGAATCCTTTATAAACTGGATTGCTTTATTCATAGAATGGTATCCTTGGTATAATCTGGCAGGAGCGGAAGGACTCGAACCTTCAGTCCCGGTTTTGGAGACCGGTGGTTTACCAGTTAACCGACGCTCCCCCGAAAATTTTACGAGGCTTTGCCTTCTTTATGTACGGTTTGTTTTCCGCACGCTTTGCAGAACTTGTTTAGTTCTAACTTATATTCTTTCTTTTTGCCGCGCACTTTATAATAGTTTTTGTTTTTGCATTCGGTGCAAATCAGCGCGATCGTCATTCTTTCAGTTGCCATCTGTTAATTCCTTCTACAACGGATTTTTGCAGTCTGTTCACCTCCGCGAGGGCGGGATATTTCCCGCCCCGCGGTAGAGAACTAAACATACAATGAGTTAATTACTCAATAATTTTGGTTACTACACCAGCACCTACGGTGTGGCCGCCTTCGCGGATGGCGAAGCGCAAACCTTCTTCCATAGCTACCGGGGTAATCAATTTTACTTCGATTTCGGCGTTGTCACCGGGCATGATCATGTCTTGGTCGAAAGACAATTCACCGGTTACGTCCGTGGTGCGGAGGTAAAATTGCGGTTTGTAACCCTTGGCGAGCGGGGTGTGGCGTCCGCCTTCTTCTTTCTTCAAAATGTAAACTTGACCTTTGAAGTGTTTGTGAGGGGTTACGGTTTTAGGAGCAGCCAATACTTGGCCGCGTTCTACTTGGTTCTTGTCAATACCGCGTAACAAAATACCTACGTTATCGCCGGCAATACCTTCGTCCAACAATTTGCGGAACATTTCGATACCGGTGGCTACGGTGTTGAGGGTGTCGCGGAAACCGATGATTTCCAACGGATCGCCCACGTGCACCTTACCGCGTTCAATACGACCGGTAGCTACCGTACCACGACCGGTAATAGAGAATACGTCTTCTACGGCCATCAAGAACGGTTTATCGGTTTCGCGTTTGGGTTCAGGGATCCAAGAATCTAAAGCGTCCATCAAGCGGTGAATGCAGGGTTCGCCCAGTTCGCTTTGATCGCCTTCAATGGCTTTCAAAGCAGAACCGCGGATGATCGGGGTGTTGTCGCGATCAAATTCATATTTGCCCAGCAAGTCGCGGATTTCTTCTTCTACTAAGTCTAATAAATCTTTATCATCAACCAAGTCTACTTTGTTGAGGAACACGACCAATTTCGGTACGTTTACCTGTTTGGCCAAAAGTACGTGTTCGCGGGTTTGAGGCATCGGACCGTCTACGGCGGATACTACCAAGATAGCACCGTCCATTTGAGCGGCACCGGTGATCATGTTCTTAATGTAGTCAGCGTGGCCGGGGCAGTCAATGTGTGCATAGTGGCGTTTGTCAGATTCGTATTCTACGTGAGATACGGCTACCGTTACGATTTTGGAAGCATCACGAACTACGCCGCCTTTGGCAATATCGGTATAAGCCATGGCTTTGGCTTTACCTTCTTTAGCTAATACTTTGGTAATAGCGGTGGTGAGCGTGGTCTTACCGTGGTCTACGTGACCAATGGTACCGACGTTCACGTGCGGTTTGCTGCGAGAAAATTTCTCTTTAGCCATTTGTTCAGTTCTCCTTAATTTATTTCTTTAATTTAAAAGCTGGGAGTGGGAATCGAACCCACGACCTTCTCCTTACCATGGAGATGCTCTACCTACTGAGCTACCCCAGCAATTTATTACTTCAAATTTTCAGCTGGGAGTGGGAATCGAACCCACGACCTTTTCCTTACCATGGAAATGCTCTACCTACTGAGCTACCCCAGCGACACAAATTATCAGCGGGCGAAGGGAATCGAACCCTCGTCACAAGCTTGGAAGGCTAGTGTTCTACCATTGAACCACGCCCGCAAATCACTACTTACATTATATCAAAATTTACCAGTTCTTGGAAGTATTTTTACCCGCAAGTACCGATAAAAACGACCCCCGTAGGGGTCCTCTGTATTTATTATAACAAATTACATGAAAGAGTGCAACTAAGCAATAAAAAACCGGTGCCCATAACACCGGAATCCAAAAAAAGCGGGAGGCCGATTCCCCTACAAGAGGCATACCCTTAAAACGGGTCTAAGTGGCTCTCCCTTACCCATAGTATAAGCATATTTCGAAATTTGTCAAGACCCAATTTAAAAATATTTTTAATATCGTCGATATTTTGTTGCTTTTGTTGCGCTAAAAAGTGGTTTTTGCTATAATGTTTTTACAATTTACGTCGTTTTACGGTGCGGTGGCCAAGTGGTAAGGCGAGAGTCTGCAAAACTCTTATTCGTGGGTTCGATTCCCACCCGCACCTTTCTTGTGTATCAACAAACAAAAGTAAAATAATATGGCACATAATAATTCTCCCCGATTTGTACAAGCAGGATATTTTTATTTATTTTTCCCTATTTTGATTTTTGTACTGGGTTGGTGCAACCTGCCCACTGCCTTGTTAGGGGGGGCCATACTTTGCGTTAGTTACTATTTTCTTTGCAAAAACGCTCCCAAACTATGGATGCCCCAGAATTCCAAACAAAAGGTCCTGCTGATTAGCATCGTTGTAATCAGCTTGCTATGGGTCTGTTCGTCGGGCATTGGAGCGCTCGTCTTTCAAAATGCGGATCATAATTGCAGAAATCCTCTCTTCGAAATATTAGTGCAGAACCGCTGGCCTGTCATCGTTGACACAGGGGAAGGGACTGCCATCCTTACTTACTATATCGGATTTTGGATGCCCAGTGCCCTGATCGGGAAACTATTACATAGCGTGCAAATAGGCTATTACTGCCAAATAGCTTGGGCTACATTTGGCATATCCATATTCTTTTATTTAACCTTGGCCTGTTTGAAGCGAAAAAATTATTGGCCGATTTTAATTTTTATTTTATTTAGCGGCTTGGATGCTTTGGGGCATGTACTACTGAATAATCTCTATCCATTGTCACACCCTATTTCTCACTTGGAGTGGTGGATTCCTTTTTTCCAGTTTTCCAGTTTTACAACTCAACTCTTTTGGGTATTTAATCAAGCAATCCCGGCTTGGGTGGCAGTTCTGTTAATGTACCACGAAAAAAATAATAAAAATTTACTATTTCTATACGCTTGTTTATTCTTACAAAGCACGTTGCCAGCCATGGGATTATTCCCTTTTGTGGTATATTGGTATTTAAAAAATGGAACTGGCTTTTTATTTTTAAAAAGCGGCCTTTTGCATTTGAAAAAAGTTATTCTATCTTCCTTCACGTTTCAAAATATTGTGGGGAGCATGTTGGTGATAGTAGTCAGCTTCTCTTATCTGAGTGGAAATGTGTCTGGAGGGCACAGATCGATGTTTTCTATTTCTTTCCTCCAATTTTGTGTATGGCTAGGAAGCTTCTTTCTGGCCGAGGCAGGTTTATTTTTGTTATGCCTGTATAAGCATCAACGGCATAATGTCTTATTCTACTTGGTCTTGGGGTGCTTGTTATTCTACCCATTTGTCCAGGTAGGCAGTGGCCCCGACTTTTGTATGCGAGCCACCATACCGGCCTTAGTTTTGCTATACATAATGGTTGTACAAAATTTAGAAAGTTACTCTTTCAAAAAACGGCAGTTATTTGTCTACTGTACACTTATCGTGCTATTATGTGTCGGAAGCATCACCCCGTTACACGAGTTTGCACGGACATTTTACTTTACGAGTAAGGGGGTCACAAAAGTAAGACCTGCCTTATCTTTCAATAACTTCTTCGGTTGGACACAACATAACAGTTTTTTGAAATACTTCGGGAAAGATATTAAAAATTGATACGCTCTTTTTCTATTACCAAGGGTTTTTGGTCTATCCGGGTATAAATGGCCAAAATGTATTCCCCCAATATTCCCAAACAAAACAATAAGACAGAACCCAAAAACATGATGCTGATGATCAACGGAGCAATCCCCATGGGAAATGTGTCCCAGTGGATTAATTTCCACACCAAATAGAAAACCGCCAGTAAAAACGTGACAAAAGATCCCAAAAACCCAATAAAAGCCATAATTCGCAAGGGTAATTTGCTATTTTTAACCGTCCCCAACATCGTCATATCATAAAGGGTATAAAAGTTGTTTGCAGAGATCCCTTTTTTTCGTTTGGGTTGATCAAATGGGATATAGGCCCGTTCAAAACCAAGTTCACACAGCATCCCTCGATAATATGGGTAGGGATCATCAATATGTTTCATCTCTTTTTGTACACAGGCGTCTATTAATCCAGATCCAGTGCAGTTAATTGCCAGTTTTACACCATTATCTGATATCTTAGACAATAATTTATAATACAATTCTCTTAAGAGAAAGATAATTTTATTCTCTCCGCTCGTCTTTTTTTGCAAGAGTACAA
Organism: Candidatus Avelusimicrobium bubulum; assembly: GCA_902798835.1. Lineage (GTDB taxonomy): Bacteria > Elusimicrobiota > Elusimicrobia > Elusimicrobiales > Elusimicrobiaceae > Avelusimicrobium > Avelusimicrobium bubulum. Next base: position 1,737 of record CADBYN010000016.1, on the reverse strand, counting down.
TCTTATATCCTTCTTCCCATTTTTGTAACAGCTGGGGAATTAATTCTGGCGGATCTTGTAAATCGGCAACAATAAGAATAATTGCATCCCCTTGAGCTGACAAGAGCAAATGGTGCGGAGAACGTATGTGTCCAAAATTACGCGTATTAAGTATAATCTTAAAACGACTATCTCGTTGAGCTATCTCTCGTAACTTGTGAGCCGTATCATCCGTGGAACCATTATCTGCTAAAATATACTCAAAAGTATATTTGTCTTTTAATTGGTCAAAAATAGCCGTCGTGCGTTTATATAATTCTTCTAAATTTAAACTTTCGTTATAACAACTGGAAACTAACGTAATTTTTTTCATATTATTAACCCTAAAATTTCTTCGAATACTTTGCTTTCTCGAAAGATCGCGTTTCTTCGTGCTCTGACTAAAGCCTTCCAGTCAACCGTTACACTGGCTAGGGCCTTCTAGAATAGTAGCACTAAAAACCAAATAAAGAAAATTCCCGCTAGTCCAAAAAGCGCTAATACGGGAATAAAACCAAACAACCATCCCCCTAACGCTTCTCCGGCACTTACATCCCAAACATGCTTGAGCCCTCGTACCAAATATACAAGCTGTAGCACAAATACAAACAACAGGGCAAACGGGGCTAAATATCTTAAATGTAACGTCGGAAACGTAGCCGAGATTAAAACAAAAGCCACAAGCAAAATCTTAAAAAATCCCGCCGAGCCGATTAACACAAACAGTTGCGCGGCCGATACTTTTACACGCCGCAAGTCCAAAAACAATCCGCACAACGCCGCAATAAAATATCCAGCGGTTATTTCCGCTAAAAACATAATAACCAATTTAAAAAATAGCGCCGCTATACTTAACTGATCTGCCACATTAAAAAACAGTACCCAGCTAAGCGCCGCCACGAAATAGCCGAAACACGCTTGCCGGAAGGAACGACGCGCTAGCAAGCGCTGCACGCCGGCGGCGGGGTCTTTCATGTACGTAAAATAAGTCTGTAATAAATGTGTCATTAGTGCACCCATAAATACGCTACGCTGGGCGTGGTAAGCGTTTCTAACTGTTTGACTAAAGATGCGCCTTCCACTGACGATCCAAACGAGAAAATAAAATCGCGCAAATTGTCCGATTTAGACGAAATAATCTTTGGGTCTTTAATCCCGGCCAGTTCGCCTGCTAATTGCAAGGCTTCATCCTCGCCACCCAGTTTATCCACAAAACCCAAATTATAGGCCCGTTGGCCGGTAAATACGCGTCCATCGGTATACTCGGTTAAATTGGCCTCACTAACCTCAGGGCGTCCGGCCTTTACGGCAGCAAAAAATTGCGTGTACGTGTCATCTACCATGTCTTGCAAAAGGGCCTTTTCGGCATCGGTCATCGGGCGATACATGGACCCTATGTCTTTGTATTTACCCGACGTAATCGGCACCATCTTCACTCCGATTTTTTGAAAGAGTCCTTCCACGTTACTCGTTTGCATAATCACGCCAACAGATCCTGTTATCGTGCCCGGTTCGGCCACAATTTTGTCCGCTGCCATGGCAATATAAAAGCCGCCGCTCGCTGCTACGTCGCGGAAAAGCGCTACTACTTTCTTCCCGTTCTTTTTGGCTTTTAAAATTTCACTATAAATATTTTGTACCGCTGCTACTGTTCCGCCGGGAGAATTAATATCCAGGACAATGGCTTTAACATCTTTATCTTCGCCGGCGTCGCGAATT
>CADBYN010000015.1 GCA_902798835.1 Candidatus Avelusimicrobium bubulum | reverse complement strand
CGCAGCTCCTTCCATACCGGAAAGCAAAATGCGGCGCAGGGAATTCCCTACCGTGTGACCATAACCGCTTTCGTACGGTTCAGCAATAAACTTACCGTAATAGTCAGAAGCGGTCTTTTCTTCTAACTGAATTTTTTGGGGAAGGACTAATTCGTTTAAAGCCATCTAATGCCTCCAAACTATCTAGAATAATATTCTACAATCAGCTGCTCATTGACAGGGTAGGACATTTCCTCTCTGTCGGGCCATCTTAACAATTTGCCGGTTAATTTTTCCGCATCATATTCCAAAAAACTCGGGCGCGGATTGTGTTTCTCAGCTTCGGTTAGTCCTTGTTTTACCATCGCATTTTCTGCCATGGTGCTTTTCAAGGTTACTTTATCACCGATACGCAATTGGTAAGAAGGTACGTTAACGGCTTTGCCATTAACAGTTACGTTCCCGTGGAGAACTAATTGGCGGGCGGTTTTAAGAGATACTGCAAAACCTAAACGACGCACAATGTTATCCAAACGAGTTTCCAATTTGCGTAAGAAATTTTCACCGGTTTGACCTTCGGCTTTGGCCGCTGTAGCGAACATGTTGTGGAAAGGAATTTCCGACATGCCGGACTGTAAGCGGGCTTTCTGCTTTTCCTGCAAGCGAATACCATATTCGGACACTTTGGCCTTGCGTACTTTGCCGCCGCGTTTGGTGGCAGCTGCCAATTTGTCAATGGCACAATTGGTGTAGCACTTGGTTCCTTTGAGGAAAAGTTTGCAATCTAATTTTCTGCATTTTTTGCAGGTAGCTCCAATATTTCTTGACATAAAACTATACTCTCCGTGCTTTGGGCGGTCTGCATCCGTTATGAGGGATCGGGGTTACGTCTTTAATCGAGGATACGACTAACCCAGCTTGCGCTAAAGCGCGTACGGCGGTCTCACGCCCTTGGCCCGGGCCACATACTTTAACGGCCACTTCGCGCATACCCATGGATACTGCTTTTTCAGCAGCAGTGTTGCTGGTGATTTGCGCAGCAAACGGCGTGGATTTTTTGGTGCCTTTAAAACCATGGGAACCGGCGGTAGACCAGGCAAGCGTATTGCCTTTATCATCTGACACGGTTACGATGGTGTTGTTAAACGAACAGAAAATGTGCACAACACCGAATACCGGTGCCTTGGCATTTTTCTTTTTTGCTTTGGCCGCGGGAGCTTTTGTCTCGGCGGCTTTAGTTTCTTTTTCTTCTGCCATACTGTTAAATTCCTATATTAAAATTTATTTTACCTTGGAACCGACCGTTTTTCTGCGTCCGCGGCGGGTTCTGCTGTTGGTTTTGGTGCGTTGACCGCGTACCGGCAAATTGCGGCGGTGGCGCTGTCCACGATATGAACCGATTTCAATAGCGCGGTGAATATTTTGCGCTACTTCGCGGCGCAGTTCACCTTCCACTTTGTATTCTTTCTGCAAAATGGTGTTTAACAGACCGGCTTGTTGTTCGGTTAAATCTTTAACGCGGGTGGCAGGGTCAATCTTCCCTTCCACTTTTGCGAGTACTTCTTTGGCGTTCTTTTTGCCGATGCCGTAGATGTATTCTAACGCGACATCAATTCTTTTATTTTTCGGTAAATCAATACCTGCGACTCTAGCCATATTCTTTCAATACTCCTTAAATTAACCTTGGCGCTGTTTGTGTTTTGCTACTTCGCAAACCACACGGACCACGCCGTTACGTTTAATGATTTTGCATTTTTGACATATTTTCTTTACACTGGCTCTGACTTTCATTTATTTCTCCCTATAAGTTATTCTTCCACGGGTTAAATCATATGGGGAAAGTTCCAATTTGACTTTATCACCCGGAAGAATTCTTATATGATGAACTCTCATCTTGCCGGATATATGCCCTAGAATTACTTTTCCGCCTGCAATTTCAATTTTAAACATTGCGTTAGGCAAGGCTTCTAGAACTTTACCTTCAATTTCGATTTTATCACTCATACAACTCCGAGTTCGGATTAAATTAGGAATATTTGTACGCGAGCCATCGCATACAGTTATTCAAAAGCAGTGAAAATTTCACTGCCGTTAGCCGTCACAGCCACGGTATGTTCAAAGTGGGCCGCTAAACTACCATCTTGCGTTACCACCGTCCATCCATTTGACAGCTCCCTGACCTTATACGTTCCCGCAGTCAACATAGGCTCAATTGCCAGCACCATGCCCGCTTCTAACACGGGTCCCGTTCCGGGTTTACCGAAATTGGGGATGCTGGGCTCTTCGTGCATATTGCGGCCAATACCATGCCCGCAATAATCGCGCACAACGCCCATGCCGTTTTCTATAGCAAAAGTTTCCACCGCATGTTGTACGTCACCGAGGCGACGCCCGGCTTTGACTTGCCCAATAGCCTTAAAAAGCGACTTTTTGGTTACGTCCATTAGTCGCTGGGCTTCGTCAGAAACTTTTCCTACAGCGAGGGTGATTGCGGCATCTGAACAGAAACCGTCAAGGCGGGCTCCTGTATCAATACTGATAATATCACCACTCTTTAATATTCTATCTTTTTTTGGGATTCCGTGCACGACTTCTTCGTTCACAGACGCGCAAATACTTCCCGGGAACCCATAATAGCCTAAAAACAACGGTGTCGCCCCGAAGGAGCGAATTGTTTTTTCGGCCTCACGATCTAGGTCTAACGTAGACAACCCGGGCTTGACGATTTCGGTCATACGCTTCAAGACCGCTGCCGTCACTTTGCCGGATGCCCGCATTTTAGCTAATTCGCTTTCATTTTTTACTTCTATCATTTTGCCTTCTCAAGGACAGAACAAATATCCTCAAAAACTTTTTCTGGCGTTTGGTTGCCATTAATTTCCACATACTTACCGGAATGTTGGTAATACTCTTTCACCGGTAAGGTTTGTTTCCGATATACTTCCAAACGGTGTTTGACACTTTCAGGCGTATCATCGGCACGTACATATAGCTCGCCGCCACAGTCGCATGCGGGTTGGGTAGCCGTAGGAGCAGGTTTACCGCATTGCTTACACAAACGACGTGAAGAGAGGCGCTTTACAACTTCTTCCTCCGGCAAATCAATCATCACCACTTGCGTAATACTGCGATTATATTGCTGTAGCATTTTTTCCAATGCTTGAGCCTGCGCTACTGTGCGCGGGAACCCATCAAAGATAATTCCTTTATCCGTAGCCTGCACACGTGTAGCTAATAGTGATATCATTAACTCATCGGATACCAAATTGCCCTTGTTAATAATGTCCGCCACTTGCTGGCCTAAAGCGGAACCGGAAGCCATTTCCGCCCGAAGTAAATCCCCGGTAGAAATGTGTTGCAATTGATACACCGTCTGCAATTTAGCGGACTGCGTTCCTTTTCCAGCACCTGGACATCCCATCAAAATGATATTCACAATATTTCCTTTTTTTAGGGCAAATTTCCCCTTGCACAATATGCAAGAGGAAATTTACTAAAACTTTTATTGTCCTACGTTAAACCAGCGGCCGCGAATACGCTTAGAACCTTTCATCAACGGTTCATAATTGCGCGCCAATAAGTGTGCTTGCACTTGGCCAACCGTATCTAACGCAACACCTACAACGATTAAAAGCGCCGTGCCGCCGAAGTAAAAGTCTACCCCGAAATAAGCACGGAACGCATCTGGCAATACCGCCACCAAACATACAAAGATAGATCCCCAGAACGTAATGCGGTTCATGACCCATTCAATGTAATTTTTAGTCGGTTCACCAGGGCGAATCCCCGGAATAAAGCCGCCCCATTTTTTCATGTTGTCGGCCAAATCGGCAGGGTTAATCGTCATGGAGTTATAAAAATAACAGAAGAAGATAATGAGCGCGGAGAATAACAACATGTACCACACATTTCCGTGATTAAACATGTTCAAAATTTTCTGTGCCCATTCTGCTTCTTGGTTAAAACTGGCTATTGTCAAAGGAAGTGAAATCACAGACGAAGCAAAGATTACAGCGATTACCCCGCTCTGATCCACTTTCAACGGCAAATAACTTGCTTGGCCGCCATAAACGCGGTTGCCTACTTGGCGTTTGGCATATTGGACCGGAATTTGGCGTTGAGCCGTTTCCAACCATACCACCAATGCGGTAATAACTACCGCGGCGCCAAAAATAACCATAGCAACAAAGAAGTCCATTTCACCCGTTTGTACACGATTGACGATTTCGTTAATCGCAGCAGGCAAACGATCTACGATACCGGCAAAGATGATGAGCGAAATACCATTGCCCACCCCTTTTTCGGTGATCTGTTCACCTAACCACATCACAAACATCGTTCCAGCCGCTAACGTAAGAAGCGTGGTAGCAAAGAACAAAAAGTTCGGGTTCACTACCGCCGGAATATCTCCCGCGCCGGTGACGCGAGAAATCGCAAACGTCATCATCCCACCTTGTAACAGGGCTAAAAACAGTGCAAAAATACGAGTAATTTGGTTTTCTTTGCGCCGTCCGCTTTCGCCTTCCTTGTGCATGCGATCCAGTGCCGGGAAAATATGTGCCCCACGCACCAATCCCATGATAATCGAGGCGTTAATGTACGGCATAATACCCAGTGCTAAAATGGAAAAACGCCCTAATGCACCGCCCGAAAAGATATTCATAAACCCTAGAATACCGTTTTGGTGCGCTGCAAAAAGTTGACGTAATACATCCGTGTTAATACCGGGTATCGGGATGGCCGCAGCCACCCGGAAAACTGCCAACGCCCCGATCACAAAGAGCAGGCGCTTTTTGAGTTCGGGGGCGTTAAAAATATTTGCAACTGTATTATTAGCCATTATTTCGTCTCAATAACGGTTGCAGTACCGCCGGCTTTTTCAATCGCGGCTTTGGCCGTGGCGGAAAAACCATGAGCAGATACTTTGAGGGCTTTGGTCAAAGTCCCGTTAGCAAGCACTTTCACGCGGCAAGCGCAGTGAATAACACCTGCTTTTTTCAAGGCTTCGGGGGTTACTTCTGCCCCGGCAGCAAAGATTTTTTCCAACGAGCCCACGTTTACGTAATCGTAACGAGTGGCAAAATCTTTGTTGGAAAAACCGCTTTTAGGCGTATGGCGGATCAAAGGCATTTGTCCACCTTCTTTGCTTTCTTTGCGGGTGTTACCGGAACGAGAGGTTTGCCCTTTCATTCCTTTGGTGCAGTAGTTACCTAAGCCAGAGCCCGGGCCGATACCCAATCGACGTTTGGCTTTACGAGAACCATGTTTAGGGAAAAGTTTATTTAAAGTTACCATATATTATCTCTCCACAAAACTAGGCGGCCTTGGCTTCGGTTGTTTCTTCGGCTTTGGGCGCTTCTGCGGCAGCTTCTACTTTTTCAGCTTTGCCGCGCAGTACATTTACTGTCTCTTTGCTTTTGAGCTGTTTGAAAGCTTCCATCGTAGCATACACAAGGTTGCACGGATTGGTGCTCCCTAAGCTCTTAGCCAATACGTCTTTAATACCGGCAGCTTCAAAGAGTAAACGCGCACCGGACCCGGCGATTACACCGGTACCGGGAGCAGCGGGCTTCATCCATACGGAAGCCGCGCCAAATTTGCCGATTACTTCGTGCGGAATCGTATCGCCGACAATCGGGAATGTAATCATGTGCTTGCGCGCATGTGTTTCGGCCTTTGCAATAGCGGCCTGAACTTGGTTAGCCTTGCCAATAGCAACACCTACTTTACCTTGACCGTTACCGACGACCACTAACGCACGGAATCCCATGCGTTTACCACCTTTTACTACCTTGGTGGTGCGGGCGACGTTAATTACGGTCGTTTTGCCTTCGGCGGCAGGTTTTGCTTTTTGAAACTCGGCTCTTTTGCCTTTCGCTTCTTTTTTCACTTCGTTGGACATTAAATTCACCTATGACCTTAGAATTTTAATCCTGCTTCACGGGCAGCATCGGCTAACGCTTTAATTCTGCCGTGGTACACACGTCCGCCACGATCAAACATTACTTCTTTAATGCCTTGATCAAGTGCCTTTTTAGCAATAGCAGCACCGAGGGCTTTAGCGGCTTCGATGCTCTTGGCGGAGGTATCAAATTTGCCTTCAAATTCTTTAGACAACGTGGTCGCAGACACTAACGTGCTGTGCGTATTGTCATCAACAATTTGGGCGTACATGTATTTCAAGCTTCTGTATACAGATAAGCGCGGGCGGTGTGCACCGTTTTTCAATAGATGCCCACGGCTGCGGTCTTTTCTATATTGATATCTTTCTTGTTTAGTAGCCATAATTATTTACCTCCCGCTGCGGTCTTACCAGCTTTGCGAGCAATATGTTCGCCTTGGTATTTAATACCGCTGCCTTTGTAGGGCTCCGGCGGGCGGATGCGGCGGATCTTAGCAGCAAAGTCACCAACTAAAAACTTGTTGCTACCTTTGATGGTGACAAACCCGGTTTTACCATCGACGGTTACCGTGAGGCCTTCGGGAATGTCTAAATTGACCGGGTGAGAGAAACCTAATTCGAGATTGAGTTTCTTACCGGCTACGCTGGCGCGATATCCCAACCCATTGATTTCCAAGGTTTTTTCAAAACCATTGGTGACACCTTCAATGATATTAGATACGTTAGCACGGGTTGTACCATGTAACGCATTTAATGCTTTGTAGTCTTTTTCTTCAATGGTGAACGTAAGCGCACCGTTATCGAGCTTAGGAGTAATACCGGCTGGAACAGTGTAGGACAAGGAGCCTAAAGCGCCCGTAGCGGTAATTACATTATCTTTAATTTCCACTTTGGTTTTAGCGGGAACGTTGATTACTTTTTTACCAATTCTGCTCATAATTCCCCCATTACCACACTTGGCACAAGATTTCGCCGCCGATTTTGGCCGCTTTGGCTTGTGCATCGGTCATCAAACCTTTAGAAGTGGACAAGATAGAAATACCAAACGCACCGCGCACTTTAGGAATGTTATCATAAGCACTATAAACGCGGGAACCCGGTTTGGAAACACGTTTCAAACCTTGGATTACACATTCGTTTTCGGGCGTGTATTTCAAAAATACTCTGACCACGCCGCCCTTCGTTTCATTGTGGACGGCTTTGAAATTGGCAATATATCCTTCTTCTTTGAGGATGCGCGCAATTTCAGTTTTGATTTTAGAAAAAGGAATATCCACTTTTTCTTTTTTCTTCATATTTGCGTTTCTTATTCTAGTTAAGAAATCTGCGATTGGATCCATAATCTAAGGCTGCCCTCCAAACCACTTTCTGTTTTGCACAGAGTTGGCCCGGCTAGGCACCTCCTCCTGTAAATTACCAACTGGATTTTTTAAGACCGGGGATTAATCCCTGGTGAGCCATTTTTCTCAGGCAGATACGGCATAGACCGAAGTCGCGATAATATCCGCGAGCACGACCACAGATTTGACATCTGTTATGGTAGCGCACAGCAAATTTTTGGTCTTTTGCCATTTTTGCAACCCATGCTTTCGTAGCCATGTTCTTTGCTCCTTATTTACCCGATTTGCGGAACGGCATTCCCATGTAATCCATGAGCAAACGACCGTTCTTATCGTTGTCGGCTGTGGTTACAAACGTAATGTTCATACCATAGGCTTTGGGAGATTTTTCCACATCAATTTCCGGGAAAATGTAGTGTTCTTTAATCCCCAAGTTCAAGTTGCCTCTCCCGTCAAAGCTCGGGTTGAAGCCTTGGAAGTCGCGGATGCGCGGGCATGCAATAGAAATAAAGCGTTCCATGAATTCATACATGCGGGCACCACGTAAAGTTACGCGGACCCCAATGGGCATACCTTCACGCAATTTGAAGTTAGAAATGGACTTTTTGGCCCGGCGTACCTGGGCGGCTTGTCCGGCGATGGCAGTTAAATCGCTCTTGGCGATTTCCATCGCTTTAATATCTTCGCGGGCTTCTTTTACGCCGATATTGATGACAATTTTAGTCAGTTTTGGCGCGGCCATAGGGCTTTTTACACCCATTTCTTTGAGCAAGGCCGGAAGCACTTTCTCTTTGTACAGGGCCTGCAGCGAAGGAACGTATCCTTCCGGGGCCTTGGTTACTTTCGTTTCTTTCTTAGCAGTCATTTTCAGTACCTACTTAGATAATTGCTTCATTGCATTTGCGGCAGACACGGGTTTTTTTACCGTCGGCCGTAATTTGCACTTTGGGCGTCATGGCTTTTTTGCATTTTTGGCAGACGACCGCCACGTTGGAAGCGTGGATCGGGGCTTCTACCTGCACAATGCCGCCTTGCTTATTTTGAGAAGGCTTTTGGTGTTTAGAAACCATATTTACACCGGCTACTACAACGGTGTTTTTCGTCGGATTGACAGATTTCACTTCGCCTTTTTTGCCTTTGTCTTTACCGGCTAAAATGAGCACGGTATCTTTCGTTTTCACGTTCATACCTATACTACCTCCGGTGCTAAAGAGATGATCTTCAAGAAATTCTTTTCCCGAAGTTCACGGGCAATCGGGCCGAATACACGGGTGCCTTTGGGTTCGCCATTGTCGTTAATGATGCAAACAGCGTTGTCATCAAAACGAATATAGGAACCGTCTTTGCGTCTTTTTTCACGGGCTACGCGCACTACTACAGCACGTACCACGTCGCCTTTTTTAATGGCGGCACATAATTACATCTCCGAGGGTTGCAATATCCCGATGGTGGCCACCGCGCACCTTAAAGCATTGTACTTTACGGGCGCCAGAATTGTCGGCCACATTGAGGATGCTTCTTAATTGAATCATACGTTAAGTAACTCCTAACTATGCTCTGGCTTTTTCCACAATTTTGGAAACACGCCATTTGGTCGTTTTAGAAACGGGGCGAGTGCTCATAATTTCTACTTTGTCGCCCTGTTTGCTTTCGTTCGCTTCGTCGTGCGCATGGAATTTGGTAGCGCGTTTAAGCGTTTTGCCATAACGAGCATCATGTACCAAGCGTTCCACTTGTACGGTGCGGGTTTTGTCCATTTTGTCAGACACTACTACACCGGTAAGCACTTTGCGTTGAGCGCGGGTTTCTTTATTTTCCATACAAACCTCTATTTCGCCGCAGCCTTCTGGTTGATTAACGTCTGCAGAAGGGCGATCTCGCGTCTTACAGCGCGCAGTTCCATGGGGTTAGCCAAGGGCGTGGTGCTGTGTTTGAAAAGAAGGTTGAATTTCTTTTCTTGGGCTTTGCCGAGTGCTTCGTTAAGCTCGGCTAAAGATTTTTTCTTCAAATCTGCTTTTTCGTTGGTTTTCATACCTTACCTTCTGGTTACCAATTTAGTTTTAATCGGCAGTTTGTCGGAGGCTAAGCGCATGGCACGTTTCGTGTCCTCTTCGCTAGCACCTTCGAGTTCAAACAAAATCCGGCCCGGTTTTACCACGGCAGCCCAGTATTCGGGCGCACCTTTACCTTTACCCATACGAGTTTCGGCGGGGTGTTTGGTAATAGCTTTATCCGGGAAAATGCGGATCCACAATTTACCTTTTTTCTTAATGAAACGAGACAAGGTAATACGAGCCGCTTCAATTTGGCGCGCGGTGATCCATTTGGGTTCGAGGGCTTTTAAACCATACTCCCCAAAGACCACTTCTGTTCCGCGTTTGGCGTTGCCTTTAATGCGCGGAGCGCTAAAAGGTTTACGATATTTTACTCTTTTCGGCATCAACATAGTTCGTTACCTCTATTTGGCCTCCGTGGCAGCCGTTTCTGCGGCTCCTTCGGTTGCGCCAGATTCCATGTCGCGGTGTTTTTTGAGTTCGTTCATAATCTCTTTGGGAGATTTGGCGAAATGAGTGCGTTTGAAAATCCACACTTTTACACCAATTTTACCGCTGATGGTGTTGGCTTCGGTGAAACCGTAATCGATATCGGCACACAAGGTATGCAACGGTACGCGGCCTTCACGTTTCCATTCGGTACGGGCAATTTCCGCACCACCTAAACGACCGGATACCATAATCTTAATACCCAAGGCTTTACCGGAGAGAGCTTTTTCAATAGCTTTCTTCATGGCAGCGCCGTAGTGGGCACGTTTTTCCAATTGTTGAGCAATGTTTTGCGCTACTAATTGGGCATCCGTTTCCGGGTTCTTAATTTCGATTACGTTTACAAACGTTTTGCTGCCGGTCATGGCTTCTAATTCTTTGCGAAGGGCCTCAATATCAGCACCTTTTTTACCAATCACAACACCCGGGCGGGCAGTGTGAATGTTTACGCGCAAGAACGCACCGGCTCTTTCAATACCGACATAGCTGATAGCCGCCATTTCGAATTTGCCGTCAATGTGTTTACGAATTTGGGCATCTTCTAAAATGAGCGCCGGCATATTTTTCGGCGCGAACCAGCGGGAGCGCCAATCTTGGATGTATCCTAAGCGAATAGACCGGGGATGAATCTTATGTCCCATAAATTAGCGGCCTCCTTTCTTTTCGTCGGTGACAATAACTGTCAAATGACACATACTCTTTTTGTAGGGCATCGCACGGCCTTGCGGACCGGGTTGCACTCTGCGAAGATGACCACTGGGGCCTAAGTTCGCAAACGCCTCTTTAATATAGACGTGACTGAAGTCAAGCTTTTTACCGGCTTTGACTTGCAAGTTAGCGGCGGCACTGTGTAAGGTTTTGGCTACCAAGTCAGCGGTGCGTTTAGCAACAAACGGTAATACTTCTTCTGCTGCTTTTACGTTTTTGCCGCGGATTTGGTCCAACACTAAGTTTACACGGCGGCTGCCGTAGCGTTGAAATTTGGCTTTTGCACAAGCTTCCATATCAAATCCTCAATCTTATTTCAAGGCCGTGGAATCTTTGGTGATACCACCGTGACCTTTGAACAACCGGGTGAACGAAAATTCACCGAGTTTATAACCTACCATACGTTCGGAAACGTAGATGGGGAGGAACTTGCGGCCATTGTGCACCAAGAAGGTGTGGCCTACGAATTCCGGCACAATCGTGCACGCTCTCGCCCAAGTTTTAATAGGTTTCTTTTCGTTGGAAGCATTCATTGCTTGAACCTTTTCCAACAGGTTTAAGTCTACAAACGGACCTTTTTTAGTTGATCTTCCCATACTTATTTAACCTTGTTTTTTCTTCTGTCGCTCACAATCATCCAGCCAAAGGCTTTCTTGGTGGAGCGGGTCTTCAGACCGCGGGACGGTTGGTTCCACGGAGAGCGCGGAATGTTGCCGCCTTTACCATGACCGCGGCCACCACCCATCGGGTGATCTACAGCGTTCATCGCGCTACCGCGTACCGTCGGGCGATTACCCAAATGGCGGTTGCGGCCGGCGTTACCGATGACGATGTTGCCATGGTCTACGTTGCCGACTTGGCCGATCGTGGCGCAGCAATCGCTAGGAACTAAGCGAATTTCGCCAGACGGCATTTTGATGTGGGCATAACCGGCTTCTTTAGCCATTAACTGTGCTTGAGAGCCCGCGCTGCGCGCTAGTTGCGCACCTTTGCCGACTTTGAGTTCGATAGCGTGGATAAAAGTACCTTCAGGGATATATTTCAAAGCAAGGCAGTTACCCACTTTAATATCAGCAGTCGGACCGGACATCAATGTATCGCCCACTTGTACGCCTACAGGTTGCAAGATATATCTCTTGTCACCGTCAGCGTAGTTTAAAAGACAAATGCGCGCGCTGCGGTTGGGATCGTATTCCACAGAAACGACCTTAGCCGGTACGCCGTATTTTTCTCTTCTAAAATCAATTTGTCTGTAAGCACGTCTGTGGCCACCGCCAATGTGACGTACCATAACCATACCGGTGTTATTTCTTCCACCAGTTTTGCGAAGACCTTTCGTTAAGCGCTTCTCGGGAGTGGTCTTGGTAATATCGGAATAATCCGACACCGTGATCGTTCTGCGAGAAGGGGTATAAGGTCTAAACGATTTAATAGGCATAGTTAGTAGTATCTCCTTAGCTACTTCGCAGTGGTTTCCACCACTTCGATTTTATCGCCTTCTTTCAAAGTAACAAACGCTTTTTTGTAGTCAGGGCGTTTGCCTTCGAAACGACCCATACGATGGGTCTTACCCGTGACGGAAATTGTGTTAATTTTTACAACGGTTACGTTGAAAAGATTTTCCACCGCGGTTTTAATTTCGCCCTTGGACGCGTTTTTAGCTACGATAAATCCGTAGCGATTGTGGGTATCGCGTTCAATTAAACTTTTCTCGGTTAAGAGGGGCTTTTTTAACGTATTATACACGCCGGACATTAGTTGGCCTCCTTGGCAAACGTTTTGGTAAGCGTATCAACCGCATCTTTGGTGAAAATCACTTTGGTGCTGTTGAGTACTTCATACGCATTGATATCTTGCGTTTGCATGTGGGTTAAGCCCGCTACATTGCGGCAGGCCAATTTGGTGTTTTCATCGGCAAAATTGTCGAGCACCAACGGTTTGCGCCCAGCGGCAACCGCTTTCATTACGTCGGCAAACGCTTTGGTTTTGGGCTCTTTGAATTTCAAAGATTCCAACACCACCAAATTGCCTTCGGCGAGTTTGGTTGAAAGAGCCATGGCAAGCGCGGTGCGGCGTTTGGCAGCAGGTAAATCTTGGCGGTAGGAATGAGGAGTAGGACCCCAAGCTACACCGCCGTGGCGGAATTGTACCGCGCGCAAAGACCCTTGACGGGCGCGGCCGGTACCTTTTTGTTTCCACGGTTTCTTACCCGTACCGGAAACTTCCGCACGGGTTTTCACATCAGCCGTACCGCTGCGTTGGTTAGCCAAAAAAGCGGTAATGACTTCGTGCAAGAAAGTCGGGTTGGCTTTCACACCGAATAAAGAATCCGGCAGAGAAATAGTTCCCGTTTCTTTTCCAGTTAAATCTAAAACTTTTGTTTCCATAGGTCCAAGTCCTTACTTCTTGTTAGCAGCCTTAGAAGCAGATACTTTCTGCTGTTGCGGTGCTACATAGTGTTTTTTGTATTTGGAAGTTTCTAAGACGGAAACGATGGACCCGCGGGCCCCCGGAACGGAACCTTTTAAGAATAAAAGACCGTTTTCGCTATCTACCTTAATAACTTCAATCTTGGCTACTGTATGGGTGGTGGTACCATAGTGGCCGGCCATGCGTTGACCGGAAATTACCTTACCCAAAGAGCGGCGGGAACCTAAAGACCCCGGAGCGCGGCTGCGGTCAGATTGACCGTGCGAATCCGGTTGGCCGGCAAAGCCGTGGCGTTTCATACCGCCAGCAAAGCCGTGGCCTTTAATTTTGCCCTGCACGTCTACATAGTCGCCGGGTTTAAAGATTTTTTCAAGTGAAATGACTTGACCAATTTCAAAACCAGTTACGTCGTCAACACGGCATTCCTTCATGTGTTTGACCGGAGTAACATTAGCTTTTTTGAAGTAGCCCATTTCGGGTTTATTAAGTTTGCTTTCTTTCACTTCGCCAAAACCCACACAAACGGCGTTGTAGCCGTCTTTTTCTTGGGTTCTGACACGCACAACTTTGCAATCGCCCGCTTTTACAACGGATACGCCATGCAGGTTGCCTTTTTCATCAAAGAGCTGGGTCATGCCCACTTTCTCGCCGATTACGAAACGAAACGTAGCCGGAGCTTCTTTGACAGTTTCTGCTTTGGCCGGTTCAGCAACAGTAGTTGCCTCTTGGGCACCAGCAGCATTTTTATTTTCTTCTGTCATACGTGTTTATTTTCCTTAGTTGCTTTTAATGGCCACATCTACACCGGCGGGCAAGTCGAGTTTCATCAACTCATCCACGGTTTTAGAGGTGGGGCTTTTTAGATCAATTAAGCGTTTATGAATACGCATTTCAAACTGTTCTCTGCTTTTCTTATCGGTATGGGGAGAGCGAAGTACGGTGTACTTTTTAATCCGAACCGGCAAGAGCACAGGACCCGCCACGATAGCGCCCGTTTTTTGCGCGGTTTCTACAATGCGCGAAACAGAAGCGTCTAACATGCGATGGTCATAAGAACGCAGTTTAATGCGGATTCTTTCTTGGCCAATTACGTTGGCTTTTTTAGCGGTTTTTTCTGCCATTTTTAGTTTTTCCTTAACAGTTTTGTTTCAAATTATTTATCGGCAGAAAACCCTATACCTGTCCTCCGTTCCCGTCGGACAAGTTAGGAAATCCTACCGTTTAAAATAACTCAGTACAGTTTATTATACTAAATTATTTGTTAGCATGTCTAGTTTCTTAACACGTTCACCAAGTGCGTAAAACCGACATTTTTCCTGTTGAAAATATTATATAATAATTGAGTTGATTTGTAAAGAATATTATGACAAAAGATTACGGACTTACTATTGTAAAAGATTTCCCCGTTAAGGGTGTCAATTTTATTGATATTAACGGCTTGTTAAATAACCCCGTTTGCTTTCAGGCGGCCGTTGACAAGTTTTGCATGCTGATTGCCAAAGAGCTCCCCGCTGATACGCTTAAAAAAGCGGCCATCATTACGCCACAGGCACGCGGTTTTTTGTTTGGAGCGCCTATTGCTTACAAACTGGGGCTGCCTCTTTTATTAGTACGCAAAAAAGGTAAAATCCCTAATAAGCCGTATGTATTCCATATCACCAACGAATATGATGACTACGATATGGAAATAGATAGTGACTTATTGGCCAAACATACACACTATATCTACATAGATGATATCTTTGCTACCGGGCAAACGCTAGCCGGCATTGAGGAAGCGTTGTCCAAAAAGGGGAAAAGCATTGTGCTTGCGCTACATGTGACGGCCGTGCCGGCTTTAAAGGGCATCCGCGAAAGCACCCCGACGCTTAAAAAGATCCCCACTAGAGAGATTATTTAATCAAATTATCTAATAAAAAAGCCCCGGCGAAAACCGGGGCTATTTTTGCAAAGAAACGTCTTAGGTTAGGCTTCCACTTTAGCAGCGGTGCGTTTTTCCACAATCGCTTTAGCGACGTTGGCAGGCACTTCGGCGTAGTGGCTCGGTTCCATCGTAAACGAGGCGCGACCTTGAGACAAGGAGCGCACGTTGGTGGCATACCCGAACATTTCAGCCAGCGGTACTTCGGCACGTACATAGCGTACGTTGCCGCGCACACCCATCTCGCCGATTTGACCGCGGCGGGAGCTCAAGTCCCCGATGATATCACCGAGGTTGGCTTCCGGAGCGACTACTTCTACTTTCATAATCGGTTCCAAGATGACGGGAGCTGCTTTTTTGGCACCGTCTTTAAGAGCCATAGAAGCGGCAATTTTAAAGGCCATTTCCGAAGAGTCTACCTCGTGGAACGAACCGTCAAACACGGCTACTTTAATGTCCACTAAGGGGTAACCCGCCATGGCACCGCTGTCCAAAGCTTCGCGGCAGCCTTTTTCAATGGCAGGAATATATTCTTTGGGAATGCGGCCCTGAGTAATTTCGTTGACGAACTCAAAGCCTTTGCCTTTCTCTTGCGGCTCTAAGCGCAAGAATACGTGACCATATTGACCGCGTCCACCGGACTGACGTACGAACTTGGTTTCTTGTTCGACGGTCTTGGTGATGGTTTCGCGGTAGGCCACTTGCGGCGCGCCTACGTTGGCTTGCACGTTAAATTCGCGTTTCATACGATCCACGATGATGTCCAAGTGCAATTCACCCATACCGCTAATTACGGTCTGGCCGGTTTCTTCATCGGTGCGCACGCGGAAGGTTTGGTCTTCTTCGGCTAAGCGCGCCAAGGCGTTGGACATTTTTTCTTCATCGGCTTTGGATTTGGGCTCCACAGCGATGGAGATTACAGGTTCGGGGAAGGTAATGCTTTCGAGCACGATCGGATGATCGGGGGAACAAATGGTCTGCCCCACGCGGGAGTTTTTAATAGCCACCGTAGCAGCAATTTCACCCGCAGAAAGCTCTTTTACTTCTTCGCGTTTATCGGCCATCATACGCATCATACGGCCAAAGCGCTCCGTGGCATTTTTGCCCGGGAAATAAACCGCATCCCCGGCTTTAATCACACCGGAATAAATGCGGAAGAAGCTTAACTTTCCCACAAAAGGATCGGTTTGAACTTTAAAAATAAGTCCGCAGAAAGGTTCGCTATTAGACGGTTTGCGGAACACTTCTTCGCCGGTATTCGGATCGGTACCTTTTACAGGTGGCACATCTACAGGAGAGGGTAGATAGTCGTTTACACAATCTAACAAGGGCTGCACGCCTTTGTTTTTGTACGAAGAACCGCAGATAACGGGGAAGAATTTACCCGTTAATGTACCTTTGCGGATGGCTGTTTTGATTTCTTTTTCCGTAAATTCGGTTTCGCCGTTTAAGTAGCGCTCCATGATTGCTTCGTCGAAATCGGCGAGTTTTTCAATCATTTCGTTGCGGTACTTTTTGGCTAACTCTAAAGATTCAGCCGGGATGTCCCCTTCGGTAAAGGTAGCGCCGTTATGGTCGCCATCCCATACAATACCTTTCATTTTGACCAGGTCAATCACACCGACAAATTTGTCTTCGGCGCCGATCGGCAATTGAATCGGACAAGCATTACCACCGAGTTTCTCTTTAATGGAGTTTGCTGAGCGGATAAAGTCCGCACCGATGCGGTCCATCTTGTTGATGTAAGCAATTCGCGGTACGTGGTATTTATCGGCCTGACGCCACACAGTTTCGGATTGCGGTTCTACGCCCTGTACGCCGTCAAAGCAGCATACAGCGCCGTCGAGCACGCGCAAGGAACGTTCTACTTCGGCTGTGAAGTCCACGTGTCCGGGAGTGTCAATAATGTTTAACTGACAATCTTTCCATACACAGTAGATGGCCGCGGAGGTAATGGTAATACCGCGTTCACGTTCTTGTTCCATCCAGTCGGTTACGGACGCACCATCGTGCGTTTCACCGATTTTGTGCACTTTACCGGTATAATACAAAATACGTTCGGAAGTGGTGGTCTTACCGGCATCGATGTGCGCGATAATACCAATGTTACGGATTTTCTCTAACGGATAGGTTTTAAATTCAGCCATATCTTTCTAATCCCGAATTACCATTTAAAATGAGCAAACGCGCGGTTGGCTTCAGCCATGCGGTGCACATCTTCGCGTTTTTTGAACGCGGTGCCTTCTTTCTTAGAGCCCAAAATAATTTCTTCGGCTAATTTTTCAGCCATCGGACGGCCTTTGCGGCTTTGGGCGGCATCGATTAACCAGCGCATGGCTAAAGTAGTGCTGCGCAAGGGTTTTACTTCGGTAGGCACTTGATAGTTAGCACCCCCCACGCGGCGGGCTTTTACTTCCACCAAGGGGCGTACGTTTTCAATACATTTGTTGAAAACATCTAAAGCATTTTCTTTGGTCTTTTCGGCAATGATGGCCATGGCGTCATCCAAAATGCGCTCAGCGGTGGCAGTTTTGCCTTCAAAATTTAATTTGTTAATAAACCGGGCCACGAGCACGGAATTATATTTATAATCCGGCGCGGGGAGCGGTCTTCTGTCTCTGGGTCTTAAACCTTTTCTTGGCATATTCTTAATTCACTCCTAAAAAATTATTTAGCGGCTTTAGGGCGTTTTACACCATAAAGCGAGCGGCCTTGTTTTCTGTTTTCAACGCCGGCGGCATCTAAGGCGCCGCGGATGATGTGATAGCGCACACCTGGCAAGTCTTTCACACGGCCACCGCGCACGAGCACGATGGAGTGTTCTTGCAAGTTGTGTCCCACACCCGGGATGTAAGCAGTGACTTCCATCTTGGAGGTCAATTTCACACGAGCCACTTTGCGAAGTGCAGAGTTTGGTTTTTTAGGGGTGGTGGTGTAAACACGGGTGCAAACACCGCGCCGTTGGGGGCAGGCTTGCAACGCGGGCGATTTTGTTCTGTTTTGTTCTTTTGCCCGGCCGTATTTTACTAATTGATTTACTGTTGGCATTACTTCTCTCCTATTTAGTTTCTTTGCGTTTTTGATTAAACTCTTTGGCAATTTGCCGCGCGGAAATACCAGTACCCGCGGGGATCAAATGGCCTACGATTACATTTTCTTTGAGGCCTTGCAATTCGTCAATTTTGCCTTCAATGGCGGCGTCCGTCAAAACCTTGGTGGTTTCTTGGAACGAAGCCGCGGAAATGAACGATTCGGACGCGATAGACGCTTTACTAATACCTAACAGGATCGTTTCAGCATCGGCCAAGCGTTTGCCTGCGGCTTTCATCTTGGCGTTTTCGCGCAGCCAGCGGCCACGGCTGATGACTTCTCCTTTTAGGAAGTGGGTATCTCCCGCATCCAGAATTTTCACGTTCCCTAACATTTGACGGACAATAACCTCAATATGTCTGTCGTTAATGGTTACGCCCTGCAAGCGGTACACTTCTTGGATGGCGTTTAATAGGAACTCTTGTGCTTCTTTTTCGCCCTTCACGCGCAGCACGTCGTGAGGATCAATGGCGCCGTCGGTAAGGGCTTCACCCACACCTACATGGTCACCTTCATATACTACTAAGTGTTTGCCTTGCGGAATGCTATACTGCTTGACCTGGTTGGTCTCTTCGTTCCGCACGACAACTTCAATTAAACCTTTGGGCGAAGTTTCCAAGCTTACAATCCCTTCAAACTCGGAAATGATAGCCGGGTTGTGGGGTCTGCGGGCTTCGAACAACTCCGCGATACGGGGCAAACCGCCCGTAATATCTTTGGTGCCGCCCGCTTCGCGCCCGATCTTAGCAAGCACGTCGCCGGGGTTTACTTCTTCGCCGTCTTCTACCATTAAGATAGTATCAATAGGCAGCGGCAAGTTAATTCCTTTGCCTTTACCGCTGATGCTGATGCGGGGGTTGTGTTTTCCGCCGCGCGAAGCCGTAATTTTGCGTTCGATAACGCCGGTCACTTTGTTGCGTTCTTCTTGCAAGGTGATACCTTCAATTACATCGGTCAACTTCACGGTCCCTTTCGTTTCCGCAAGCACCGGGATGGAGTGAGGGTCCCACTCGGCAAGCAGAGCGCCTTTCTTCACGGTAGCTTTATCTTGGGTCAAGATAGTAGCACCGTACTGAATTTTGTATTCTTTTATTGTACCATTTCCAGCGGTTACAAAGATAGAGCCGTTTCTGGAAATGCAGATTTGGTTATCATATTGGTTGGTAATAATTTTAACGTCTTTAAACGTTACTTTACCATCCATATCCGCTACAGCTTGGCTGCGAGAAAGTACACGCGAGGCCGTACCACCGATGTGGAACGTACGGAGTGTTAACTGCGTACCAGGTTCGCCGATGGACTGGGCGGCAATAATACCGACCGAGTCACCTGGGTTACTGTTAGAAGCCGTAGCTAAGGACAAACCGTAACATTTAGCACATACACCGTAAGAAGCTTCACAGGTGAGTACCGAGCGAATACGTACAGATTCTACACCGTACTTCTTTACTTCTTTGGCTTGTTCTAAGGTAATTAAATCGCCTTCTTTGATGATGGTTTTTTCTTCTTCTTTGCCGTTGGATTTTTGCACTTTGACCACTACATCTTCTAACGAAGTGCGTCCCAAAATACGTTCATCTAACGGTTCCACCATCTCTTCCCCGCTCATTAAAGATTTAACCACAATGCCGTTGTGCGTACCGCAATCTTCTTCGGTAATTACAACGTTATGGGCAACGTCCACTAAGCGGCGGGTTAAATAACCGGCGTCGGCCGTTTTCAAGGCGGTATCAGACAAACCTTTACGTCCACCGTGCGTGGAAATAAAGTATTCGAGTACGGACAAGCCTTCGCGGAAGTTAGCGGTAATCGGGTTTTCAATAATTTCACCCTGACCACCGGTTAATTTTTTCTGCGGTTTAGCCATTAGTCCGCGCATACCGGCAAGCTGGCGTACCTGTTGACGAGATCCGCGCGCACCGGAATCTGCCATTAAATAGACAGAGTTAAAGCGCTGGCCGCTATGTTCTTTATTAGTAGGATCGTATTTGGATTCTTCAAACTTTTTCATTTCTTTGAAAAGTTCGTTGGCTACGTCATCGGTAACGCGGGTCCAGATATCGATGACTTTATTATAGCGTTCGCCTTCAGTAATGATACCGGCTTCAGCCTGAGCTTGAATCTTAGCTACTTCGGCTTTAGCTTTTTTAATCATGTCCTTTTTGGCAGTAGGAATAGTCATATCGGCAATAGAGATAGACAGCCCGGATAAGGTAGCATAGTGATACCCCATCTTCATAATGTTATCCAAAAGTTGTACAGCCGCAGCGCGACCATACTTTTTGCTCTTGTAACATTCGTCTACTAAAGCACCTAATTCTTTTTTGCCGATGGTCTTGTTGATAAATTCCCATCCTTTCGGCAACGCTTGGTTGAAAATAATACGTCCCACGGAAGTAAAATCTTTCCATTGGGCAGGATCAGTGATAGTCTTGCCTTTGGCATCCAGTTCCGGCACTGCGTTCATTCCACGCACTTTAATTTTGGCGTGATACGAAAGTTTGCCATATTCCAAAGCTACCAAGGCTTCATCTTTAGAACCGTAAATACCACCTTCACCGATATCTCCGTCTTTGACGGTAGTAATCCAGTTAACGCCCAACACCATATCATGGGAAGGAGCCGCAATCGGTCTACCGGAAGCGGGGGACAAAATGTTGTTAGAAGCCAACATCAGGGTGCGGGCTTCCATTTGAGCTTCCAAAGAAAGTGGCACGTGTACAGCCATCTGGTCACCGTCGAAGTCAGCGTTGAAAGCGGCACAGGTTAAAGGATGTAGCTGAATGGCTTTACCTTCAATCAGCACCGGCTCAAAGGCTTGAATACCCAAGCGGTGCAAGGTCGGAGCACGGTTGAGCATGACCGGGTGAGATTGGGTTACTTTTTCCAAAATATCCCAGATTTCCGGACGGACTTTCTCTAACATCTTTTTGGCAGATTTAAGAGTTGTCCCTTCTTTCTTCATGAGTTCGCCGATGATAAACGGTTTGAATAACTCTAGCGCCATAAGTTTAGGCAAGCCGCATTGATGGATTTTCAAATTCGGGCCAACCACAATTACGGAACGACCGGAATAGTCTACACGTTTACCAAGTAAGTTTTGGCGGAAACGACCATGTTTCCCTTTAATACTATCGGAAAGGGATTTGAGAGGTCTGCCGCCGGGGCCAATAAATACTTTACCGCGAGCACCGTTTTCAATCAAGGCATCCACTGCTTCTTGCAAGAGACGCTTTTCGTTGTAAATCATTACTTCGGGCGCACGCAAGGATTCGATGTGTTTGAGACGGTTGTTGCGGTTAATAATACGACGATATAAATCGTTCAAATCAGAAGCTGCAAAGCGTCCACCATCGAGCGGAACGAGCGGGCGCAAATCCGGCGGAATGACAGGCAGTACGCTTAAAATCATCCATTCCGGGCGGTTGCCGCTTTCTTTAAACTCTTCCATCGTTTTAATACGGCGGATGAGTTTGGTGCGTTCGGCTTCGCTTTGGGTGTTTTTAAGCTGTTCGTGCAAAGCAGGGATTTCTTTATCAAAATCAATGCCTTCCAAAAGGGTCTTAATAGCCGGAGCACCGATATCTACTTTTAGGCGAGAACCGTGTTTTTTACGCGCTTCGCGCACTTGGGCATCGGAAAGGAGTGTACCTTTTTTGAAATCCGGACGGCCGGTTACATTATCGATACAATCTTCCAACACAACGTAGGCCGCGTAATAAACTACACGTTCCAAATCGCTCGTGCGTTGATCTAACAAAATACCAATACGAGACGGATTTTTACGCAGGAACCACACGTGGGCCACCGGCACAGCCAGTTCAATATGACCCATGCGTTCGCGACGTACTTTGGCTTCGGTCACTTCTACACCGCAACGATCACATTTAATGCCTTTGTATTTCGGCCAGCGGTATTTTCCGCACGCACATTCAAAGTCTTTCGTAGGCCCGAAAATGCGTTCGCAAAATAAGCCGTCTCGCTCCGGTTTGAGCGTACGATAGTTAATGGTTTCGGGTTTCTTCACTTCTCCAAAAGACCAGGCACTAATTTGTTCCGGGCTGGCGATGCCTAAACGAATAGCATCGAAGTCAAAAAAGTTTAAGTCGTTGTTTTTCTTCACTTTTTTCGTTTGCATGTGTTATTCTCCCGCCTATTTGGCTTCCTCTTCGCTCGCCGCGGAAGCCGCTGCGGCAGGTTTATCAGCAGTTTCTACAACGGTGCTATCACCGTTTTCGTGTTTCTGCAATAGATCCACGCTTAACCCTAAGGCCTGCAATTCTTTAATTAAAACTTTAAAGGATTCCGGCACACCGGGGGAGGTGGGGGCTTTGCCCTTTACAATGGATTCATACATCTTGGTGCGGCCATCGTAATCGTCTGATTTGACAGTCAAGAACTCTTGCAAGGTGTACGTAGCACCGTACCCTTCCATGGCCCATACTTCCATTTCCCCGAAACGCTGACCACCAAATTGCGCTTTACCACCCAACGGTTGGCGCGTAATTAAGCTGTAAGGTCCCGTGGAACGAGAGTGTACTTTATCTTCCACCAAGTGGATTAGTTTCATCATGTACATGTAACCAATGGTTACTTTTTCTTCAAAAGGTTCACCGGTTCTTCCGTCGTAGAGCGTAATGCGGCAGTAGTCATCGGGTAAGTACTTGGCAGCATATTCTTCGCGTGCTTTACCTTTTAAGCCCTTATCATCCAAGATTTTTTCTTTGGCTTTGCGCACTTGGTTGACCACTTCTTCTTCACTCGGGCCATCGAATACAGGGGTGGCGGCATTATAATGCAAGTAATGCGCCGCCCAACCGAGCATAGTTTCCAAAAGTTGGCCTACGTTCATACGAGAAGGAATACCTAGCGGGGAAAGCACGATATCAAGCGGCGTGCCATCCGGGAGGAACGGCATATCTTCTTCCGGCAAAATGCGGGCAACCACACCTTTGTTTCCGTGGCGGCCGGACATTTTGTCCCCTACGTGTAATTTGCGTTTAGAGGCAATATACACTTTGACAGATTTATTGACCGTTACCGCAAGCTCATCGCCTTGTTTGGAGAATTCGCTTTCGCGGCGGTAATGCTCTTCGGCTTTCTTTTCCAAAAGTTTATAAAGAGCATTCAAGCGCTCTTCTTCCTTCTTAAGAGAAGAAGCATTTTTAATCGTTTCGCGCGCATTGGCAATGGCGGTTTTGCGTTGTTCTTTTAAAAGAGCAATCGTGTTATCACGTTCATCTAACAACGCGGCGGCACGTTTCTTTTCTTCTTCTTTAGTAAGTTTTTCTTTGCGCACAAATACGCGGGTACCTAAAACTTTTCCGCTGGTACCGGGCGGTACGCGCAAAGAAGCGTCCACTACATCATCGGCTTTTTTACCAAAGATTACCTTTAAGAGGCGTTCTTCCGGCGTAAGTTGTTGTTCGCCTTTGGGGGTTACTTTACCTACTAAAATATCCCCGGGTTCTACTACGGTAGCGGGGAAGACGATACCATCGTTATCCAAGTGGGACAAAGCTTCTGTACCAATGTTCGGAATATCGCGGGTAATTTCTTCGGCGCCCAATTTGGTGTTACGGGCATCTACCGTAAATTCGTGCAAATGCACGGAGGTAAATACGTCTTCTTTAATTAAACGGCTGGATACCAAGATAGCGTCTTCGTAGTTATATCCTTCCCAGCACATAAAACCAACGAGCATATTGCGCCCTAAGGCTAAGTAGCCGTTGTCCATAGCCGGACCGTCGGCAATTACTTGGCGGGCCTTGACGTCGTCGCCGGTTTTTACGATCGGGTGTTGGTTGATACAAGTATCTTGGTTGGAACGTTTATATTTCAAAAGTTCATAAACATCACACGTACCGTCTTTGGCTTCCACTACAATTTTGGAAGCATCGGCAAATTGTACACGGCCGGCACGTTTGGCTACCACAGAAGTACCCGAGTCGCGCGCCACTTCGTGTTCAATACCGGTACCCACATACGGAGCTTCCGGCATGAGTAGCGGTACGCCCTGGCGTTGCATGTTACAACCCATCAAAGCACGGTTGGCGTCGTCGTGTTCCAAGAACGGAATGAGTGCAGCTGATACGCTGATTACTTGCAAGGGAGATACGTCCATGTAATCCACTTGTTTGGGAGCAATCATCGGGTAGTCGGCACGCACACGGCA
Source organism: Candidatus Avelusimicrobium bubulum (assembly GCA_902798835.1). Lineage (GTDB taxonomy): Bacteria > Elusimicrobiota > Elusimicrobia > Elusimicrobiales > Elusimicrobiaceae > Avelusimicrobium > Avelusimicrobium bubulum. Next base: position 5,491 of record CADBYN010000015.1, on the reverse strand, counting down.
GGCCACGGCGTCGGTATCAATTTTACCGTCTTTAGTGGTAGGCGTGTTGGCCTGGGCTACAAATTTATCGTCTTCCGCGTCAGCAGTCAATTCTTCAATTTGATCAGTTACTTTCCCGTTGACTACTTTGCGATACGGGGTTTCGATTAAACCGTATTTGTTCACTTTAGAGTAGCACGCTAAAGAGGTAATCAACCCGATGTTCGGACCTTCCGGAGTTTCAATCGGGCAGACGCGGCCGTAGTGCGTATAGTGTACGTCGCGCACTTCGAAGCCAGCACGTTTACGGTTTAACCCACCAGGACCTAATGCAGACAAACGACGTTTGTGCGTAAGTTCACCTAACGGGTTAATTTGATCCATAAACTGCGAGAGTTGAGAAGTACCAAAGAACTTGCGGATAATCGCTTGTACCGGTTGTGCGTTAATTAAAGCACGCGGAGTAGGCGTCGTAAGTTCGCGGTTCATGCGGTCGCGGGCGGTCTTAGCCATTTGATGTAAGCCGATGCGAATTTGGTTTTCTAACAACTCGCCAATCCCGCGAACACGGCGGTTACCCAAGTGGTCAATATCGTCCACTTTAAATGTAAAATCATCACCGTACATTTTTTGTGCATCTTCACCGGCGTTGAGGGCCAAGAGATACTTAATGGTAACCACAACATCTTCGGGGGTTAAAGTGCGGCGATTATCTTTGGGGGTGTTGTATTTTTTGCATTTGAACCCTTTGATAAGTTCAAACATGTTGGCAAATTTCTTGTTGATTTTATAGCGGCCGACAAAGCTTAAATCATAGCGACGCAAATTGTTAAAAATCAAATTATCCAAGAAAGATTCCGCTTGAGATTGCACTACAAAGTCTTGGCCGCGCATTTTCTTGTAGATTTCGGCCTGTGCTTCTTTGGCGGTGCGAACAGCGTCTTTGCGTTCGAGCGTGGCCAAAATAGCCGGATCTTCTTGACGCGGTTTGCCGGCAATCACTTTAATCGTTTTTACTTTCTTTTCAATAAGTGTGCGGAATAATTTATCGTCGATCGGCAAGGCGGCTTTTTCATCCAAGTTCCATAATACTTCGCCGGTAGCCGGGTCGTAAATATCATCAGCAGCATAACGACCTACAACACTATCCACACTAGAAGGTTTTACATCAATATCTTCGCATTTGTAGAACGTTTGGATAATCTGTGCGTTGGTTTCCAAACCACAAGCGCGAAGGAAAGTAGACGCAGCTACTTTTTTCTTGCGGTCAATGCGTACCCAAAGTACGTTGGCCAAATCGAAGGAGAATTCAATCCAAGCACCGCGATACGGAATAATGCGGGCTACATACAAACGTTTACCGAAGGTGGACTGTTTTTTCTCTTCGTCTTCTTCAAAGATAATCCCCGGAGAGCGGTGCATCTGGCTGACGACCACACGTTCGGCGCCGTTAAATACAAAACAACCGGCATCCGTCATCAAGGGTAAATTACAAAGAGTGACTTCCTGCTCTACGCCTACTTTATAGTTCCCGTTTTTTTGTTTGAGGTCTAAACGCAACGTGGCTTTGAGCGGTGCATCAAAAGTGCTGTCACGTACGGTGGCCTCGGCGGGAGTAGCATAGCGCGGAGTGCTTAAATCATATTTAATAAATTCTAATTTCATGCTGCCATCGGGCGCTTCCACAGGGAATACGTCCGCGAAAGCGGCTTGCAAACCTTTTAGTTCGCGTTTGGACGGAGTTACATCTACTTGTAAGAAATCCTTAAAGGAATTCTTCTGCATGTCCAGCAAATCGGGTAAGGGAAGTTTGGTGGAAATTTTGCCGAAATTTGTTTGTTTTTCAATCATTTCTAGTTTCTTCCTGCTATATCGGGCGGTTACGTAACGCACTACGTTTTACGCCGGGTACCCTAGGGTACGTAATCCCACCCCCACAAGGGGGATGGGATTAAATGAGTCGGTTGACTTATTTGAGTTCGACGGTGCCGCCGGCTTCGGTAATTTTCTTTTTGAGTTCTTCAGCTTCGGCTTTGGCAACGTTTTCTTTTACCGCTTTGGGGGCGCCTTCCACGAGGTCTTTGGCTTCTTTCAAGCCGAGGCCGGTGATTTCGCGCACTACTTTGATGACGCCGATTTTCTTGGCAGCATCTACAGCGGTCAACACGACGTTGAATTCATCTTTTTCTTCAGCGGCAGCGGCACCAGCAGCAGCGGGAGCAGCGGCAACAGCTACGGCCGGAGCAGCAGCTTTTACGCCGAATTTTTCTTCAATCGCTTTCACGAGTTCGGAAAGTTCCAATACGGTTAGTTCAGCGATTGCATTTACTAATTCATCTTTGGTCATTTTAGCCATTTTTATTTTTCCTTTTGTTTCTGAGTAGCGGCCTTCTGCTTAACCCAGTTAAGCCCGTACCTTTATCCCTTTCGGGGCTACTACCGCACTTGGCGGGTTTAGATTTTACCGATTTTCAGTTGGCTACTAAAGCCAACTGAAAACCTGACGCGTTATTTCTGCTTGTCTTCCAAAGCTTTGATAACGTAGGCAAAATCCCGGATCGGAGCTTGCAGCACTTGCGCAGATTGTGCAACCGCGTTGTATAACGCGCCGGCCAACTTGGACAAGTTTTCTTCTTTCGTACCGATGGTAGAAAGTTGTTTTACTTGTGCCTCGTTGTACCATACACCTTCACTGTAGCAAGCACGCAGCTTCAAAGCCGCATTTTTCTTCTGAAAATCTACCAACGCTTTGGCCACAGCAGCGATATCGCCGCCGACGGCAATGGCGGTCGGCCCTTGAAAGAGCTTCGCGTCAGCGCCTTCGATTTTGGCTTGGCTGATAGCATGTTCCACGATGGCGTTGCGGGCCACACGGAACTTGGCTCCGGTAGGAGCAAGTAGCGTGCGCAGCTCAGCCATATCCACGAATTTCAACCCCTGATAAGAGGTGAAAAATAACGTGCCCGTGGTTTTAATTTCAGAAGCTAAGTCTTGCGACTTTTGTTTCTTTTGGTCTTTTGTCAGGTTCATTTTATTGCCTGTTTTTTAACGAAAACCGCTGTCAATTTCTGCCCTTAAAAAGACAGAGAACGCGACAGCCACAAACCCCTTCCTTTTAATTTCTCGTCGGAGGAGTTATGGTTCTCGTAAAAATCTGTAAACTTCAACTGATAATATTTTATCAGTTTTATCCGCCAATTGCAACTTCGTTACAACGTATTATCCGCGGAATATAGTTATATTATAACAAAAATTTATTTCGGGTGCAAGAGAGAATTAATAGTATGCGTCCCCTTGTTCCCAACCTTGGTTATACAATTGATTGCAAGCAGTTTCCGCTTTAGAATCATCATATTCACAATAATGTGTCCATTGATTTTCTGTTTCTCCGCGTTCGCCCCATAATGCAAGATTTCCGCGACCTAAAGCAAAGCGACATGCGTTTCCACTTACGTTATTCCCAGCCCCAAAGCCACAATAACTCTGATACTCAAAATTTTCACCAAGCGAATTACAGTTTCCCAAAGTGGAATCTTTAAGCCCTGACTTAATATTGATATCCGTATCTACCGCAGATCTACCAAAAAAGCATACTCCCTCGTTACCATATCCATGCTCTAACACATATAAATCCATCGCTTTTTCTATCGTGGGAATACGTGTTAATGCTTCTGCTAATCGCGCTTTTTCAACCGCTTTTTGATATTGCGGGAGGGCAATGGCCGCCAATATCCCAATAATCAGCACAACTACCAATAATTCAATTAGCGTAAATGCGTTTTTATTCAATAAAGACGTCATTCCAAACTTGATTTGGAATTTTCCACGCACACTGTTACGTAACGACCCCAACAAGCGTTGAAGATCCGCAGTCAAGTTCAGGATGACTAAATCTTTTATATTCTCACTACAACAACTCTTTTTCATAATCAGGTATCCCCCCATTTATACAAAAATACTTTTGCGTATAGCCCATTATAAGAAAAAAAAAAAACAAATCAAGCAAAACTGCGCTTGATTTGTTTTTTTACTAATTATAAAACTAATTTCTACATACCGGGCGGGTCTTTTTGGATATACCCAAACTTCTCAAGTAGATCGGTGTTGTTACGCCAGTTGGGCGACACCACAACATTGAGTTCCACGCGGTATTTACGTCCTAAAAATTCCTCAATGCGCTTTTGGCTGCGCTCACGCAGTTTTTTAATCATGCTGCCGCCTTTGCCGATGATAATGGGCTTTTGGCTTTCGCGTTCCACATGGATATTGGCACGGATAAAATTTTTGGCACCTAAATCTTCGGTGAATTTTTCTACTTCTACGTAAGTGCTATACGGAATTTCTTGTTGATAGAGTTGAAAAATCTGCTCGCGGATAAATTCGCCCGCGTAAAAACGCTCCCAGCGGTCCGTCCACTGCCCCGCCGGGAAATATGCCGGACTGGTGGGCAAATAATCAACTACTGCTTGCTTAAGCGGCTCTATGCCCGTACCTTTAGTAGCACTAATGTGGAAAACTTGTTTAACGGGCAATTCGTCTTTTGCACATTGTTCCAGCGCCTTTAGCACGGTATAATCTTTCACCAAATCCACTTTATTAAGCACCAGAAAGATAGGGCAAAACAATTTTTTTAACTTGGCCACCAGCGGCGCATTTTGCGCATAATCTGCCGTCGCGTCCACCATAAAAAGCACCACATCGGCTTCTTCCTGCACCGCGCGGTCCACACAGTCAGCCATGGTCTGCTGCAACTTATATTGCGGTTTTAAAAACCCGGGAGTATCGACGAAAACAATTTGATAATTTTCCCCTTCGCTAATTGCCAAAATGTTTTGGCGCGTTGTTTGAGGTTTGTGAGTCACGGCGGAAAGTAATCCCCCCGCCAAGTTATTTAGCAACGTGGACTTACCCGCGTTGGGAAGTCCGGCCAATACCGCAAAGCCGCTTTTAAAGTTTTTCTCGTCCATACATTTATTATACTTAAAAACTGTTATAATAAGCATATGAAACGTTGTTTTTGGATCTTGTTTTTAGCTTTACCCTTATCTGCCGGATCGCTGGAAGACGCCGACCTCATTGACGTGCAAAGCACCAATTTACCCGTGTTTGTCAGTTTGCGCTACGCCGGGGAGAACAATTTCACCAAAAAGCGTATTTATTCTTCGGATAAATGCTACTTGCACAAAGAGGCCGTGGCCGGCCTTGCAAAAGCGGTGGAATTAGCCGCACAGGAAAAAGAGCCATTTACTTTTTGCTTGTGGGATTGTTACCGCCCGCAGGACGAGCACAAAAAATTGTGGGCTGCCTTCCCTAATCCCAGCTATGTGGCCATGCCCAAAAAAGGATCGCGCCATAGCCGCGGAATGGCTATTGATTTAACCCCGTGCGATTTCAATGGAAACCCTTTACCAATGCCCACAGACTTTGATAATTTTACCGTGCGCGCACACATGGACTATCCAAAACTCCCCGCCGATATATTGGCCCGGCGCGAAACACTTAAAAAGATTAT
>CADBYN010000014.1:28960-45011 GCA_902798835.1 Candidatus Avelusimicrobium bubulum | reverse complement strand
AGCTGGCCTACAAGATCCGCAAGGAGAGCGGGATCACCGCCGACGACGCCATCATCGTGGGCAGCGGACCCACCAAGGTCGTGGCCATCGAGGCTGCCCTCAACGCAGCCTTCGAACTGCTCTGAGCCGTCCCCGGCACCTTCTCAATCGGTATCCGGCAGCGTCAGCCATATCGGGTATTTCCGTAGCACACGATTAGCCGAGCGATACATCATTTGACGGATTTCTGCCGATGCCCCCGTTGAGCGATGAGCAAATTCATTGATATCATCCACGTACGTATAAATACAGCCCACCGATAAAATTAACAATACAAATGTGTAAAAAAATCCTTTCAAACGCTTTTTTAATTGACTAGGAATACTCCAAAAACACAAAACAGCATATGTAAATACCCCTACCAAAAGCGATAGCATCGCTCCACGCGAACGGGTAAATACAGCCCCAATCATCAAACAAATCGTCAATACCGCCAGGGAAACTTGTTGAAGCACAAATGTATTTTTTTGCTCGCGCGCCAATACAAACTTATATCGTAATTGATACGTAAAAAACAATCCCAACGCCACTAATGAATTAAGCGTGAAAAACATCCCCGCATGATTGCGATTTATAAATGGCCCGATAGCTTCTTTATACCGGGTCATGCCGGTCAATTTAGCTACATATTCGCCATTGGGAAAACACAAAGCACATAAGGCTACCCCTATCGCACTCACAATAAGCATCCATAAAAGCTGCTTTACTTCCTGCAGGGAAGGGAATAATTGTATCGTTAGCAATATCACGCCTAAATAAGTAACAAACACGCTGGCATGTTCTAGCGTATATAAACGCATTAAGGTAATGGGGTAGAAAGGAACAGGGTCTAATAACGTTTGTGAAAAGCAACTTTGTACCAAAGAAAGGCCAACTATTACAAAAAACACATAAAAAACGGGTTTGCAAAGAGAAGGATATAGGATTTCCCGACGAGTAATTAGCAACAAAAACCAAATCAGCAAACTAATTCCTTGTATAATAGAAAACGCCCATGGCTCCGTAGCGGCAAAACTAAACGGAGTAAAAACAAGAAGCAACGCCACCAGAAATTTGAGGAACAAGACCATACGGTTATTGTATCAAATTTGCTATAGTAATAAGGATGAAACTACTATGTATCTGCCATGCAAATATTTGCCGTAGTTTTATGGCGCAAGAATTTTTAAAACGTTTACTGCCGCGGACGGAGGTTTTTTCTCGCGGATTATACGCCAATCCTGCTTACGTAGTTCCACAAAAGGTTATCACGGCACTAACAAAACATGATATCCCTTTTACCCAACACGTATCCACTCAACTGACAGTTACCGATTTAGAGAAGGCAGATCTTATTTTTTGTATGGAACAAGCACACGAAGAATTACTACTGGATCGTTATTCACAATATACGGACAAAATATGGCTTTTGGCCGATTTTGCGTACAATCGACGGGAAAATATTGAAGACCCCATTTCGTTCGAAGGACGAACTTTTGAAAAAGTAGCCGATAAGCTATATCAAACCTGCCAAGCAGCAGCCAAACGAATTGAACAAGATTTTAATACACAAAAATAGTACCATATAGAAAAGGAGCACCCTATGAAAGGAATTATTTTAGCAGGTGGAGCAGGCACCCGGTTATATCCGGCCTCATTGCCTATTTCCAAAATTTTGTTGCCCATTTACAATAAACCCATGATTTATTATCCGCTCTCTGTGCTTATGCAAGCAAATATCAGAGACATTTTGATCATTACTAATCCCGAAGATAATGACAATTTCAAACGCATCTTGGGGACCGGAGAAAAATGGGGCATTAAGCTTTCCTACATGGTCCAACACGTTAAACGCGGCATTGCTGACGCATTTATTTTGGGAGAAGCGTTTATCGGCAAAAGTGATTGCGCACTGATTTTGGGCGATAACATTTTTTACGGCAACGGATTTGAAGAAATTTTGACTCAAGCTGCTAAAACCCGTTCGGGTGCTACCGTTTTTGCCTATGAAGTAAATGATCCGGAGCGGTTCGGTGTGGTAGAGTTTGATAAATCGGGCAAAGCCATTTCCCTAGAAGAAAAACCAGCCCATCCCAAAAGTAATTTTGCGGTGACCGGTCTTTATTTCTATGATAATCAAGTAGCGCAACTAGCCCAACAGTTAAAACCGTCCGCTAGGGGGGAATTGGAAATTACCGATTTAAACCGCCTTTATTTAAAACAAGGAAATTTGCACGTGGCGCATCTGGGGCGCGGCTTTGCCTGGCTCGATACCGGTACGCACGAAAGTGTGTTGCAAGCCAGCAATTTCGTGCATAGCATGCAGGTAAATCAAGGGGTGGAAATTGCTTGTTTGGAAGAGATCGCGCTAAACAAAGGCTTTATTACACCCGCCCAATTGCAAGCGCGTTTAACCAAAACTCCTAAAAATAATTATTACGATTATTTAAACCGTTTATTAAAACGCTTTTAGTTTCACACAATATACAAACACACTGGGAAATAAGATTCAAACATTTGTTTGAATTTCGTGTTACTTTTTAGTATAATTTTCTGTATGAAGGATACTCGCACTAAATTACTCAAAACATCAGCCCGCATTTTTGCGCGTAAAGGTTATAGCGGCACTTCCGTGCGTGACATTGTCAACATAGCCCACGTCAATGTTTCTGCTCTTGCTTATCATTTTGGCGGCAAGAGAGAACTGTTTTTTGAAACGATCCGTTTTTTGATTGAAGATCATCGCAAACACATGTGGGGAAAAGAAAAATTTATGCCCACTGCGCAACAAATTGAAAATTACTCCTACGAGCAAGCATTGAATTTACTCCATCGCATGGTCGACAGACTGTTGGATAACAACTTAAGCCGTAAAAATTTGCCATTAGAACGTATTTTTACACAGGTAGAATTGGAATCTGTCGGCATGCGTAAAATGCTGTTGGAATACATGGCCCCCTTTCATGAATTACCCTTCAAACTGCTTTCTTTACTCACGGGCCTGCCGGAAAGATCGCCGGAACTACTTTGCGTAGCGCATAGTATATTTGGGCAGATTATGCTTTCCGAAACACAGCGCCTAGCCATTGAGCATAATTTGGGAATTACTAAGAGTTATTCACCCCAATTGAAACAAACAATCAAAAAAACGGCTTGGTCACATATGTTGGGAATTTTAAACTTATACAAAAAAGGAAGTAAACTAAAATGAAAAAATATATCTTATTTTCTTTATTAGGGATGATTGCTTTGCCGTGTACCGCTCTAGACCCGTTGTTTACCTCTAGTGTGCAGCCACCTACAGGGTGCATCGATAAAAATGTAACAGCCGATGAACTGGCATTGGCCGATTTGGTACAAATTGGGATCTGCACCAATCCGTCTTTAAGTGCCCAATATATGGGTGTAAAAGCCACGGAAGCTAATCTTGGGGTGGGCCGCAGTCAATATCTGCCCACCGTTACCGTAACCGGTGCCGCCGGCGTGAACGGATACCGTGTAGAAAGTCACGGGGATTATGTGCAAAGCGAACCTTACACAGGCAAAGCGGAAGCCAACTGGTTACTTTTTGATTTCGGCGGACGCGAAAGCCGTGTTAGCACGTTGCGCGCTTATGCCGATGCTGCCAACTATAGTTATAATGCTGCCGTCAAAGATTTAATGCTCTCTGTGCAGACGGCCTACTTAAATTTATTAGCCGCACAGGAAACATTAGTCAGCGCTAAGGCTAGTTTAGACTCCTATGAACAGTCTTATAGTGAAGCCCAAAAACGCTATAAACTGGGGATGGTGTCTCTTAGCGATAAGTTGCAAGCGCAAACCCGTTATGAGCAGGCACTCCTCGCCGTAGTATTAGCGGAAGATGAAGTAAAACAATCCAGCGGGCAATTAGCCGTGCTGCTTAATTTATCACCCAGCACTCCTTTAAAACTTCAAAAACCTCAATTTGATCAATCCGTTACTTCCATCGAAAAAGACGATGTAGAGCAGCTCATGAAAGATGCGTTGGAAAACCGCCCCGAGCTGCGCGCCCAGGAAAGCGTCCAAAAGGCAGCCAAATCCAGCGTCACAGCCGCCAAGACGAGCATGTTGCCTTCAATTAGCGCTACCGCTTCTGCGGCCATTAACGACACTAGTTGGAAAAATCATTCGCTTTATGAGCGAAACAATACGGTAGGATTAGCGGCCAGCATGCCTTTATTCACGGGGTTTTCTAACTTTTATAAAGTAAAATCTGCCTCGTGGCTTTATCAGCAAGAACTAGCTAACACGCAGAATTTGCGCCTGGCTATTCAAAATGAAGTATGGCACAATTATCAGAATTATAAAACAGCGGTGCGCTCCTACGAAATCAGCCAAACCGTATTGGATAGCGCCGAAGAAAACCACCGCGTGGCCTTCCGCTACTATCAAGTAGGTAAAGCCGACATTTTAACTTTGTTAGATGCCGTGGCCCGCTTGGCCGACGCACGCCAAAATAAAATTTCTGCTTTCTATAGTTTACTACTTAGCAAAGCAAGTTTATATAAGAGTATTGGAAAATAAATTATGACAAAAAGAACAATATATCGTTACATTAAGTATCTGCTGCTCGTGTTTGTGGGAGCAGCCATAGGGTTTTTCGTCAAGGGAAAATTCTTTTCACACGCCGGGCCAATGGGATTTGGCGGCGCCGGCCAAGCCAGCGTGCTTGTAAAGACGCTCTCGCGTAAACCGATTGCATTAGGCAAAAATTTTATCGCTAAAGTAGAGGCTATTAACGCCAGCGATGTTGTGCCGCAGGTCTCCGGATATATTGACCAAGTTCTTTTTGACGATGGCTCAGTAGTTAACGAAGGGGATACCTTATTTATCATTGACCAAAAACGCTACAAAGCCGCCGTTTCTTCCGCAGAAGCCAATTTAGATAAAGCCAAAGCGTCTCTCAAACAAATTCAAAGCGACTATAACCGCGAACTTGCTTTGTATAATGATCACATGCTTTCTAAAGCAGATTTGGAACTTGCCGAAAGCAATTTAGCCAATGCCAAGGCCAACGTGAAAGCGGCTCAAGCCGCGTTAGATTTAGCCAAGTTAGACTTGGCCTATACCGAGGTAAAATCTCCCATTTCCGGACGTATCGGCAAAGCACTTATGACTAAAGGGAACTTGGCTACCGCCGGAGCCAGCCGCCTAGCCCGCGTAGTACAAATGGACCCCATCCGCGTGGTGTTCTCCATCACCGATAAAGAACGCCTCTCCGGTATGGATCAATTAACCAATAACACTACACGGCCGGCTATTCAAATTGCGCTGCCTAACGGACAAACCCTTGAAATGCCCGAAGCAACTATTTTCTCCGATAACGAGATAAATGCACAAACCGCCACCATGGCCGTATATGCACAAACAGATAATAAAGAAAACAAACTGGTCCCCGGAAACTATGTCAATGTAACAGTCAGCATGGACAAGTTCCGCCCGGCATTACTCATTCCGCAAACGGCTGTTTCTCAAGATGCTACCGGCCAATATGTCATGACAGTAACCAATGAAGGAGTTGTGGTACAAAAATACGTCAAATTGGGAGATGTAGTAGGCTCGCAATATGTGGTGATTTCCGGCTTAAACGAAGGGGACCGCGTAGTTACCATCGGTCAACAAAAATTGCAAAATGGCCAACAAGTAAACGTAAGCGAAACCAATGCGCCTGATTACGCTCCCACTACCCCTAAAGCAGCAGAAAAAACAACTCAAACTAACGAGGGGAATAAATAATGTTCGCCAAGTTCTTTATTAACCGCCCGCGCTTTGCGGTTGTTATTTCACTGATTTTATGTTTAGCGGGGGGGATTGCGCTATTTAACTTGCCGATTGCCCTCTACCCGGAAATTACCCCGCCGGAAGTAGTGGTACGTGCCACCTACCCGGGGGCCAGTGCGGAAGTAATTGCTAAAACCGTAGGTATTCCTTTGGAATCTTCCGTTAACGGCGTGGAAGATATGTTGTACATGTCTTCAGATTCGGCCGACGGTTCTTATATGTTGACCGTTACGTTCAAAACGGGAGTAGACCCGGATATTGCCCAGGTAAAAGTGCAAAACCGCGTTTCCCAAGCCACACCTTTACTTCCCACGGAAGTAACCCGCCAGGGAATTAGCGTATTTCGCCGCTCGTCTAACATTTTGGGGTTAGTGACTTTTACTTCCAAGGACGGATCTCTTTCTGCCCTTGATATAAGCGACTATTTGAATAACAATATTCAAAAAAATATCAGCCGCGTAAACGGGGTGGGGGAAGCCCGCGTTTTCGGTGCGGCCAAGAGTATGCGTGTATGGCTGGACTCAGACAAAATGGCCGCGTTGGATATTTCCATCGCCAACGTAAAAAGCGCGATTGCTTCCCAAAACTATCAGCCATCTTTAGGTAAGATTGGGGCCATGCCCAACGACGGGACCGTCATGACGGTATATGCCTTGCAAACCGACGGACGCTTAAACAATGCAAAGGACTTCCAAAATATCATCATCCGCACGGACGATCAAGGCGGACTGGTGCGTCTATCGGATATCGCCAAAGTAGAAGAAGGCCAAGAATCCTACAGTTTTGATGCCTCATTTGACGGTAAAAATTCCGTTCCCCTAATGATTAACTTATCTTCGGGAGCCAACGCATTAGATACCATTAAAGGGGTGCGCGCAGAACTTAAACGTTTGGAACAATTCTTTCCGCCCAGTTTAGAATATGATTTTGCAATAGACACCACCGACTTCATTAACGCCTCTATTGAAGAAGTAGTATTTACGTTACTGCTTACCTTCATTTTGGTAGTAATTGTTTGTTATGTGTTCTTGCAAGACTGGCGTGCTACTTTAGTACCGGCGGCCACGATTCCGGTTTCGCTTTTGGGTACATTTGCCGTAATGATGGCCCTTGGGTACTCCATCAACATGTTTACCCTGTTTGCCCTCGTACTGGCCATCGGGCTTGTAGTGGACGACGCTATTTGTGTGGTAGAACGTGTAATTGTGCTGATGAACCGCGAAAAACAATCTGCCAAGCACGCCGCCGAACAAGCCATGGATGAGCTTTCCAGCGCGCTCATCGCCACTACTCTCGTGCTTTTAGCCATCTTCGTGCCGATTACATTTATGGGGGGAATCACCGGGAAAATTTACACGCAGTTTGCCGTGACAATTTCTGTGGCAGTGTGTTTCTCTACATTAAACGCTCTTTCGTTATCCCCGGCTATTTGTTCCACTATGTTAAAACCGATCAAAGAAACAGATATCTTTGTGTTGCGGTGGTTTAATATGGCGGTGCAAAAGGGTTCCCGCGGATATCGCAAAGTAGTACGCAAATTAGCACGCAAGTTTATTATTGCGCTTTTATTCGGCGGATTTGTGGCGTTGGACTTTGTTTTCTTGCAGATAATGCCCACCTCATTTATTCCGCTGGAAGACCAAGGCATCGTCATTGTGGATGTGCAACTTCCAGAGGGCGCTACCGCCACCCGCACCCGCAATGTACTTGCGCAAGTAACCGAACAAATCCTTCAAACGCCCGGTGTTAAACACGCAGCAGCCGTACAGGGATTTAGTTTGCTGGGAGGATCCGGGGAAAATACAGGTGTTTCCTTCGTAAGGTTAACCCCATGGGATGAACGTAAAAACGTCGGGATGTTAACCCGTTTATGGAATAAAATCCTGGGAAAACCGACTCCCAACAAAGCACAAAGCGCCATTGCACAACAGTTCAATATGCAATTTTCTCAAATTCCCGATGCCACTATCCGCGCGATAGAAATGCCTTCTATCCCCGGTTTAGGAACGTCGGGCGGGTTAGATTTGCGCATCCAATCGCTTAACGATTTTGACTATCAAAAATTAGCCAATGTCGCTTCGGGAATGGGATATCAAATGATGATCGATCCCACTATGCAAATGGCTTATTCTACGTTTAAAGCGGATACGCCTAACATTTACCTGGACGTCAACCGTCAAAAAGCCGAAAGTATGAAGGTGCCGGTTTCCAGTATATTTTCTATTTTGGAAAACTACTTGGGATCTTCATATGTAGGAGACGTAAACTTCGGCACGCAAATTAACAAAGTAATCATGCAATCGGACAGTAAATTCCGCATGACGCCCGAAAACATTAACAAAATGTACGTTACCAGTGCTACCGGCGAACTGGTCCCCTTGATGGCCCTGGTGGATCAAAAGAATATCTTATCTCCTCGTCAAATTACGCGTTACAACCAGTATCCCGCAGCCACTGTTATGGGTACCCCTAACGCCAATTCCAGTTCCGGCCAAGCCATGGACAGAACGGAAGAAATCCTTAAAAATCTTCCGCCCGGTTACGCGTATGAATGGACGGGGATGAGTTACCAGGAAAAACAAAACAAAGGGCAAATTAATATGCTAATTCTTTTAGCGGTTACCTTTGCTTATCTGTTCTTGGTAGCCCAATATGAAAGTTGGACCATCCCGGTGCCGGTATTGATGTCAGTTGTCGCGGCCGTAGGAGGGGGATTATTTGGGCTGTGGATTTGCGGACAATCGCTGAGTATTTACGCACAATTAGGGCTTGTACTTTTGGTAGGATTAGCCGCCAAAAATGCCATTTTAATTGTGGAATTTGCCAAAGACGAACACCGCACAGGCGCCAGCGTTTATAAAGCCGCTATGGACGGGCTTATTCAACGTTTCCGCCCGGTACTGATGACCGCATTTACGTTTATTTTGGGGATGGTACCCATGGTAATGGCAACCGGGGCCGGTGCTGCCAGCCGTAAAGCGTTAGGTATTCCGGTGTTTTACGGAATGTTAATCGGCACGTTAGCGGGGTTGGTGCTCATTCCGCTGTTCTACATGCTGGTACAGAGCCAAGTGGAACGCTACCAACGCTATAAAGCCAAAAAACGCGGGCAAACCGTAGAGCAGGATCCTGACTGGATTAGAATAAAATAACATAAAAACTCCCCGCTAAAACGGGGAGTTTTTCATGATAATTTTTTATCCTTTGAAGGCTTATGCAGCGTTTATCAATATTTCCGGTTGAGTTCCCAATTCCACGCGGTTTGGATAATATCTTTAATACGGGTATATTTCGGCTGCCAGCCTAACACTTCTTTAGCCTTTGTATTATTGGCAAATAGCCGGGCCGGATCACCTGCCCGACGCTCTACATATTGCGTGGGGCATTTTTTCCCGCTGACTTCTTCGGCCGCGGTGATAATCTCTTTGACAGACGTGCCAATGCCCGTTCCTAAGTTTATACATCCGTTATACGTACCCAGCTTTTCTACCGCCAAACGGTGCGCCAATGCCAAGTCTTCCACGTGGATATAATCGCGGATGCACGTACCGTCGGGAGTGTCATAATCGGTACCAAATACTTTAATATCTTTGCGTTCGCCTTTAATGGCTTGCAAAACAAGCGGAATTAAGTGCGTTTCCGGGGAGTGGCTTTCGCCAATTGTGCCGTCGGCCGAAGCCCCCGCCGCATTAAAATAGCGCAGGGAAATATGTTCTAACCCATACGCACGCTCATAATCGGCAAAAATTTGCTCAATCATAAGTTTCGTACGACCATACGGGTTAATGGGGTTTTGAGAGTGTTTTTCGTCAATAGGGGTGTAGAGCGGTTCCCCATACGTAGCACACGTGCTGGAAAAAACAATTTTTTTGACTCTATGCGCCCGCATGGCACGTAGTAAGTTGACCGTTCCCATTACGTTGTTGTAGTAGTATTTTTCGGGCTCGGTTACGCTCTCGCCTACATACGCAAATGCGGCAAAATGCACCACCGCATCCACCGGATGATTCTTAAATAACAAATCCAATGAATCCGGGTCCAATAAATCCGCATGTACAAATGTGGCCCGTGAGTCTACCGCTTCGCGATGTCCGTAAATTAAATTATCGGCCACCACCACTGGGTACCCATTATCCAAAAAATGACGTACGGTATGCGACCCGATGTAACCTGCGCCCCCTACTACTAATACACGTTGTTTCATTTGCCCACTCCTGTAAATTCAAAACCGGCTTGCGCTAAATCTTCGGTGCGGAAGGTATTGCGTAAATCCACAATGCGTTTGTGATGCATGGTTGTTGCTAAGCGTTGCAAGTCCAATTTCTTAAATTGATTCCACTCCGTTAAAATCACCAGGACATCGGCCCCTCGGGCCGCCTCATAAGCGTCCGGAGCATACTGGACCTTGTTGCCTAACAATTTTTTGGCATTTTCCATCGCTTGAGGGTCAAATACGGTCACTTTGGGCCCGGTTACTGTCAAAATTTCATTTAATATAGCTATCGCAGGGCTTTCGCGGCAATCATCCGTTCCACCCTTAAATGCCAGTCCAAGTACCGCAATTTTAGGGGTTTTTTGGTTAGATACAGCATCTAATATACGCTTGGCCATTTCTTTTTTACGTTGCTCGTTACCTTTAATGGCAGCTTCAATCAGGCTCAAATTAACCCCGTTCATACGGCCCATATATGCCATCGCGTTGGTATCTTTCGGGAAACAGCTACCCCCATATCCGGGGCCGGGATTTAAAAACTTAGGGCCAATGCGGCTATCTGCGCCCATACCGGCGGCCACTTCATATACATCCGCACCGGCTTTTTCGCAGAAGTTGGCCATTTCATTGATGTAATGAATTTTAATAGCCAAAAACGAGTTGGAAGCATATTTAATGGTTTCGCTGGAACGACGTTTTACAAACATCATATTGGTTTTGCCTTTGAACGGCTTGTATAGTTGCGAAATCACTTCACGGGCGCGTTTGGTATTTGCCCCAACTATAATGCGGTCCGGGTGGAAGAAATCATATACCGCAAAGCCTTCACGTAAAAATTCCGGCAACGACACAACATCAAAATCAGCGGTGGGGTTTTTCTTGGAAATAAGCGATTCAATATCATCCCCGGTTCCTACCGGCACCGTGGACTTGGTGGCTACTACCGTGTAGCCTTGCAGGTATTCTGCTAATTCCGTGGCAGCCGCATGAATATATTTCATATCCGCTTCTTTGGTAATAGGGTGGGGGGGCGTACCTACTGCAATGATGACAATATCGGCACTTTGCACGCCTTCTTTCATGGAGGTAGTAAAATGAAAACGTCCCGCTTTTACATTTTTATGGAATATGTCTTCCAGCCCTTCTTCAAATAACGTAATTTTCCCTTTCTTCAAGGCGTCTATTTTGCTAGGTTCGCGGTCAATACAGGTCACTTGGTTACCAAGTTCGGCCAGTCCTACACCCGTGGGCAACCCCACATACCCTGTTCCAATAATAGCGACTTTCATTATCTTTCCTCCACGTTTGGGCTTACAGCCTGACACCGTTTTATTTAATCCTTTCCATGTTTGATGTTGGGCCACACTCTATTTTTATAGTCCGGCAAACATATAGACAAGGCGGAAAATTATCCCTCGTTAAATTTACTTATATTATATCAAATAAGGGCCTGGCAGAAAAAAGTCTCCCTCTACAAGAGAGGGAGACAGTTAATAGAATAACCCAGCTTAAGGAACTGGGGAAAAGCATCTACTTACTTTTGAACCCATACTTAAACGGATAGGTAAGCACATACTTCAAAAAGCGGTGCGGATGCATTTGCGGATCCGGAGAACGGTCAAAAAACGCAAAGCGCTGCAGATTATACTTCTTAATCATTTTAAGCCACGCATGCTCTTTGTCAGTGTGAGGTTCGCCACCCATGGACAAATACTCTTTATAGTACTTTTGCCACGGGCCGTTCCACGTATAGGTCCAAAACCGCACCCCGCCGCCGGCACAGTGATACACGAGCACATCGCGGCGCGTTTTGTCTAAATATTTAGGATTTGAGGGCAAGCAGTTACACACATCCGGCAGTACATCCACTGGAATTTTAAATTCCTGCAGCATTACATTTACTACCCCTTGATCCGGGCAGACTAAATTTTCGAGCCACTCTGCCGTTTTGTGATAGCACCACATGCGCAGATTTTCCCGGTTATTCATGGGGCGGGCAAATAGCGTCATCCCGGCGTTATAACAGGGAACAGTCATATCGTATTGCGGGAGTGGCTCTTTAAAATTTTTAGTGATGAGTGTAAGCCCTTTTTGGGTATCTTTACACATGGCGACTCCACCGTTTTTGGCGTAGTTTTCAAAGATAGTCAGCAATTCGCCGCCAATCATCATATCTACGTCCATATACAGCACTTTTTCGTATTTGGTGAGCAGATCAAAAATCTCGTAGCGGGCGAATGTCAGCTGAGTGAAGTGTTTAAAATTGATATTCTCAAAATCAGTTTCTACGGCAAATTTATATTCGGTAAATTGGCAGGGTAAAATACGATTTAAAAACGCTTGATCTTTTTCGGTAAGTCCCTGATGATACACTAAAACATCGGCTTTCTCTAATACTTTTGGAGATTTATCCTTCAAACTCATCAGTAATACGGCTAAAGCGAACAGAAAACGACGATTGGTAGCGAAAAACAAGGCGTATGGTTTCATAATTCCTCCGCTGGGTCCTTTTATATGTTACAATTATAACATATACGGGTGAGGTGTATGAGTCAAAATTTAGATTCTTTTAAATTAGCCGGGCTGCGTGCAGGCGCTTTAGTAGAGGCTGCCGCCCAAGATAGCACTTTGGTGCGTAGCGCCATGAAGTTCAATTTGTGGCGCAAGGCCTCGAAACTGCGCCTAAAACGGTTTTTCAAACGGGCAACTCCACCCTCTGGAAAATTACGCATACTGGTACACATTCGCGGCGGCATTGGTGACGTGTGCATGACTCGCGTGTTTATTAAAAAACTGCGCGACACCTTACCTGATGCCCTCATTTTCTTCGCATATGACTACAAAGCCGCGGTAGATATGGTGTTTTCCGATGGCCTTATTGATGGATTTCACTCCAATAAATATATTCCCGAAAACTTTGATTTAGTTATTTCAGGCTGTCATCTATTGATGTATGATTACATCAATCGCCGCCGGATTGAACAATTAGCTCCTGATTTTATCTCTATTTTAGAAAAAGGACTAGACGTCCAACGGTGTTTTAAACCGTTTGCCACATATACGCCATATTTGGACGGCCAATTGGCTGAAATTGCCGTTACCCATGGGGGAAGCCGTATCACAAATTTGGGGTGGTTTACGGGTTTGGATGTGAAACAAAACGACGAAGCTCCCTTAAATCTAGACCCACAAAAATCCACAGAGATTTTGGCCAAACATAATTTAACGGGCAAAAAATATATCACGATTCACGATGGGATTAACACAAATACGGATACTTCTCACGGCCACCCTACACGCTGCTGGCCCGAAACTCACTGGAAAGAATTTGCCAAACTGTTTAAAGCGGCTTTCCCGGATATTCAGGTCGTACAATTAGGGGGAGAAAAAAGTCATATCTTTGATTTTGCAGATGTTTCCCTGGTTGGTAAAACCCCGCTGGCCGATTTACCTTACGTGTTAGGAAATGCTCTCCTACATATAGACGGTGAGAGTGGCATGGTACACATTGCACATTTAACTAACACCAATAGTGTAGTATTATTTGGACCTACTCCCATAAAATATTTTGGATACGCCCGCAATACCAATATTCAAGCCCCATTTTGTGGGGGTTGTATGAATATTACAAAACACTGGATGAGTGCTTGTGTATTAGGTTTCCCGTCGAAAAAACAATGTTTAGCATCTATTCATCCAAAACAGATTTTTGAAGCCACAGCGGCCTTACTACGATAAATGCATAAACCTTGTTTAACAGCCCATTAAATGCTACCATATCTATGGGTACAGAGAGAGAGCCAGGAGAGATATTTTGAGAAATAATCAAGCCAGTTTCTACTTGATCGTTTCCAATGTTAAAGTCTCGCGTTTAACTTTATGATCAAAGTTTCAGTAATTATTCCAGTGTTCAATATGGCTCCCTACTTGAAGAGTTGTTTAGACAGTTGTCTTGCTTCAACACTTCAAGAAGTGGAATTTGTTTGCATAAATGATGGCTCTACTGATAATTCTTTGCAAATTTTACAAGAATACGCAGAAAAAGATAAGCGTTTTGTCATCATATCTCAAGAAAATTCGGGGCAGGGAATAGCACGCAATAGAGCTTTGCAAAAAGCTAAAGGAGAATTTATTGCTTTTGTAGATCCGGATGATTTCATATCGCCGGATTTACTTAAAAGTGCTTATGAATATGCCAAACTACATTGTGCAGATGTAGTACAATTTAATTATACAGAATATAGAGAAGTTAGCAACAAGTACAAAAAAATCAATTTATGTAAGAAATTTAAAAAAGAATATGGCTACGATTTAAAAACAAGAAAAAAATACAATAAAAAGGTTGTCTCAAGGGGCTTGTTTTACAACTTATATAACCAAGTGTGGAACCGCATATATAGGCGAGATTTTATTCTAAAAAATGATATCCACTTTGCCACCACACGTAACGGAGAGGATCATTTATTTACTATATGCGTTTTAATCCATGCGGATGAAATATACTTTTTAGAAGATTATTTGTACACTTACCGCGTTCGTATGGGTTCTATGTGTCATTCATGGACTGATGTAGACATAGATTATACGTTTGAGAATATTAGTCAACTATTAAAGTATCTGCACGCGCACAATCTGTATGATAAATATTCTCCGCAATTTAGTGAATACCGCGTACAGGTTTTATTTTGGACTCGGTCTAGATTAAGCTTGGAGATGATAGAAAGATATGAAATGAAGGTCAAAGAAACTTTGACACCAGATGAGTTCAATTGCTATGCCAAGCTACTTTCTCCTCAAAAAAGCTTTTTTAGATTTCTTCTAGGGTCGCGAGGAAGTTAATATGCTAAAAGACGTATTACAAATTATTCTTATAACTTACAATCGGAGCAATAAACTCAAAGAAACTTTTGAGCAAATTTTCTCCGTTGCGTCACCCATACGGGATTTTAACATAACGATCCTTGATAATAATTCGACGGATGATACCGCCAAAATTGTAGCGGAATATCAAAAAAAATTCAAAAATTTGTCATACACCAAAAACAGACATAACATCGGCGGAAATGCCAATATTATGAAAGCTTTCTATCTTGCCTCATACAAATATGTGTGGGTATTGGCTGACAACGATTATTACTGTTTTGATGCATGGGATGAAGTGGAAAAAGAAATTGAGGCAGAGACAGATGCCATCGTAGTAGCACGATATGAAAGACCCGAAATAGATATTGCACAGCTTTATATCCAAGCGACGTTTCTTCCTGGAGTAATTTATAAAACAAGTAATATTGACGACAACGTTATGGGAAATATGGCCTATGGCATTTCTATCATGTTTCCACATCTTGCTCTATTTGCTAAATTGATAAATGAACATAAAAAAATTAAAATTGTTCGTAAGGCCATTGTACATGTTGGCGACAATAAGGACGAAAAGACAGGAAAATATATCTACACAAGAGGATATACAGATAAAAATCTTCATCCCTATCTTCGCGACATGAATTGGTTAGCTGGATATGCCCATGCCACTCAGTTCATCACTAATAAAAAGACAAAGGACTATCTCACAAAACATAATTTATTTTTTCTTACTCCCCTTAATTCAATCAAAGTTTTCTTCGTCAATTACAAAGAGGGAAATGGGGCTTTTTCTAATTTAATAGCAATTTTTTGTGTCTTAAATTTTTGGCAAAAAATCAAGTTCTTATTTAACTGGATAGCTTATTTTTCTTTATATAGGACGGTATGCTTTTTTTCTAAATGCGAACGTCCCCACGAGGAAGATAATTACTATTTCAAACAATATTGGTTATACTTATTTTGGATTATTAAAATGAAACTATTCACACTTAAAGTAAAAATTCAGGAGAAAAATGTATGAAAGTAGTTATTTTGGCAGGTGGGTTGGGAACACGATTATCGGAAGAGACCCGATTAATACCAAAACCTATGGTTGAAATTGGTGGAAAACCTATTTTGTGGCATATCATGAAAATCTATTCAGCACACGGAATT
>CADBYN010000014.1:0-28947 GCA_902798835.1 Candidatus Avelusimicrobium bubulum | reverse complement strand
TATTACGGGTTCAATGACTTCGTCATTTTAACTGGATATAAATCACACATTATTAAAGACTACTTTGTAAACTATTATCAGCAATACTCCGATATTACCGTGGATATGCTTCATAATTCAGTAGAAATTCACCGCACCCAAACGGAACCTTGGCGAGTAACCATGCTCTACACCGGACAAAATACTATGACCGGAGGACGCATCAAAAAGGCAAGCGAGTACATTGGGAACGAACCCTTTTTGTTGACGTACGGGGATGGAGTTGCCGATGTTAATATTAAAGATTTGTTGGACAACCACAAAAAATCCGGGAAATTAGCTACTATTACTGCTGTACAACCCTCCGGGCGTTTTGGGGCTTTGGTTATTAAAGAAGACAACATTATTACTTCTTTTAAAGAAAAACCGAAAGGAGATGAATCCTGGATTAACGGCGGTTTTTTTGTTTGTCAGCCTGAAGTTTTGAACTACATTCCGGACCAGGACGACATCGTCTTTGAGCGAGGCCCTTTGGAAAATCTTGCCAAAGATAAGCAATTAAACGCTTACAAACATAGCGGATTTTGGAGACCAATGGATACATTAAAAGATAAAATGGATCTAACCGATTTATGGATGAACGACAAAGCTCCATGGAAAAAATGGGATTAACTATGTTTCAAAATAGATACAAAAACAGACGCGTTTTAGTCACCGGTCATACCGGCTTTAAGGGTAGTTGGCTAGTTACCTGGCTTAAAGAACTGGGAGCCGAGGTTTGCGGATATGCATTAGCTCCCCATACAACCCCTAATTTGTTTGAGACAATTCATGTAGCCGAGGGGATTAAATCCGTTATTGGCGATATACGCGATCGTGCACTTTTGACTAAAACCCTTCAAGATTTTCAGCCGGAAATTGTATTTCATTTGGCCGCCCAACCCCTTGTACGTTTGTCATATGCTGAACCGGTTTTGACCTATGAAACAAATGTCATCGGCACTCTTAACGTACTGGAAGCCGCCCGTACATGCGGCAGTGTCAAAGCTTTTGTCAATGTCACTACCGACAAATGCTACGAAAACAAAGAAGTCGCGCGCGGGTACAAGGAAGACGACCCCATGGGGGGGTACGATATGTATTCCTCCTCAAAGGGATGCGTTGAAATTTTATCTTCCTCTTATCGGCGTTCCTTCCTGCAAGAAGACGGGTATGCGTTAGCTACAGCCCGTGCTGGAAATGTAATTGGCGGGGGAGATTGGGCACAAGATCGATTAATTCCGGACTGCGTTCGTGCTATTCATAAAGGTATTGATATTGAAATTAGAAATCCCATCGCAGTTCGTCCTTGGCAACACGTATTAGAGCCTCTCTCCGGTTATTTGCTTCTAGGACAAAAATTATTAACAGAGGGAAAAAAATATGCGGATGGCTTCAACTTTGGCCCAAACGAAGATAGCGTATTGACAGTGGCAGAAGTTTCTAAAAGAGTGTGCCAGACCTACGGAAAGGGGAAAGTGATTGTCGGGGAGAAAAGTCCACTCCATGAGGCCGGATTACTCATGTTAAATATAGAAAAAGCACACAAAGTATTAGGGTGGAATCCCACATACAGTGCGCAAGAAGCCATCACCAAAACCGTCCAGTGGTATAAGCGGTTTTATCAAGATGAACCGATGCGTGCATTTACTTTACAACAAATTCACGACTATGAGGAAAAATTTTATGGAAAAAGAATTAAGAGAGGCTGTTAAGCAAGCTGCCAGCAATTACTATAAGGGAGTATATGGCAAGAAACGAGAATTCAAATATATTCCGCCATCCGGCAAGTTGTTGGATGAGCAAGATCTTCTCAACATGATTGATGCTTCCTTAGACATGTGGCTCACTGCCGGACGTTTTAACGATCAATTCGAAAAAGAATTTGCCCAATTTTTAGGCGTAAAGTTTGCGCTTTCTACTAACTCCGGTTCTTCGGCTAATCTATTGGCTCTATCGGCATTAACCTCTCCTAAATTGGGCGAAAAACGTCTTAGAAAGGGCGACGAGGTAATTACCGTGGCCGCTGGATTTCCCACTACGGTTAACCCCATTATTCAACAAGGGCTTGTGCCTGTGTTTGTAGATAGCGAGATCGGAACATATAATATCGACGCTTCTCAAATCGAAGCAGCTTTGTCTCCTAACACAAAAGCCATTTTTGTCGCTCACACGTTAGGAAATATGTTTGATATGGATGTCATTTTGGATCTTTGCAAAAAGCATAACCTGTGGCTAATTGAAGATTCGTGTGATGCGTTGGGTGCCGAATGGAAAGGTAAAAAAGCCGGTACAATTGGACACATCGGTACATATAGTTTTTTCCTGTTTCACCATTTAACCATGGGAGAGGGAGGGGCCGTCGTCACTAATGACCCGCAACTTTATCGAATTATTTTGTCTTTCCGTGATTGGGGACGCGATTGTTGGTGTAAACCTGGGGTTGATAATACGTGCAAAAATCGTTTTAATATGCAACTGGGTAATTTACCTTTTGGTTACGATCATAAATATACCTATTCCCATATCGGGTTTAACCTAAAAATTACCGATTGGCAAGCTGCCATTGGAGTAAGCCAAGTAAAAAAATTACCGACTTATATTCAAAAACGTACGGACAACGCCGCGTACCTCACCAAGCACCTGGAAGATTTGAAAAATTATCTTATCCTCCCAACGGTGAAAGAGGGATGCAAAGCCTCGTGGTTTGGATATTTGATTTCCGTCAAACCCGATGCCCCTTTTACCAAACAAAAACTGGTAGAATACTTGGAAGAACATGGGATTGGTACTCGTCAACTATTTGCAGGGAACCTCTTGCGTCAGCCGGCATTAGTTAATAACGATATTGCACTACGCATTGGTAATTCACCCCTTTTAAATTCACGTGATTTAACGGAGAAGGAATATTCCTTATTGCCCAAGACAGACTTTATTATGAATAATACATTTTGGGTGGGAACTTTTCCGGCTTTGGGTGAAGATGAACTTGCCCGTACGGTAAAAACCATACACGATTTTGTAAGAGAGAATACAAAATAATGCGCAAAAAAATACTACTTACAGGCGGAAACGGATTTATTGGCAAAAACATCCAAGAAAGTTTCTTGGCGGATAAATACGATATTTATGCCCCGCGCAGTTTTGAGCTTAATTTAGCCGATACCACTAGTGTGGACGACTTTTTCCGCACACGAAAATTTGACATTGTATTGCACGCGGCTGTTAAGCCAGGGCATCGCAATGCAAAGGACCCTACCAATTTATTCTACACAAACATACGGATGTTTGAAAATTTAGTACGTCACACAGATAAATTTGGAAAAATGATTAACTTTGGAAGCGGAGCTGTATATGATGTAGCTACAGACAACCGACTAGTAACGGAAGACCAAATTGGCCAACGTTGTGGTAAAGATGACCACAGTTTCTGTAAATACGTGGTTCATAAACGTATAGAAACCCTGCCCAATGTAATTGATCTAAATATTTTTGGCATCTTTGGAAAATATGAAGATTGGGAAATTCGCTTTATTTCAAACGCTATTTGTAAAACATTGTTCAATTTGCCCATTACGCTACGTCAAAACCGACGGTTCAGCTATCTGTATGTAAATGATTTAATGCCCATTTTGGACTATTTTATTGAGCATGATAATAAATATAAAAGTTATAACATTACACCCGATGAGGAAACAGAGCTTTTGGAGACGGCCCGAGCGGTAGAACGTCTAAGCGGCAGCAAAGCCGGCATACAGGTCAAACAAGAAGGATATGGACTAAATTATTCGGGGAGCAATGCGCGCTTGAGGAATGAAATACCAGGACTTACTTTTACACCTCTTGAGACAGCGCTTCGAGATTTACTACACTATTATAAAAGCAACCAGATAAATATCGAAAAAGGAAAACTTTTACAAGATAAGTAATGGAGAAATTATGAATTTGCTTGAACAAAAGATGTGTGATACACTTAAGGACTTGAAAGAAAATCACCATGTGGTCGGCATTAAAGCCGAGTTTGAAGCCGAAGGCACTCGACTGGAAGAAGCTCAGCGTCTAAAAGAAGTTGTTACAAAAGCGGGCTTAGATTTGACCGTAAAAATTGGTGGCTGTGAGGCTATTAAAGATATGTACGACGCACGCACTGTTGGCGTAAGTGCTATCGTAGCTCCAATGATTGAGTCCCCCTATGCAGTAAAGAAGTATCTGCAGGCAGTTAAATTAGCTTTCCCAACAGAAGAACGACAGTCAATGAAATTTTTAATTAACATTGAAACCAAGTATGGGTTTAATTACCTTGAGGACATTTTGACAGCCGATTTTGCAAAAGATTTAACCGGCATTGTAATGGGAAGAACAGATTTGACCGGTTCCTTAGGTATGAGCAAAGATGATATTAACCATGAAAAAATCTTGAAATATGCACAGGAAATTGCTCAAAAAACCTTGAAATATAACAAAGAACTTGTAATTGGCGGAGGCGTTTCTGCCATGTCTTTACCCTTCTTCAAACGTTTACCCAAAGGGGCTTTAAACCGATTCGAAACGAGAAAAGTAATTTTTAATGCTCCTGCTGCTTTAGAGGATAGTAATGCTGATAAAGGCATCTTAAAAGCGGTAGGGTTCGAACTTATGTGGATTAAAAATAAACATAACTTCTACTCTGCCATTTCTCAAGAAGATATTAAACGTATCGAAGTTTTGGAATCTAGATATAAGGACTCCATTAAAGATGCCGGCGGCTCTGTTGAATTGTAAATGTATTATATTTGACTTAGATGGTACCATCTATTTTGGCACGCAGCTTGCAAATCAAGCAAATGAGGTAATAGCCCGGGCCAGAAGTGTTTGCTCACATGTTTTTTTTATAACAAACAATTCTGCCAAAACTCGTCAACAAATTTTTGACAAATTGGTCAATATGGAAATTGATGTGAAGTTGGAAGAAGTGATTACTTCTTCCTACGTAATTGCCAAATATTTGCAAGAAAATCAATATAGAGAGGTGTATTGCATTGGAACAACCGATTTAAAAGATGAAATACGGCACCTGGGCATAAATCCAATAGCTACTTCTCCTCAAGCTATTGTTGTAGGGTATGATCCAAATTTTAAGCTAAGCGATTTGAATCAAATGGCAAATATGAACCTACAAAATTATAAATTAATCGTTGCTAACAAAGATAGGAGCTATCCCATAAACGATGGATACGTTGTGCCGGGAGCGGGGCCGATCGTATCTGCTGTAAAAACTCTATTAAATAAACAAGAAGACGTAGTTATTGGGAAACCAAACCCTGCCATGCTCGACATAATGCTGAAAGATTTACACATATCTCCTCAAAATATTTATGTGGTAGGGGATAATTATAATAGTGACATAAAAATGGCCCAGGCTTACGGTGCAAATGGCGTTTTAATTACCGCCTCTCCTAAAACAGATTGTCCATGTATTAGAAAATTATCCGAATTATTAGGAATACTACATGATTAAATTAAGTGATTTTATAGCAAAAAGATTAAAAGAAATCTATCATACAGACTGTGTGTTTATGGTATCTGGTGGCGGGGCTATGCATTTAAATGATAGCTTTGGGAAATATATTCCCTATGTTTGTAACCATAATGAACAAGGTTGTTCTATAGCCGCGGAAGGGTACGCGAGGGTAAACCAAAAACTGGCTGTGGTTAATGTTACAACTGGCCCGGGTGGCCTTAACTGTTTAAATGGCGTGTTTGGAGAATGGACGGACAGCGTGCCGGTTTTATACGTGTCGGGCCAAGTAAAGCAATCCACGACCCTGTCCAGTTGTTCTTCGATTCCATTAAGACAACTCGGAGATCAAGAAGTTGATATTGTTTCTTGTGTAAAATCACTAACAAAATATGCGGTAACGCTACAAAATCCCAAGGATATTGAATATATTTTAGACAAAGCAGTTTATCTTGCCACGCACGGAAGAAAAGGGCCGACCTGGATTGATATTCCAATAAATTTGCAAGCGACAACTATTGATGAAACAAAATTGCGCAAATATGACCCGAAAGAGGATGAACTACATCTTCCTGATATTCAAGCAGGACTTTTAAAAACTGTCCAAATGTTGGAAGTAGCCGAACGTCCCGTGATAATCGCTGGGCATGGAATTCGCCTCGCAAATGCTAAAAAAGAATTTTTGGCTCTTGTAGACAAACTGAATATCCCTGTGGTTACCACTATGAACGGATTTGATATCATTCCTGAAGATAATTCCAATTTTATTGCCAGAATTGGCACTGTAGCCAATAGAGCCGGCAACTTTGTATTACAAAATGCGGACTTAGTCATTTCCATTGGCTCAAGAAATAATATAAGGCAAGTAAGTTACAATTGGGAAAATTTTGCCAAAAATGCAAAGCTAATTTCAGTAGACATTGATAAAGCCGAATTGGATAAACCGACTGTCAGACCTGATCTTAAAATACATGCGGATGCCCGAAATTTTATTAGTCAGCTTCTGCCTATGGCACAGGACAAAAAACGGGTCAATTGGAATATTTTTTGCCATAATTTAAAAGAAAAATATCCTCCTGTATCAGAAGCTCCCCGAGTAGAACATAACCCTATAGAGCCATATTATTTTGTAGAAAAGCTTATAGAGCAATTTAAAGATGATGAAGTAGTGGTAGGCAGTAATGGAACCGCTTTCTTACTTCCGTTTCAAGTAGGTAAGGTGAAGAAGAACCAGAGATATATTTGGAATTCAGGCGATGCTTCTATGGGATATGGTCTGCCCGCAGCAATTGGAGCGTGTTGTGCAAATGCCCGAAAAAGGGTGGTGTGTTTGGAGGGAGATGGCAGTATCATGATGAATTTGCAGGAACTTCAAACTGTTTTAACCAACAAACTACCTATTAAGCTTTTTGTATTGAATAATAACGGCTACATTTCCATACAACAGACGCAAAAGAACTTCTTTGGTGGCAGATTTACGGCTTGTACAACCAATTCCGGGGTTGAAATTCCCGATTTTATCAAGTTAGGCCAGGCCTTTGGTTTTAAGACAGTTAAGATTGATAAATTGGAAAACTTGGAAAAGCAAATTCAAACAGTTTTAAATACTGAGGGCCCTGTATTATGCGAGGTCATGCTTAGCCCCGACTATATTTTTGCGCCAAAGCTTTCGGCAAAAAAATTGCCGGATGGCACTATGGTTTCTCCAAGCCTGGAAGATTTATTTCCGTTCTTAGATCGGAAGGAATTTGAGGAGAATATCCTGGGGTAATTTAACCAAAGTGTTACATCACCCCACCGTTATCAAAAAATATATCAATTTAAAAAAAGCATCTAGGAGACCATCAACTATGAAAATTGTTCCTTTCTTCATCAACAGTAATATTTGCATGAATCAAAATGATATTTCAACTTATGAAAAATTCATGCTCTCCATTGCAGGCAATACGGGAAATTCCTATATTACTTATGCCTTAATCAAAGAATTATTTGGCGGGCTCGTGGATATCCATCATATTCAAAACATTTATGAATATAATTTTGATAATTCTGAAAAGGATATTGATTATATCAACAATCAAGCAACTCATGTTTTTCTCATCTTACAAGATCAAATTAGGATTCAAGAATCTTATGGTTTAAAGCTCCCTTATAGAAAAATAATGGATTTTATCTCCAAGCTAAATAAACCTGTAATAATTGCTGGTCTAGGGGCGAATTCATTTAATGGGTTTGATCCACAATTTCACAAAAAATTAGATCCAAATTTGATTGATTTTTTGAAATTTTTATCAGATCATTGTATAGAAATTGGAATACGGGGCCACTATACAGAAGAAATTTTGCATAAAGTTGGAGTAAAAAATGTAAGAGTTATTGGTTGTCCTTCCTTTTTTGAAATGGGAAGTAACAGACGAATCGAAAAAACGCTGATTCAAGATCTTAGATCTGTCATATTAACCCAGAGATTACCTATTCACACTCCCAAAATTCATAAAATCATGCAAGATTTTCAAGAGGAAGATGTAATTAAACCGATTGCATTTAATAGAATAGAAAATAGCTTATCTCAACATCATTTACAATCTTTCTATGACCAAACTTACCATATTTTTTCCGATATAGATTCATGGAAGAATTTTGTAAAAAATTATAAATTCGCCCTTGGAAATCGGGTACATGGATCAATTTTATCAATTAATGCAGGTGTCCCTGCCTTGTGTATGAACGTTGACTCTAGAGCTACAGAAATGTGTAATTTCCTTAAAATTCCACATATGCCAGGCCTTAAATTTGAAAATGAGAATGAAATATTAAAAATCTATGAAAAATTAGATTTTACAGCCATGAATGAGCATTATCCTGCACTTTATAATAATTTTGTAGATTTCTTGCACAAAAATAATTTGCAACATTCTACTGAAAATAAGGATGTCTCAAATAAACAAACGTATATTAAACAGCCTGCCTTAAATCTATACAGCGATCTTTTTTATGCAAATCTAGATAATAAAATCAAACTAAACCAATTGGTACAAGAAATAGAAAATTTGAAGCAACAATTAGGAGAAAGATCTCTTAAATCCAAAAAGCGTAGCCCTTTAGAAAAAATTTTTTCCGTCCGTAACGAAGAGAAAAACAAAGTAGTATGTATTTGTGGAATAAAAATTAGGTTCAGGAGACGAAAACATGTCTAACAATCCTCTTGTTTCTGTGTTTATACCCTATTATAATGACTCTAAATATTTAAGAAAAGCCATCGACTCGATCTTCGCACAAACATATAAAAATTTTGAACTTATACTTTTGAACCATGCTTCTAGTGATGGATCCCGAGATATTGCTCACTCCTACCATGATAAGCGAATAAAGCATATAGATATGCCTAAAAATTATGGGGCGGGGGGGGAATATTATTTGAAAAAATGCTGGAGATTTCTACCGGAAAATACGTTAAACCCTTTTGTGCAGACGACATCATGAGACCGAACTGCTTACAAAAACTAGTCAATTACATGGAAGAAAATCCTCATATTGACTTCGCCTTTGGGAATGTGGAATATGTAGATGAAAAGGGGGAAGATTTACACGAAAATTGGTTTCATCAACGTGATGGTTTTTCACTGGAAAATACGGAGACAGATTTAATCAGATTGTATGTGGTGAACGGAACAAGCATGTTGCCGTATATCGGGAGTATAGCCAAACGCGAAGTTTTGAAAGCGATTCCCTACAACTACGCGTTTATCATGATGTTTGACATGTCGATTTGGCTGTCTTTACTGTGTAAGAACTATAAAATTGGTTACCTCAACGAGTTATGTGCAAATTACAGGATACATATAAACCAAGTTTCTTCAATAAAGAAAAAGAAAAAAGCATTACAAATATCTTGGTTTGAAAGAAGCTTATTTTGGGAAATTATATTAACCATTGAAGACGTGGATTTGGTAAAGGCTGTATTTTCCGATTCGCCATTTAATGATAAACTTAAAGAAAAATCAGATATCCCTTTCTATATCTGTCTTGCTCTATTTGATAAATACCAACCAATGACTTATGTCCTTTTAAGTAAAATGTTGAACAACAAGAGCTATTTATCCCATGTTGAAAAGGAATTTGGATACGGAGTTAAAGAACTTCGCGCCCGTATTAGCAAGATACACCAAGAGATAGAAGACAAACATTCCTTGAGGCATTTTAGAAACAAATATTTTTATAGCAGACAACCAAAAGATTTAAATTTATGGCAACTCTTATTTTTGATGATACGAAGGAGTTGGTTTTTAATTACCCTACGTCCTATAAAAACACATTTTAGGAAAAGCAAAAAATACTCTGCCTAGTTTTATTGTTCACAAACTTTAGTATAAATATTGTCTATGAACTTTTGGCACAATTAGAACTTCTCATTTCCACTTACAACCGTAAGCCACATGTTGCACGCAGTTGACCAGCTTACTGTTTCCGAACGCACAGTTTTTCTCCACTGTCAAAAAGGGAACATTGCTCTGTCTACCAAATGCGTCTATGAAAGAGTAACCCTTGCCGACGGGCTTTTATTTTGCTTTAATAGTGAGGGATATATTTATGAAAAAATTATTAAAAAATACCATTTCTAAAAATCAACTCATCGTTAATTGCCGCCGCATGTGGCCCTACATTAAACCGTATTGGTTTCGCGCGGGGTTAGGAGTAGCGCTTACAGTACCCGTCGGGGCGTTGGACGGTGCCGTGGCCATGTTCTTAAAACCGTTCATGGATAAAGTGATGATTGACAAACAACCTCACTTTTCAGCCATGATTCCTTTTTTAATTGTAGGTTTTACTGTTGTGCAAGGCATACTGATTTATTCTTCCAACTATTTTAACACGTGGGTCGCCAATAAAATTACCATCGGTGTTAAACGTAAGTTGTATGCAAAATTGCTCTCCATGGATACGTCTTACTTTGATAAAAATAATTCCGGAACAATCGTATTTCGTTATTCAAACGATGCAGAATTGGCCTCTACAGGACTAGTAAATAATACCAAACAATTCCTCTCAAAACTGTTCTCGTCAATTTCTTTGGTGTGTGTACTGCTCTACAACTCCTGGCAATTGGCTTTAATTGCGGTAGCGGTTTTAGGTTTATTTGTCTATCCTATGACGTTAGTACGCCGAAAAATGAAAGAAATTTTAACAAAAACAGTAGGCAATCTCTCTTACATTATCACCATTTACAACGAAACTTTTGCCGGCAATAAGACCATTCGTTCTTTTACCCTGGAAGAAGAATTTAAGCATCGTTTCCACCACGTAACTGATATGTCCTTTACATTGGCTATGAAGATGGTAAAAGGAACAAACTGGCTATCGCCTCTGATGCACGTCATTATGTCTATCGGGGTAGCCCTCGTAATTGGCGGTGGGAGTTACCTCATCGTAAGCGGAAAAATTACCAGCGGTAACTTCGTAGCTTTTATTGCGGCTCTAATGATGCTCTATACGCCGTTAAAATCCGTAGGAAACAATTATATCGCCATCCAAAACTCCTTCTTGGCTATTGATCGTATCTTTGAAATTTTGGATTTACAACCCACCATCAAGGATGGTCAAACTGCCAAAGAGCTTAAGGAAGTGAAAAAAGGTATTACCTTCGACCACGTGCACTTTGAATATGTCCCCGGTCGCGAGGTTTTGCACGATATTAACTTAGAGATTCCTGTCGGAAACACCATTGCCCTCGTAGGTAACTCCGGTGGGGGGAAAACAACCATTTCTGCCCTTATTCCGCGTCTTTACGAAGTCAGCAAAGGTGCCATTAAGATTGACGGAAGCGACATTAAAAACATTTCGCAAAAAAGCCTACGCCAGCAAATTGCCATGGTATTCCAGGATAACTTCTTATTCTCAGGAACGATTCGGGAAAATATTTTGTTAGGAAATGGTAGCGCCGATGAAAAAACCATTTGGGAAGCTCTTAAAAATGCCTGTTTGGACGAGTTTGTAAAGGAGCTTCCTCAAGGATTAGAAACCGAAATTGGGGAACGCGGTATTTTGCTCTCCGGCGGACAAAAGCAACGCTTGGCCATTGCCCGTGCATTTGTTAAAAATGCCCCAGTGGTAATCTTGGACGAAGCCACTAGCGCATTGGATAACAAGTCGGAACGCGTCGTACAGGAAGCATTGGATAACCTCATGAAAAATCGTACGGTTATTGTGATCGCGCACCGCTTATCCACGGTGCAAAATGCCGACAAAATCGTAGTTATTAACGACGGTAAGATTGTAGAATCCGGCAAGCATGAAGACCTCATTAAATTAAATGGTGCCTACGCTGCCCTGTATTCTATGCAATTTAAGGATCCCAAAAAAGCCTGAGGAGGGAACTATGTCTACACTAAAGCCAGTTGTTTTACAAGAGTTGTTAGCAGTTGCCAGTAAGACATTAAAAAATTCTTATTCACCCTACTCCAAGTTCAAAGTGGGAGCAGCCGTTTTAGCAGCCAGTGGAAAAATCTACGGGGGAACCAATATCGAAAATGCCTCTTTTGGTTTAACTAACTGCGCTGAACGTACCGCTTTATTCGGTGCAATTGCGGCCGGAGAAAGAGAATTTAAGGCATTAGTCATTGTATTTAATCAAAAAGGGCTGGGAGAATTGAGCACGCCTTGTGGCGCCTGCCGCCAGGTTATGGCAGAATTTTGTGCTCCTACCATGCCTATTTATACAGCCGATGTGTCCTCGGGCAAACCGCAACGCATCGTATCCAAGAAATTAAAAGACTACTACCCCTATCCGTTTAGTCCTGAAGCACTAAAAAAGCCGCACAAAACAAAATAATGGATCTTTTATCCAATGCCCTCCGATCGCAAGGGGGGCTTTTTTCATCCCGGCAAAAATGATAAAATATAGGGGTAAGTTATAAAAATCCATGGAGGATGTATCAGTATGATTAAAGTAGGTATTAACGGTTTTGGCCGCATTGGTCGTTTTGTATTCCGCGCGGCCCAAGAACGCAAAGACATTGAAATCGTCGGTATTAACGACTTGTGCCCGGTTGACTATTTAGCTTATATGCTCAAATACGACACGATGCACGGCCAATTTGAAGGTACTGTAGAAGCCGACGTAGCCAACAGCCAACTCATTGTAAACGGTAAAAAAATCCGCGTAACCGCCGAAAAAGATCCGGCCAACTTGGCTTGGGATAAAGTAGGGGCTGAATATGTAGTAGAATCTACCGGTTTATTCTTGACACAAGAAAAAGCAGAAGCCCACATTAAAGCCGGTGCCAAATATGTGGTCATGTCTGCCCCGTCCAAAGACACCACCCCGATGTTCGTAGTAGGTGTAAACGAAAAAACCTATGTAAAAGGTACCAAATTCGTATCTAACGCCTCCTGCACCACCAACTGCTTGGCCCCTATCGCCAAAGTGTTGCATGATAACTTCGGTATCGTAAACGGTTTAATGACCACCGTACACTCCACCACCGCCACCCAAAAAACGGTAGACGGACCTTCCATGAAGGACTGGAGAGGCGGTCGTGCTGCTTCCGGCAACATTATTCCTTCTTCCACCGGTGCTGCTAAAGCCGTGGGCAAGGTAATCCCGGAACTCAATGGTAAATTGACTGGTATCTCTATGCGCGTACCGACCTTGGACGTGTCCGTAGTAGATCTAACCGTTAACTTGGCCAAACCGGCTACCAAAGAAGCCATCTGCGCCGCTATGAAGAAAGCCGCCGAAGGCGAACTCAAAGGTATTTTAGGTTATACCGAAGATGCCGTTGTGTCTTCCGACTTCTTGGGTGACAAACGCACCTCTATCTTTGATGCCAATGCCGGTGTGTACCTTACCGACACCTTTGTAAAAATCGTGTCCTGGTACGACAATGAAATCGGTTACTCCAACAAAGTACTCGATCTCATCGCCCACATGGCCAGCGTAAACAAATAACTTTGACAAGTTAAATGTTAAAACCCCCGCTCTAGAGCGGGGGTTTTTGGTTTAGAATGCGTATGTTCCATCTCTGAAATATCTAGCACCTAATCTTTCGCATTGAGCTTTCTGCTTATTACTTCCATATGTGCAAGTAATTCTCCCTTGCAATTGCGAACAATACTTATAATTTTTCCACTGGCTTGAACTCACAGAATTTTTATCCACAGATTTAGCATAACGCGAACAGAAATTAATATTAATTTCAGGATCCGAAGCAATCTTATAAGCTAGTCTTCCACCTTGTTCAAAGGTAAATTGCAAGGGAATACCATTTCCAACATTGTAAAAAATCTTCTTCTCTTTACTTGTTGGAAAAGATGTCAATGGAGTACCATCTGCATTTTGCGCTCCGGCAGGTAAGGTAAGGATGAACTTATTAGAATCATAGCCATACGAACCATGCTCCAGATACCACATATCCATTGCATTCATCATGGCCTTACCTATTGCCATACCCGACATTACACGTGCTTTAAGCACGGCTTTTTGGTATTGTGACACAGCAATAGCCGACAAAATACCGATAATTAACACTACTACCAATAATTCAATTAATGTGAAAGCTTTATTATTCATAAACCCTCCTAAGGGATCATAACCCCTCACTATAAGTATACGCATAAATCTCAAAAATTCAAGGGGGGGAACAACAGGCCCCAATTAGGGGCCTGTTTTGCTTAAAAAACTTTATTTTGCTTCGCTAAAAATGTGACTAAAACTAAAAGACACGCCCACATACACGTTTTCTCCGCGTGGGCCAATATATTTACCTTGAGCCGTGTAGTAGCTGATAAACGGAGCCACGTATAACTCTTTATATACCTGCACATCCAAACGAGCATTGGCCTCAAATTCCCAATCCAAGTCCGTAGGATGTCTTTCGCTTGAGTCTAAATAATCGCGAAACATCGCATCGGCTTTAAATTTTACGCCTTCGCGCACAGGAGCTTCCAACTCGATACCGGTCTCCCAAGCCAGTTTGCTGGCGTAGGGGGAATAGGTAAAATCACGTTCCCCTACAATGGCGGCATATAGCTTTTTTAAATATTTTCCATCAAAGAGTTTAGCACCAGCCATTCCACGTAAAATACGTTTACGGGGAGAGTGATGAGGTTTGGTAAACTCAGTCTCATAACCGATAGTGGCAAACGGCCCCGCTTCAAAACCACCTAAAAAATCATCTACGTGCCATAAACGTTGCGTATAGCCTGTTTCAAACAAAATGCGGTCGGCATTTTCATTTGTCAGGTTTTCGCCATCTACGGGGCGGATTTGAGTGCGTCCATAATCCATCAGCAATTTGTTTGTCCACACAAAATGTTGAGCATGATAATCAGCAATAGAATCCCAAGCCCCACGCACATAAGTCTGCGAATCCGACGTTAAGCGCGCATCTGAAAACCCGTCATATTCACGGGCATGCTTTACTTCGGTGCTAGTAGCATCTAAAGATAATTTCTTCAATTCTACTTGCCATCCTTGTTTCCCGTCCTGGGCAAAAGCGGCAACGGCAACAAATAGCACCGCGGCAACCAAAAATACTTTTTTCATAATTCTCCTCTATAATCAAATGAGTGGCCAAACTACCACCACGATAAATATATTGTAGCAGTTTATCATACAATCCGTCTTAAATAACAATCCCCCGGGCTTAACCGGGGGATTATTTACAGGACTAAGCAGTTTTATTTTTTGTGATGCACAGGCACATCGCGGTTTTCTTTTTTCACCACGGTCAGTACTAACAGTACACCAATAATACACGCTACAATGCACGAATTAAACACACCCGCCCATCCCCAATGATTGAGAATAACGGATGCACCACTACCGGCTAAGAACCCGCCGATGTACGCAAACAGCCCGCAGAAACCGCATGCAGCAGCTACAGACTCTTTGGTGGTCAAGAACGAAATTTGCACATTAAGCAAGTTTTGCGGACCGTCCACGAAGAAACCAATGGCGGCAATAAAGAAACACGTCCACGCCACATGGTTGGGGCCGGCAAAGCAATAAAACCCGTAGGCGGAAACAGCCAACAACACGAAATACAAAATGTTGACGGGAGAGCAGCGCCCGCGGAACACTTTGTCGGTCAAAATACCTGCTGTAATACCACCCAAGGCACCTACTAACGGGTTCAAGGTGAAAATCAACGGGATACTGGCTTTGGATAGCTCGCGCGATTCCAAGAAAATAGCCGCCCAAGACAAGGTTACATAGCGCACAAAATATACACACAAGAACGCAATGGATAAAATCCAAATGTATTTGTTGGTAAGTACATATTTGCGCAGTAAGGTCATGTAACTGTCGCCATCTTTTTTCTCTTTGACGACGAGTTGCTGTACATGCATATATTCTTCTACAGAAGGTAAACCCACGCTTTCAGGCGTATCGGTTACGTTCTTTAAGATAAAGAAGGAAGTAATAATACCTAAAATACCTGAGAAGACAAACACAAATTGCCATTGAATCCACGGCACAATATCCATCAGTTTCAAAATGGCAGCAGCTAAAATAGCCGCAATTGAAATACCTACGGTATGAGCAGATGCCCACAACGTCCACTTGCTGGCTCTTTCTTTAGGGGAGAACCAATACGCAAAAATACGCGCAATCGGCGGGAATCCCATAGACTGGAAGGCTTGGTTAAGCGTCCAGAACAGTACTAAGAGGAAGAAAGAGTGTAAATACCCAAAGAACAAGTTAATAACAGAAGACGCCATTAACCCAAAGGCCAAAAAAACGCGGATGTTGCTTTTATCTGCTAACATACCGCTTACAAACTTGCCAACCCCGTATGCAATTAGTGACACAGATACCATCAACCCAAATTGATCGTTAGTAATGCCCGTTTCAGCCTTAAACACGTGGGCAATAGGGTTGAGGTTTTGACGGGTAACATAGTACATTGCATACCCGATATAGGCGCTAATAAATAGTTTTATACGCCAGCGTTTATATTGTTTATCAATTTCTGCTTTATCGGTTATTTTTTCCGCAGCCGGAGGCAACGGTTTAAACCAATCAAAAAACTTCTGTAGCATTTGATTCTCCTATAATTTATAATTATTGTACAACTTGACCTTACACCTTATTATAACACATTTAATTCCACTTTTTACAAGAAAAATGGCCTTCATTTTCTCGCCTTAAATTTTCTGCAAAATCCGTCAAAATAACATCTTTTCATCCTAGTAACTTGAATCATTAAAAAACCCCCGCATTAAGCGGGGGTTTCAAAATTACTTTTTCCTTTTAATTAGCAGTTGCGCCATCTTCTAGAGAAGGGCCTTCGTCATTGCCTTCGACTCCTTCTTCTTTGGATCCTTCCGCAGCTGTTTCTTTAGTATCTACCGTTTTCTTTTTGGTAAACCAACGTTTAACAGTTGGTACCAACTCTTTGGTAATATATTTACGGTTGATCAGCAAGGAACCTGCACCGGCTGCCAACGGCATAGTCAATGCATACAACGCAGCCGAGGAGGGGGAGAGCCCTAATGTGCTCTGCAACGCGTCGCCGAATAAGCCCATCACACCAGTCAACATACCTGAGGTACGCGCTAAGATGTACATGGTAGATACCGCCGCTCTCTTATCGGCATTTTCCGGACGGTTGAGCTCAATGGATTGCAACACGTTGGCCCAGTTGGCAAAGCCCATACCGGCTGTTGCCCATAATACACAACGGGTCACAAAATCCAATCCAGGAATTATGGAAGCTGCACCAGCCGCTACACCTATCGTGGCCGACAAACCTGCTAGTGCTTTATCGCCGATAATACCTGCTTTCATGGCCTTAGCACCCAATTTGCGCCCACCAAATACGGTCAAGTAGATAGCCAGGAACGATGTTAATATAGCCATCGAAGGGTCAGAAATATTTTCTTTAATGAAATGCCCCGGACCGCTGTTAAAGGCCAAGCCCATAAAGTGAGCACCGGCCGTAGCAAAGAACATGTTGCGGATGAAGGGGGATTTAAAGCCTGCCTTCAAGTTCTTACCAATAGTCGAAAAGATACCGGCGGCTTTGTTATCTTTATCAGGATTATTTTTAATACGTGAATTGCGCAGGAGCAAGTTAGCCATCAACGGAACGCTGGCAGCCATTCCAAACATACTTGCCAATATACCTAACGCTGGGGCTGGATTTCCACCCAAGACTATTGAGCTTACTATTCCCCCAATTACCGGTAAGAACAAATAACAGTACATACCACCTACGGATGCCCACGAGTTCAAGTCCGTAATGGTAGCAGACGAGGAAACAGGGTCCGAAGCGCGTTGTTTGGCAAGCAGCGGATTATCTTGCTTCAAGAGAGCCCCTGCTATACCGTTTATAGTAATACCACCTACCATTGCCGCGAAAGCCGCTAACGGAGGCAATGCTCCCACCGCCCCCAACAACAAGCCAACGGCAGCCGTTGCGTGACCGGTAGTACCTAACATTTGACCAATAGCAAGCATTCTTCTGGTACCATATTTTTGAGTCCAAGCACCGATAAACGGCGCCCACATAGGCCCAAACTGGCCCGCAGCAGTAGGCGTATTGGACAACCCGCCTTTCTCAATACCTAATGCACCTAAGGCCGAAGTAATAGCTTGTCCCATAGTACCTAATGTGCCTTCTGCAAATCCGTTTAAGAGTAGCGCCAAGTACCCCACTTCATCTTTAAATACTTCGATAGGAGTATTTTCTTTTCCGGCATTTGACTTAGCCTTTTCGGCAAACGCATCGGAAATATCTTTGGCAATTTGTATCAATGTCCCGCTTCGAACAAGTGCGTTCTCTTTCGCTTGTACCTCCGTCACCTCTGCATCCGTCTTCATATTGAAATAAGCTTTTAGTTCCGGATATTTAGCCAACAGATTTTGGGGCATGATTAATTTTAAACTAGCTTTATAGTCAGAAAGCAATGCCATTACGTCTGATTCTTTCGTCGCATCTCCAAAGGCACGTGCCATTTTGCTTGCGAACAATGTTTCAAATATGGCGGTGGGGGCTTTTTGTGCACCTTTGAAGAAAATTCTGTTAAATCCGCGATCTCTGGGTTTGGCTCCATTGGCTTTTTGAGCGTCCGTTAAATGTTGACGAATGATAATGGCGCCAGTAGCTGCATCAAAGACAAAGTATTCATCTTCCGCCAAATTCACACGTTTGTAAAAGGCTTCTTTGGTGGCTTCGTCTTCAAAGTGGAAGGTAACGGGAGCAGTTTCGCCTGTCTTTTCATCCAGGACCACATCAAACGTAGCATCCAGTCCTTCTTTATCAAGTCCTTCATCCATCCAAACATGACTCTTCTGCTTGGATTCTTGTGTCTTGCCCTGTCCCGTCAGGGTTCTCATCCAGCTTTTTGGCATCGGAATGAGACTGACTGCCGCAATGCCACTAGTTCCACGGTATACCTTTACCGGGCGAGTCACAATACCAGTAGTTTTTGTGGATGAAGTAGTTGCCTTCGTCTTAGTTTCTGTTTTGGTTGCTGCTTCGGTTACTTCGGCGGTTCTCTGCGCAGCGCGTTGAGCAGCCATCCCGCTTCTGTTAACCTCGTCTTTAAGAGCACCACCAGACCCACTAACTACCTGTGCTTCTTCACTAATAACTCCGCGTTGTGCCGCACGAACATTTTCTACACGCTCCATTTTATTAGGGGCTTTATCGTGTAGGGCGGTGTGTACTGCTCCTTCCGAAGTGGGAGCCAAAGCGGCTATGGTTAATACTAACGGAGCGATGCGGGATCTTGTAAATGTTTGTAAAGTTGATTTTAGACTACTTCCCAAAATAGCAGTACGGTCCTTCAAAGTAAGTTTTTGACCGTTGGAAGCAGCGGACACTTCCGGTTCAGCGTATTCCGGGGTTCTCTGCCAGGTAGTTACTTCTCCACCAATTTTGTTTGTGGTGGTGGTCTCAGCATATACTTTGGGGGTGGGCACAGATGTGGTTGTGGTTTGCGCCGCTGGTGTTTCCGGCTTTTTGGCGGTCTCCACCTTCGGTTGTACCTTCTCTGTATTTGCTACGCCATCTCCCGCACTAGCATAATACGTAGGTTGTTCCGAAGGCGTTTTGTCATCAAATACTTCCCAATATCTCTCACTCGCCGGCTTCTCGATTGTCGCGGTCTGCTCTTGTGGTTTGACGAGCTTTTCTTCACTAAGTGCTCTAACATCTGCTCTTAAAGATTGGCCAGCCTCCATGTAACGAACCGTAGTCTCTTTTTCAACATGGGTAGCCCAGGTGGGAATTTCACCTACTTTTTTCAAGGGAGCTTCGGCTACGGTCATATCTACTACGGTACGTTCTCGTTCAAAAATAGTAAGCGGCAAATTTTTTTCTTTAGCATAAGAAGAAATCCCATCCCATAATTCAGGATGGATTTCAGACATTTCCGACATTTCGCCTAACTTTTCGTAAGCTCCTAAATTTAGTAATGCGCGCGAAGTTGCTACCGTAACTGCTGCTTCTGCTTCGGTTCCTTTCGATTTTTGATACACTTCTAAAATAAGCCCTGCATCTTTCTCCGCCGCACCTAACAGACCTAACGCAGAGATATCGGCTACCGTGCCGGCCATTTCAGCAGATGATTCTGCTAATTTCTCCGATGTTACTTTTTTTAACTGCGTCCGATGAATTTCAAGGCCTCTATTTACTTCGGGAATTGTAGCGTCTCTTTGTGATACTAAAGCGACGAGATCGGAGCGGAGCCATTGGATACCTTCTGTTAAATCCTCGTGTGTGAGAATTTGACCTGTTTTCGTACCGGGAACATCTGTCCGATAATGGCCTTTTTCTTTTCCCCTAAATCCAGCCCTGGTACCAGAATCCTCGCGTATTGCCTTTGCTACATACCGTTCTAATTTTGTCTCTTTTACTTCAGAAGTGAGATTTGTTGTGACTTTAGTGGAAGGATTCTTAGATAATCCGAAAGTTGCGCGGGAACCACGTGTTGTCTTCTCTGCCAACTTTTGTTGTTTCTTCATCTTTTTTGCTTTTTCACTTAGCACTTCGCCCGTTTTTTTAGTTTTTTCACGGAAAATACGACCCCTTTGAGCCAAAGACGGGGTAACGCTGGTAAAGATAATAGTAAAACTTAACAGACAAGATAATAGTTTTATCATAACACAATCTCCTTCGTCGTACACACTTTTTTTAATACACTCCTATACTAGAAATATAAGAAAAAACATCACAAATCACAAGGGTCTTTGGGCCTAAGACAGAGTAGGACTTTTGGCCCTCATCTGTTTTATGCCCATCCTATCAACGCCGTTGGCGCTGTACAAATTGCTGCCATGCACGGTAATTGGTTTGCGCGGTTTGAATTGAAACATGCGGAGAAAAGGGCTGTGTAGGCAATAGAGGCTGATTAAATACTTCCCATTTTAACCATTCGGCTGCCAAACAGGCTGCCCCTAATACTGTACTTTCTGTTTCAGGAAATTTGTACACGGGCATACCAATTATATTTGCCTGAGTTTGCAATAAATAGTTTATTGTGCTTAATCCACCCGATACCCGAATGGAATCAATCGCAAATTTATTCTCTTTCAAATAGTAAATAATATCCGCTACACGCGCGGCAATTGCATGAAAGACTCCGGCTATCCAATCGGCCGACTGGGTGCGAGAGGTTATATTCTCGGTAGCTACTTGCACACGATAATCCCAAAATGGGGCTCCTAATCCTCCTAAAGCAGGCAATAATAGAACCGGAGAGGTAGCCGTTTGCGCCAGTTCATTTAATTGGCCATATTGCACATCAATTCCTTTTGTTTTTAACCATTCCAATACACTTCCCGCTGCAAAAATAGGGCCCTCCAATAGAAATTGTTTATCATCTGAATTTTTACTAGCTGCCACAGAGGTTAACAAGCCCGGTAGTATAGACAATTTATTTCCCGTATGGTAAAGGACAAAAGCTCCCGTTCCATAATTAACCATTGCCTGCCCGACTGACAATCTCTCATAAACCGCTGCGGCTTGTTGGTCGGCCACGCACACACAAATAGGAATAGCTACTCCTTTATATATATAGGACCCATAATCACTTATAGTCGATTTAAGACATGGCAAACTGGTAATAGAAACCGCAAAAGCTTTACATAACTTTTCACTCCAAGAACCTGTTTGGATATCCCATAACAAGGTACGTTGTGCTAACGTGGGATCGGTAGCAAATACGCGTCCCTCTGTTAGATGCCAAATTAAATAAGACGCTACAGGAGCTACACATAAAGTAAATTTTAGGAGCAGAAAAATAGGGAGTTTTAAATAAACCCGTTTGAGTATGTACTTCTTGTTGCGATAAAGCAGCATTATTTGATTCGGCCAATGCACGACCATCTTCCCACGTAAGTACCGGCGCCACAGGAGCCCCTGTGCGCTTATCCCATAATACAACTGTGGAACGCTGTGAACAGACCGCCAAAGCGGCCTCATTCGAGGGGCCAATTTCATCCAATAGCGCATTCAAAACTTCCATCTGAACTGCCAATAACTTCGAAGCATCATAAGAAGAAAAACCTTTTTGAGGCCGTTGGGGGAGAAAAATCTTATTTTTTTGGGCACGTACTTTGCCCATGGAATCTATTGCAAATGCGCGACAACTAGACGTACCTTGATCAAGAGCTACAATCCACTTGTTACTCATGGGAACCCTCTACCCGAGCATCATACCAACGATTTTCTTTAAGTAATGTATAGGCCGCTTTATTGAGGGCAAGCAGAATTTCTTCTGCTTTTTCCACAGCAAAATTATCGGTATAAGGTTCCACGGTTAATAATTTATTTCCCGCATGGCGTATAGCTCCATCATCGGTAATTAAACCGATATTACCTCCCTCAGCCACCATTGCCACATGAGGAGCAGAAACATCCAACATATCTCTGCCGAACGCAGTATATACAGGGCGCAGCCCCGCCATGTTGTATAACGTGGGAGCAATATCCAATTGAGAAACCACATAATCAATTTGTTGGGCTTTATAATACTTAGGAGCATAAATCACCAACGGAATATGGAAATTACGTTTAAGCGT
The DNA here is from genome assembly GCA_902798835.1 of Candidatus Avelusimicrobium bubulum. Taxonomy (GTDB): domain Bacteria; phylum Elusimicrobiota; class Elusimicrobia; order Elusimicrobiales; family Elusimicrobiaceae; genus Avelusimicrobium; species Avelusimicrobium bubulum. Next base: position 6,400 of record CADBYN010000014.1, on the reverse strand, counting down.
TCCCTCACCACGCGGACCCGAGGTATGATCAGCCACAAATACAAAAATGGTATTATCAAACCAACCGTCTTTTTTAGCACGAGCCAATAATTCGCCAATTGACCAATCTGCATATGCCAACGAGTTCAAAAATCCATGCTCCCAAGTATCATTTGGATAAATATCAAATTGAGGGATCGTAGACACAAAAGGTTCATGCGTAATTCCGGTAAATACCATTCCCATAAAGGGTTGATTTTTATGCTTAGCAATTTGATCGGCAGCAAATTGTAACGCATCGTAGTCGTAGCCAAAAGGAGCTTTTTGTTTATAGGGCAAGCGTTCCGGAATATCTTCCCAACCATAACTATCTTGCACCCCCAAGTAAGAAGCTAATGCACATAAACGGTACGAGTCCCGATGGGAAGTTTGAGCAAAAAATGTATAGTACCCCTTTTGCGTAAAATGTTTAGGCATGGGGGATAAAGATGCCATTTCTAAGCCATAACCAAACATGGGTAACCCGGGCACTAAGGGAATACTTCCCAGCACGGCTGCAAACCCAAACACGCTACGTTGTCCGGCGGCATATGCATTAGAAAATACAATCCCATTTTTGACAATTTCATCAAAGATAGGAGTTGCCTTGAAATTTTGTTGACCAATAGCATCTATATACTGGATATCCCAACCCTCTAAAAGCACAATAAAAATATTAGGTCGTTGGGCAAACGGTTCTTTGGCAACAACCGTACGTTGGCGCATAAGAGGATACTCTTGTTCTATTATTTTTTCCGTCGGAGCGATTAACATATCTTGAGTGATTTTAATGGCTTGATCTAACGGGAAATTATTGACAAATTCTTGCGTGCCTTTGCGGCCTACCTGATAGGCGGTAAAAGCTCCATTTAACGTAAGTGCCGCTCCTGCCGAAGTTTGCACATAGTTATATACATCCGCCACTCCTAATGATTTCCCTCGTCCCAAATGACCGCGGATGCCTAATATAATCAATACCAAAATACATCCCAAAACAATTACGACTTGACGAGTCGTGCGATGCCAATTGGCGTATTTGTGGATGTATTTGCAAAGAAAATAAAGCACCCCTATAAATCCGACCAGTAAAATAAGCAAAGCCCACCATAATTGGGTAAAAGCATAAGAAATTACATATTCCCAATCACTTGAAATTTGAATTATTTCTTCGGCAATATGTCTGCCCACATTAGGGAAATATATATAGTCTGCCACCAAAAACCCTGTTAGAAAAACAAATTCCGCAAGCAACACACTTACCCATATTTTTACCCAACGCGATGATTTAACAGGCATATTGAGCAATAAAATGACCGGCCCCATACATAGCGCAATGATGTAAAAATCAAACTGAAGACCATGCAAAAAGGCAGCCCGAACTTCCGCCGCTTCAACCGAAGCAAAAAAAGTCGAATTGCCTAGCCATATCCCCAAGCGTACCAAGGTAAATACAACCATCATTGCGAATGGGACTAAGCATGAAATTTGTAAGCGCACATCCCGTTTAAGCAGCGAGAACATTATTCCGTTTTCTCCAAGTGTAAATTTTCTTCAACCGACGTGGTAGCCAATTGTTTTAAAGACTCTTTTACATCGGCGGGCACATCAACATCTTGTAAAAGTGCTGCGATTGTACTTTGCGTAGGAACTAACGTTTTGGAAAGCAAATTATATTTACGCAGCAACGCCAGTACTGCCTCTTGATCTTTAAAATTTATTGTCTGTTTGAGCTCAATTTCAGCTTTGTACTGAGTTCCAAAGTGACGTGTGAATTCTTGTTGTTTCATCAGTTCAATAATTTCACGCTTTAATTGTTGAGCTTGACTAATCAACTCTCCATATTGGTCAATCTTTGTACTCAGAATTTCTTGAGTTGATTGCATTTTTTTCTTTGTTTTTTTGATCGGTTTATCGGTGGGTGTAGGAATAACTGCGCAGGTCGTCCCCTTTAATAAGGCAAGTGCCGGCGCTCCGGACGGCCCGACATATTCTTTCCCGGTAAATACTGGGCAAATGTTTCGATAATCGCACCAGCGACACTGATTTTCGCCCGGGGTGGGGGAAAATTGCCCTGCCCGAATTTGATCTGCTACCGCTAACACTTTTTGCCAAAATTCCAAAATTTCTTTATCGGGAGCACGTTCAAAAGTCATTTCGGTAAGCGAAGGCAGGTGATAGAAGGAAAGTTGCCCTACTTTCACTTGTTTTACGGACGGATCTTTCTGTTGGATGAGGGCTTTAATAGTAGGGGAGGTTTCAACTACTTTCTGATACATGTACAGTTGATCCGGCTCACGTTGGACGGTTTTCCCCGTCTTATAATCCAAAATTTTGACAAGCCCGTCACCCAAATAATCCAATCGGTCCAAAATACTAATTAAACTAAGCCCATCAATTTCCAGCGTGCTACGCATTTCCACGGAAAGAGGATGCACAAAGGTGGAGGCATTCTTAGCGTAATAGGCCTCAATTTCCCTTCGACCCTCCGCATAACCTGCCAATTCTTTGTCTACACTAGCATAGCCTTTTTGTTCCCACGTGGTTTTATTCCATTCGTTATCAAAATAGACCAACGCTTCAGCCAGGGTGGGGAAAAACTGCCTCGACGGATCATAGATAAACTCCATCACGCTGTGCAGCACAGAGCCGAACGCAAAATAATACTTGGGCAGCTCCGGAATCATATGCACGTAGCGAAATTTGTATTTTTGCGGGCATTCCTTATACATGCCCATTTTGGAGTACGAAAACGATAAATTTTTAACCATATTATTCTTTGAAACTTAAAGAAATTACCCCCATACAGAATCGAACTGTAATCCCCTGCTTAGAAGGCAGGTGCTCTATCCATTGAGCTATGGGGGCACAGCCATATTTTACTAAACTTGACGACGTTTTTGCAAAATTCCTCAATTCTGACCGACTTGCCCGTCCGCCAATCTTTTGATGCACCTTAATTTGGTATAATTTAAATAAGTTACTTACTTTACTTAGGAGGGGTTTATGCCCAAAGTTTGTTCTGAACTTCAAACCGAACGCGCTAAATTTCAGCCCGTTCTTCCGTCTATTTTAAAGAAAGGCCCTGCTTTTGTGAAGCCTAAATTTGGCAAGGCCACCAAATCGGTAGCCGATCAAGCCACCGTTAAAAAAATATTCCCTAATACGTACGGTTTGCCCGCTGTTTCTTTTGTAAAAGGCAATAACACTGCCGCTTGCAAAAAAGCAGTGCGTGTAGGAGTTGTACTTTCCGGCGGACAGGCCCCGGGCGGACACAACGTAATAGGCGGTTTGTTAGACGGACTCAAAAAAGCCAATTCTAAAAATAAACTCTTTGGGTTTTTAGGTGGGCCTAGCGGCATTGTAGATAATAAATTTGTAGAAATTACTCCCGCGCTCATGAAAGATTATCGCAATACCGGTGGATTTGATTTAATTCAATCCGGCCGTACCAAAATCGAAACCAATGAACAATTAGCCGCGGCTAAAAACAATTTGCTTAAAAACAAAATGGATGCCCTCGTGGTAGTGGGGGGAGATGACTCCAACACTAACGCCTGTGTGATAGCCGAATACTTAAAGCAGAAAGGCGTGGATATTTGCGTAATCGGCGTGCCGAAAACCATTGATGGTGACCTCAAAAACGAACATATCGAAGCTTCCTTTGGATTTGACACGGCCACTAAAATCTATGCGGAGCTAGTTGGCAACATTGAACGCGATATGAATTCTGCTCGTAAATACTGGCACTTTGTACGCTTGATGGGACGTAGTGCCTCGCACATTACCTTAGAAGTAGCACTCAAAACACACCCCAACGCTGTTTTAATTGGAGAAGAAGTGCTTGCTAAAAAAATGACGTTAGGACAAGTGGTCGACAATTTGGTGAACCTCATTGTAAAACGCGCCAAAGCGGGTAAAAATTATGGGATTGTGCTTGTACCCGAAGGACTCATTGAGTTTATTCCTGAAATGAAGGAACTCATCAGCGCTCTAAATGATGCTTTGGCTGACCATGAAGCTGCCTTGTCCAAATTAAATACATTAGCCGAAAAGAAAGAATTTATTTTGGGCAAACTACCCAAAAAATTAGCTAATTTAATGAAATCACTTCCGGCCGGAATCGCCAGCCAACTTATGTTAGACCGTGATCCGCACGGCAACGTACAGGTCTCTTTGATTGAGACGGAAAAATTGCTAGTAGAAATGATTAAAACCAAACTGGCCGAACTGAAAAAAGCGGGTAAGTATGCGGGCAAATTTGCCACCATCACCCACTTCTTTGGATATGAAGGCCGCTGTGGTGTTCCGTCTACGTTTGACGCCAATTATACCTATGCACTGGGTTACAATGCTGCCGTACTGGCACTAAATAAATGCACGGGTTACTTGTCTTCCGTTCGCAAACTCACCCGCAAAGCCCAGGACTGGGAATGTGGCGGAGTACCGTTAACCATGATGATGAACATTGAACGACGCAAAGGCAAAGAAAAACCTGTTATTAAAAAAGCCTTGGTAGAACTCAAAGGCAAACCATTTGCATATCTGTCCAAAGTACGTAATGTGTGGGCTACGGATGATTTGTTTGTGTTCCCGGGCCCCATTCAATTCTTTGGACCTGCCGTTGTAACAGACATTACGACGGTAACCTTGCAATTAGAAGCTGGGGAAAAAGTAAAATAACAACTTACAAAAGAACATCTGTGATAAGACCCCATCCCACAAAGATGGGGTCTTACCAGTCCTAGGACTAAAATTCTCTTTTTTTACCCAAAAGGCCTATCTTATTCTTTTTCATTTTTGATACTATTTAATTAAGGAGTATTGTATGAAAAAATTATATTTTGTGCTTTTTATTCTCTCCCTGCTGGTCTTGACGGCCCCCATCTGCACAGCCATGAAAGTAAAAGCACCCAAAAAATCAACTTCTAGGCGTATAACAAAGAACCCCGTTTCTTTACAACAATGGAGAATTGCATCTTCGAAGCCTTCTAGAGAGATACTTCGTGCAACTTTCGAAGAGCCTAAGATGCAGAACTTTTTATCAGATGGTCGTTCATTATCACCCTCGGCGTTTGCCAATCGCACTTTGTCACTTACCCGACAATTCATTAGAGAAACAAACAGATTCCCGCGCACGGCCGTTTATAAACATGGGAAAAAAATTCCATCTAAAACATACACCCCCGAACAAAAATTCGAAGTAGCCCTCGGTTGGCAATTGCGAAGGCTGGCCGATTCGCATAGTACTCCTGCGGAAATTCGCCAAGAAATACAAAATCTCAAACAAGATTTTTACTCTTCTCGTACTTCGTTAGAACCACGTGTATTAGAAAACTTAAACGACTGGATCGATACACATCAATCTTGGCCTAAGGAATATAAATTTCCTCGCACCCAGGACGAAATTTATGAAACAGCTTTGGCACGAGTAGCTGATGATATTACACGTAACGGCTCCTATTCGTCCTCTGCGCAATTAGTAGAAAATATTCGCCAAGTCCGTCTTTTTTATGATAGATCTTATTTCCAAGATACACGCACTTTGTTAGGTAAATTAAATGACTGGCTTGCTATACACGAAACTTGGCCTCGTAGAGAAATTATTCACGAGGATCCCCTGGAGCCGCTTACAAAAGAAGAAAGAAATGAAATGCATTTTGCACGCGAAGTATTCCAACTTGGAGAAGGCAAAATCCCGGCTGGGTTACCTGCAGATTTAGTGACACAAATTCAACAAGTACGTGAATATTATGCACCGTCCTATCAGATAACCACAAAAGGAACAAGGGCATCCTCGGAAAAGGCGCCTATGTTTACTCCGCAATCTACTCAAGCTCTGCTAAAAGATCTGGAACAGTGGGTCACTAAACAAAATCGATGGCCTCGAGAAAAAATTTACGATCGCCAAGACCTATTTCTTTCTCGGGAAAATCCGTTGCAAGAACTTGAAGAAATGGAGTTAGCCAACCGCGTCTCTCTTTTCGTGCGGCATGCCCATCCCTTTAAACCAAATGTTTGGTTGGAAGTTCCTGCCTTTACTGACGCAAGAAGCGTGTTACACACAGGCACCCCTTATCTGGGTAACCCGAGCTTGGAACAGGTACGCAAGTTGTATTATTATGCACGCTATATGGAAAATTTCAAAACGAAACATTTACCCGCCAACTATTATGAACTTTTTAAGAATTGGTATTACGAATTGGAAGATTTATTTCCACATAATCCGTATAAATGGGTTAAACTGCCGCAATAATAATGATTTATGAAAAATATCCATGGGTATCAGATCGCGAACTATAAGTGGTTACACGTCATTGCAATCAGCCTGTTCCTTCTTGTAACAGGGGCGCAATCCCTTTCGGCTGGCCTGATCCCGGCATGG
>CADBYN010000013.1 GCA_902798835.1 Candidatus Avelusimicrobium bubulum | reverse complement strand
TCTATATTGCTAAATTGGACGTACGCCTGCGCGGATTTGATACCACAGCTATGAACGAGTGGGAACAAAACGCAGATGCCGTTGCCGAGCAGATTGCCGAAGAATATGGAGTTAAAATCACCCGCGAACGAACGGAAACGTATGCAAACATCGCCGAATCTACCCACCGCAACGCATTGCAAATTACCCTCGACGCTGCGAAAAATGTGGATGTAACCGTTAGACCGCAAGCCGTACGTGCCGGCACTACCGCCGCGCTATTTTCAGTCAAAGGGATTGTGGGTGCGTTCACCATTTTCACCGGACAGAACAACGCTCACAATTATACCGAGTGGCTTAGCGAAGAAGATATGTATCATTCTTATTTAATGGCGTTAAGCCTTATGAACGAAGTCGCTCGTTTTAACTATACCTCTGTAAAATAACTATGCAGCTTTTACTGGCAACAGGCAACACGCATAAAATCAGTGAACTCAGGCGCGTGTTGCCTGTTTCTTTGCCAAGTGGCGAAGCAATTACCTACAAAAGTCTGCACGATTTTCAACTAACCTTACCGCCGGAGACCGGCACCACCTTGACGCAAAACGCCCAGCTAAAGGCCACCTACGCGGCCCGGCAGAGCGGACTAATTGCGCTTTCGGATGATACCGGCCTGGAAGTAGATTTTTTGCACGGGGCACCCGGTGTACACACGGCCCGTTATGCCGGCGATGCGTGCGACGCCACGGCCAACAATCAAAAACTCTTGCACGCTTTAGAAAACGTCCCATACCAAAAACGTACCGCCCAGTTTGTAACAATAGCGTGTATTGCCTGGCCGGACGGGCGCGTCAAATTATTTGAAGGAATTTGTCGCGGACACATTGCACAAGAATATCACGGCACTCACGGTTTTGGATACGATCCGATTTTCTTTGTGGATGAAGCGGGCAAGTGTTTCGCGCAGCTCACACAAGACGAAAAAAACGCCGTTTCCCATCGGGGGCGTGCGTTTCAAAAAGTCAGCGATTTCTTACTCACCAACAACTTTTAATTTTATTTATCCGCAATACGCGGGAAGAGCGGTTCGTATTTTTCAATAGGCCCCGCCGCCAAGCGCTTGCTCATTTCTTCGCCGATCGTAGGCATAAACGGAGTAATCCACTCCGCCGTTTTGCGCTGGCACGCAATCACTTCCAAGAGAATTTTAAGTGCGGCTTGCGGATCGGTCTTGGCAAGTTCCCAGGGCTTAGTATCGGCAATTTTCTTGTTCAGATCTGCCGAATAGCTGTAGATTTGTTCCAACACTTTATCAAAGGCCAATTCTTCGTAAGCGCGGTCAATGGCGGCCTCGGTAGCGGCAATTTTTTCGACCATTTCCATATCCACATCAATCACTTGCGGAAGTTGCGGTTGTTGCTTGGCCACCATGTTAAGCGTGCGCGAGAGCAAGTTGCCAATGTTATTAGCCAGGTCGGCATTGTAGCGGTTTTTAAAACTGGTCATAGAAAAATCGCCATCTTGTCCGAAAGGCACTTCGCGAAACAAGAACGCACGCACCGGGTCCACGCCGTATTTGGCGCCCAACTGCGCCGGGTCGATGACGTTGCCTAACGTTTTGGACATCTTTTCGCCTTCCACGGTCCACCACCCGTGCGCAAACACTTTTTTGGGTAGCGGCAGGCCTAAGGCCATCAGCACCGCCGGCCAAATGACCGAGTGAAAACGGAAAATCTCTTTGCCCACCATGTGCAGGTCCGCGGGCCATAAATCTTCAAATTTGTCGGCTTTAATGAGCGCCAATTTTTCCTGATGTTCGGCCTTGTCGTCTTCGCACAAGAACATTCCGGCACCCGCGGCAGAAATATAGTTGATGAGCGCATCAAACCATACATAAATGGTATGGGCGGGGTTGCTTTTTACCGGCACGCCCCATTTTACTTTGGTGCGCGTGACGGACAGATCGCGAAGTCCGCCCTTGACGAAATTGATGATTTCGTTGGCACGGTATTTGGGAGATAAAATTTCCGGGTGCTCTTCGTAATATTTTAAAAGCGGTTTTTCGTAGCGCGAGAGCTTGAAGAAATACGTTTCTTCGTGCACTTCGGTTAAGGGTTTTTTATGCACGGGGCAAATACCACCTTCGAGCATTTCGCTCTGGTCATAGTATTGTTCGCAAGACACGCAGTATTTCCCAGAATAAGACCCCAAATAAATATCCCCGCTTTTTAAGAGTTTCTCAAAAATAGCTTGCACCACGTGCTCGTGCGCGGGATCGGTCGTGCGGATAAAACTATCGTAGGAAATGTTAAGCGTTTTCCAGAGCGCACGGTATTTTGCCGATACTTCATCCGTCCACGCTTTGGGAGAAACACCTTGGGCGGCGGCGGACTTTTCGATATTGGCACCGTGTTCGTCCGTACCGGTCAAGAAGCGCACATCCACTCCTTTTTGGCGATAATGACGTGCTAAAATATCACACGCAATGGTGGTATAAGCGTGCCCCAAATGCGGCACAGAGTTTACATAATAAATGGGTGTAGTAATGTACATCTTTTTTGTCATAATTCCCTCTTAAATTTTAATATCAAGCCCGTCCAAACTCATCAGGGCTGTTTCCAACACCAGTGCGGGCGATACGTTGCGCCCGATACTTCGCTTATACGTAGCAAATTTGTCCAATGCCCCTTGCAACGCGGCGCGGTGCGTTTGATCGGCTTGTGTCCACGAAGTGTGAAGTGCCGTAATCAACACATCCAGCACGGCTTGTGCTTCTTTGCGTGCCGTAGCCGCCGTGCGCGAAAGCCCCGCCGCTACTTGCATAGATGCCGCGGCAGAGCCAAACCCGCCCTCTTCGAGCAAGCTAAGCGCTTGGGCCGCTTGTAAGGCGCCGGTTACACTTCCCCCGCTATACGCGGCGGCGCGGGAAGGATCTTTCAACTCGGGCGCGTGCGTGTGAAGCAACTGCTCCACATGCGCTTGGCTCAGCGGTGCAAACATCAGCGGTTGGCAGCGCGATAAAATCGTTCCTAACATCATGGCCCGCTTGCTGGTAATCAAAATCCATACGGTTTTGGCGGGCGGCTCTTCAATAAATTTGAGTAGTGCGTTCGCGGCGGCCCCTTGCATCGTTTGTGCTTGGTCGATAATCAGCACTTTCCAGCCGCCCAGAGCCGCTTTTTGTTGGGCTTTGGCCGTTACATTGCGGATGGTATCCACACTCAAATGCTGCTGCTTGGCGAGCTCTTTTTCCAGTTCTTCTTCATCGCTGTTATCTTTTAAATTGAGCCGCGCCTGGTAGAGAAAATCAACCACCGTTACATCCGGGTGAGTGCCTTTTTCAATGGCCAAACAACTGTGGCACGCGCCGCAAGCTTCCCCGTTTTGGCGGGAAAAATAATCTTCGCAATTAAGCGCTTTGGCAAACTCCAAGGCGGCTTTGCGCTTGCCAATTCCCTCCGGCCCGCAAAACAAAAGTGCCCCGGGAACACGGCCCTCGTGCACTAATTTTTGCAAATAATGGGTGGCTTTTTCTTGCCCCAGAATATCGCTAAACATCAGTCTATAATTTTACATTTGTGCAAGAGCTCGGCTACTTCTTGCGCAATGACATCCACATTCTTATCGGCGTCAATTAAATAGGCGTTTTTGGTTTTCTTCGTCAATTCCAAATATCCTTGACGCATTTTTTGGCGGAAAGAAAGGTCTTCTTTCTCCAGCCGGTCCGAAAATAAATACTCGCCGCGCTGCGTGAAATATTTGTCCGACATTAAGAACACGAGTGTCAAATCGGGCACTAATCCCAGCGTTGCAATTTTGTTAAGTGTGGCGATGGTTTTTAAATCGATGTTGCGCCCGTACCCTTGATACGCACACGTGGACATCGTATAGCGCTCGCAGAGCACAATTTTACCTGCCTGCAAGGCGGGCAAAATTTTCTCTTGCGTGTGTTGCGCGCGCGACGCTTCATACAAAAACAATTCTGCCATGGGGCGCACATCCAAGTTCGGCTCCAACACAATCTGGCGGATTTTTTCTGCCGTTTCCGTGCCGCCCGGTTCACGAGTTAAAATAACGTCTTTTCCGTGTTCTAAAAGGGTATTTAAAAGTAATTTGGCTTGCGTAGATTTGCCGCAACGGTCCGGTCCTTCCAGTACAATAAATTTACCTTTCATACGTCTAGTTAAGTCCTTCCTGCGAGGTAATAATTTCCAATTTCGGCCGCGGACTTTGCGTCCAGGCCGAAGCTTTGACTTGTTCTAAAATGGGATCCAACTTGCCTTGCGCGTCCAAGATAAAATCCACTACTTCGCGCAGTGCTCCGTCGCCGCCTACCCGCTTGGTAATATAGTGTGCGTGGTCCTTGACCACTTCCACGGCGTTGGGCACGGTAGCGGCAAACCCTACTTCGGCCAGCAAGGGGATATCGGTAATGTCATCGCCAATGTAGCACACTTGGTCTGCGGTGAGGTTTTCTTTTTCCAGCACGTCTTGCAAAGGACCGATTTTGGTCAAAAACCCTTGATACATATACTTAAAGCCCAGGTTTTTGGCGCGTTCCACCGTCGTAGGATGGCGCCGCCCGGTAATGATGCCGCACAAAATCCCCGCACTGTGGCAGAGCATTAGGGCAATACCGTCTTGCGTGTGGAAAGATTTAAATTCTTCAATCTTGCCATCGGGCGTGAGAAAGAAATTTACCTTTCCGTCCGTCAAAATACCGTCCACATCGGTCAAAATCAGTTTAATGCGCGCAGCGCGCTGGCGTGCTTGTTCCATATATAGGGTATTATAGCAAACTTGGTCCCCACTCACAAACTCTGCGCTACCTAAATTTTTCCCCCCCGCCGCAACATCTGCCACGCAAAACATTTCATTTTTTATATAATAGGTGTAATCACTTTTGAAGAGGTTTATTTCCATGGCAAAACGATTTACAGAAAATGCGCAAAAAATTATTCTCATCGCGCAAGAAGAAGCCAAACGCTTAAATCATGACTACGTCGGTACGGAACACATTTTACTGGGGCTGTGTGCTATTGAAGGCACCGTGTCCAACCAGCTTTTAACTTCGCTGGGAGTTACCTTTCGCAAGGTACGCCTGGAAATTGAAAAGATGGTCGGCATCGGCGACACGATTATGCTGCTGGGCGAAATTCCGTTTACGCCCCGTGCCAAAAAAGTATTGGAATTTTCCGTGGAAGAATCGCAACTGTTAAACTCGGAATATATCGGCACGGAACACATTTTGCTGGGGCTGATTCGCGAAGAAGAAGGCATGGCCGGCAAGATTTTAGGCAACTTGGGGCTTTCCCTCTCGTTCGTGCGCGACACCGTGATCAATTCTATCGGGGAGGGCAAACTCAACGATGAAGAAAAAACGTCCGACATCATGCGCCAACCGGAAGCCGACGGCGAGCCCGCCAATTCCGCCCGCAACGCCAATTTCAAAAAGAAAAGCAAAACCCCCACGCTCGATGAATACACGCGCGATTTGACTGCCCTAGCCGCCAAAGGGCAACTCGATCCGGTCATCGGGCGCGATAACGAAATTGAACGCATTGTACAGATTTTGGCCCGCCGCACCAAAAACAATCCGGTGCTCATCGGCGAGCCGGGTGTGGGAAAGACTTCGATTGTCGAAGGGCTTGCCCAAAAAATGGCCAAAGGCGAAATCAGCGATGTGCTGGCAGAAAAACGTTTACTGGCTTTGGACTTGGCCTCTGTAGTCGCCGGTACAAAATACCGCGGCGAATTTGAACAACGTCTCAAAAATATTATTGATGAACTGGCTGCCTCGCAAGATGCGGTTGTATTTATCGATGAGCTGCACACCATCATCGGGGCCGGGGCCGCGGAAGGATCCATTGATGCTTCCAACATGTTAAAACCTGCGTTGGCCCGCGGCGAAGTGCAGTGCATTGGGGCTACCACCTTTGACGAATACCGCAAGTACATCGAGGCCGACACCGCCCTCGAGCGCCGCTTTCAACCCGTCGTGGCAGATCCGCCGGATGTAGAACAAACCATTACAATTTTAAAAGGCTTGCGCCCCAAATACGAAGAACACCACCACGTCAAATATACCGATAATGCCGTGCGCGCCGCAGCCATGATTGCCGACCGCTACATCACCGACCGCGCCATGCCCGACAAAGCCCTGGACTTATTTGACGAAGCCGGTGCCCGTGCGCGCCTTAAAAACGCTATCTTACCGCCGGAAATCAAACAAAAACAAAGCGAACTGGCCGCCGCCACCGCCGAGAAAGAAGCCCTGCTGGCTAAAAAAGATTTTGTAAAAGCGGCCGAGGCCAAAGAAACGGAAGCCCGGCTGCGCGATTACGTGGAACATCTTAAAAAGAAATGGCAAGAGGACCACGCCGACCACACCCCCAAAGTGAGCGAAGAAGATATTGCGCTCGTGGCGTCCAAGTGGACGGGTATTCCCGTCACGCGCTTGACGCAAAGCGAAACCGACAAGATTTTACACATGGAGGAACACCTCCACAAACGCATCATCGGCCAAGAAGACGCCGTTAGGGCCGTCTCCCAAGCCATCCGCCGCAACCGCACCGGGCTGGGCAACCCCCACCGTCCCATTGGCGGGTTCTTGTTCCTGGGGCCCACCGGCGTAGGAAAGACCGAACTGGCCAAGAGCTTGGCTACCTTCCTCTTTGGAGATGAAGAAGCCATGATCCGCTTGGATATGTCGGAATACATGGAAAAATTTGCCGTCTCGCGTTTAATCGGAGCGCCGCCCGGATACGTGGGTTATGAAGAAGGCGGCCAACTGACCGAAGCCGTGCGCCGCCGCCCCTATAGCGTGGTGGTCTTGGACGAGCTCGAAAAAGCCCACCCCGATATTTACAACATCTTACTTCAAGTGCTCGATGAGGGCGCGCTCTCGGACAATTTAGGCCACAAAGTCAGTTTCAAAAACTGCGTGGTGATTATGACTTCCAACGTGGGCGCACGCGAAATTACCAATAAAGGCAGTTCGCTGGGTTTTACCGCCCAACAATCGGCCGAAGAAGAATATAAGGACATGCGCCAAAACGTGATGGACGAAGTCAAAAAAACTTTCAACCCCGAGTTCATCAACCGCATTGACGAGATTGTGGTATTCCACGCGCTTTCTAAAGAGAACATTGGCGCCATTTTGGAAGTGGCGCTTAAAAAAGTGGACTACAAACTGGCCGACCGCCAGCTCTCTATCAAACTAACGCAATCTGCCAAAGATTATTTGGTGGAAAAGGGGTTTGATGCCAAGTTCGGCGCGCGCCCCCTCTTGCGCACCATTCAGCGCGAGTTGGAAGACCCGCTGGCCGAGTTCATCTTGGTCAACCGCCCCAAATCAGGTGCGCATATTAAAGTAGATTTCGACAAAACCGCCGGAAAGTTAACGTTTGCTACCGCGGCAGCAGGAAAGAAAAAAACGGTATCTCTCTAGGAGGATTTACATGGACGCAAATAAACAAAAAGCGCTTGATTTAGCGCTGGGCCAAATTGAAAAGGCCTTTGGAAAAGAAGCCATTTGCAAATTAGGGGGCGGCTCGGTACAAAAAGTAGAAGCCATCCCCACCGGCGCGTTGTCTTTGGATTTGGCACTGGGCGTAGGCGGACTGCCGCGCGGACGCATCATTGAAATTTACGGTCCGGAAGCCGGCGGTAAAACCACCTTGTCTCTGCATGTAGCCGCGCAAACCCAAAAGATGGGTGGCACGGTGGCTTTTATTGATGCCGAACACGCGTTGGACCCGGTCTATGCCGAACATCTGGGCGTGAACGTGGATGAACTCTTGGTTTCTCAGCCCGATTCCGGCGAACAAGCGTTGGAAATTGCGGAAAAACTGGTCCGCTCCGGAGCCATTGATTTGATTATTGTGGACTCCGTAGCCGCCCTGGTGCCGCAAGCCGAAATTGAAGGCGAAATGGGCGACGCACACGTAGGTCTGCAAGCGCGCTTAATGAGCCAGGCACTTCGCAAACTGACCAGCATTTTAAATAAGACCAAAACGAGTATTATTTTCATTAACCAGTTGCGCCAAAAAATCGGGATTATGTTTGGCAACCCCGAAACCACCCCCGGCGGACTAGCTTTGAAATTCTACGCTTCGGTACGCATTGACGTACGCCGCATTGAAAACCTCAAAAAAGGCGACGAGGTCATCGGCACCCGCGTGCGCGCCAAAGTAACTAAAAACAAAGTAGCGCCGCCTTACCGCCAAGCCGAATTTACCATGATTTTAGGCCAAGGTATCAGTCGCGAGGCGTGCATTTTGGATAAAGGCGTGGAAGCCGGCATTATCGAAAAAAGCGGCAGCTGGTTTATCTACAACGACGAGAAATTAGGCCAAGGCGCCGAAAACGCCCGCCAATATCTCAAGGATAACCCCCAACTGGCCGACGAGTTGGAAGATAAGCTCTATGTGAAGTATTTAGGCATTCACTACAACGGCAAAAAAGCGGACGAAGAAACAACCGCTCCTGCCAAAAAAGCGAAAGCCGCTAAATAAAAGTTCTCACTAACAAAATCCCCCGGTAGTAAGCCGGGGGTTTTTGTTTGCGATGTTTGGCGATTTGCGTTACTCGTAAATCTTAATTTCGTCGTTTTGGTAGATTTTACGCAAGCCGGCTCTTTGCAGCTCGGCCTCATTATTAAAATTAGGGTCTGTGCGGTAGAACAAGAATTTTGTACAACCGATGGCCCGCGCCGTCGGAATAGTTTTTTCGGGAATTTCTTTATTCCAGAAAATATATTTGACCAGTTCAAAAGCAGGGCGCAACCGCCTGTCGCAATACGCCTTGACCGACCCCCAAGACGCATAACAGGAATTACGTTGCAACCCTATCATAACGTCTATGTTGGCAGACCAGGCCTTGGTATTTCTTCCCCAAATGTTATTTAAAAACGCATCGTTCACGGTGATATATTGCCTAATAGCCGCTATGCTTTGTGCAGAAAAAGAGCGGATGGCATGTGTAGCGCGCATGTAATGGCTATTTAACTTGTTGTACGGTGTACTGATACACACAATCGCCAATACAATTACGGCAACGCGGATAGCTTTGCTTTTGATGTAGAAAAACCAATGCGTTGCCAACACCGTCAGCAACACGATGGCCACTAAAATAGCACGCCAACCCAAATCATTGGCATCAATGGTGGTTTTCAAAAAGCAGGTAATGAACAGAGAAACAAAAATCATTACATAAAATGGCGCATATTGCTTGAGTATATCCCGGCGTAATTTCCAAGCGTTTAATAACACCAGCATAGGCATTTGCAAGAAACAATAAAGCGTCCAAAACCCGGCAATTTCCAAAAGCGGGTTTAACCCTAAACTCCAAGGATAAATGTGAAAAGCAATCGGGAATTGTCCGCTCGCTCCGCCCGTCTGGTTGACAATAAATCCCAGCGAAAAGCAGAAACTTAATACCCCCGCGCTTACCCAGTACTTAAAGGCTTCTTTGGGGGAAGGATTAGTGCGCATATCGATGATAAAATAGAGCCCCAATCCCGCCACGGCTACAATAGCAATATACACCGACAATCCCAAAATAACCGCCAGCAAAAAGGAAATCAGCAAAACAGGTTTCATGCGATGGAGGTGGATGAGTACAATTACCACCAACAAACAAGCCACGGCCAATAATGTTTGCGGCGTCCACACCAACGTAGTTACAATAGAATCAAACCCGTGCGCGGGACTTAAAAACGGTAAATAGGTATGCATGCATCCCGCGGCGGCCAAGAGCGTACAAAGCGCGATGGCTTTGGCGTCACATTCTTTTTGCCGCACCACCGCCAACGTTCCAAACAATGCCAAAAAGCTCACGAACACCACCAATATAGCACTGCTTACTTCGGCCTCATAGCTGCTCATCCCCAGCATAAGCGCTTGCGCCGCGCTGGGCACATAGTACAGAAAATAGTACGCCAAACGAGCCGGCACCGCACAGAACGGATTGACCACCGGTAAGCCCGTGTTCACAATCGAAGAAGTAATGGCTGTTTTGATGTGATCGTAGGAAGGCGCTAGTAAAGAAGCGGAGCCGTCCGGGGCGGTTTTCACCCACATGATATAGGTTACATACACGGCTATCAACGCACCGGCCGCCAATGCCGCTGCATATATTTTGGGCGGATAATTTTTGTGCTTGATGCATACATACAAACTGCCGCCAAATAATAATAAAGTTACCCCGCCCAGGATCCAGGGGTCCGTTGTCACATGCATCAACACATACAAAATATAGGCATAGACGCCATACCCGACTACCGGCGCAAAATAATGCCGATACTCTTTCATAAAGCGCATCAACACAACCTGTCCTAACAGATAAAAGCCCGTAAACAGGCCGCCCACCGCAAGCAGTATCAGCCAACTATTACAATGTATCATCGGAGTCTACCGGTTTTTGAAGAGTTTGTTTGAACTGACGATAATTAGACAATGTGTTTGTCAATTTACCCAGCGGATGATAAATAGCGTAGAACAACCGCGCGCGCGCAGTAGCCACGTAAACGTCCCCTTTCTTCTCTAAGAAATGCCCCCGCACGCCGTCATCAAAACGTTTTTGAATAAAAGGCCCCGCAAACTCCTACGTAATTTGGGCAGGCGAAATAGAGCCGTCTTCCACCGCGGTAAAATACACAAAGCACGATAAACTGCGCTCCACCACAAAAGGCGCGCAAAGTAAAAACGCAAATAAAAGCGAAGCGCTGGTAATATACACTAAAATTGACTCAAACATATTTTTAAACCGCCATAGCCACAACCCAAACCCAATGAGCGCACACCCGCCGACCAAAACAGGCATCGTTAGCAGTACCAGCCCGCTGCTTTTGGCAAACGCAAACGCCAACACGCCTATGGCCAAGAGCAAACTAAGCAGTTGCGCTAAAATAAAATATCCGCACTTTTTCCACGAAGTAACATCCCATTTACCGTTGCACATCCAAGCACCCTCACTTTATTTACATTTATAATATTATAACAGAATTTTTTTAACATTATAGGCCCGCGCGCCTCTGATCGTTGCGGTATTGTATAATAAATGTATGGACTCTTACTTATTAGACGACTTCCAAAGCTACCTATCCTTTGAGCGCCAACTTTCTCAAAATACGCTCGACGCTTATAGCAGCGACGTGGATTCTTTTTTGCAATATTGTGAAGCCGCCGAGCAAAACCCGCTTACCGTTACCCCGGAGTTTTTGGAGCAATACCACGTGCAAATGCGCGAAATTGAGCAATTGGCCCCGGCCAGTATTTTCCGCAAACTGGAGGCCATTAAATGTTTCTATAAATTTTTACTCACAGAGGGCCGCATTAACCAAGATCCTGCCCGCTTTATTAAATCGCCCCGCCAAACGCTCAAAATTCCGCAGCAGCTCTCGCGCGAAGAAATGGAACGCTTGCTCTCTTACCCGTCCAAAAGTTTTGAGGAGTTCCGCACCGTTACGATGATCGACCTTTTGTACGCGGCCGGTTTGCGCGTAAGTGAACTGATTGGGCTGCGTTTGGAAAATGTCAACCTCAAGGAAGGTTGGGTGTTGGCCTACGGTAAAGGCAGCAAGCAACGCTTTGTGCCTATCCACCACGAAGTGTGCCAGCGTCTGAAAAATTACATAGCCGCGCGCGAAAACCGCTTTGCGGGTAAAGAAGTATCCAGCGAACTGTTTTTGAATAACCGCGGCAAAAAATTAAGCCGCATATCGGTATGGAAAGATTTAGCCGCGCTGGGGCGAAAGGCCAATATTTCTACTGCGCTGCACCCGCATTTGTTTCGGCACACGTTTGCTTCACACATGTTGCAAGGCGGGGCCGATTTGCGCAGTTTGCAGGAAATGCTGGGCCACGCGGACCTGGCCACCACACAAATCTACACACATTTAGATGTGCGCAACCTCAAAGATAAACACAAAAAATTCCACCCGCACAGTTGATTTTTTCCTAATTTAGCATACTTTGTTGTTGTCCACTTGCCCCTCTACTCATTGTCATCCCCGAGTGTTTCTATCGGGGATCTCCTCCTTGCGTTCTTTATTTGCGGTGGGGATTCCCGGTTACGGCTCGCGGGAATGACAATTTATCATTTACCGCGCCGCTTCGCACAGTATACTTCGCATCCTCACGTCTAGAACTGCACCAAATTAGTTTAAAATCCCCAACACTTGCGCTATTCCCCGCACAGTTGATTTTTTCCTAATTTGCCGCTTTGGAAAACCGCCCCCTTTTCCCCCCTTCTCTGCTGTCAAATTTAGTACAATACTGATATGAACGATTTTCCTGCTATTGATAAAAAACAACAAGCCCGCTGGGAGAAAGAAAACCTCTTTGCCAGCCCGCGTCTGCCAGGCGCCAAGAAGTTTTATTGCTTAGATATGTTCCCCTATCCTTCGGGCGCGGGGCTACACGTCGGCCACCCGGAAGGGTATACCGCTTCGGATATCCTCACGCGCTACAAACGCATGAACGGATATAGCGTGTTGCATCCTATGGGGTGGGACGCGTTTGGCTTGCCGGCGGAAAACTACGCCATTGCCACAGGCGTACATCCGCGCATCACTACGCAGAAAAATATCGATAACTTTAGACGTCAAATTAAATCTATCGGCCTGGCGTACGACTGGTCGCGCGAAGTAGACACCACCGACCCCAACTATTACAAGTGGACACAGTGGATCTTCTTGCAACTCTTTAAGAAGGGCTTAGCGTACGAATCTACCGTGCCGATAAACTGGTGCCCCTCCTGCAAAACAGGGCTTGCCAACGAAGAAGTTTTCAACGGAAAATGCGAGCGCTGCGGCCACGAAATTGAACGCAAAGCACTTCGCCAATGGATTTTGAAAATTACCGACTACGCCGAGAAACTCTTGGAAGGCTTAGACAAATTGGACTGGCCGGAGAGCACGCTGACCATGCAGAAAAACTGGATCGGCAAGAGCCAGGGCGCTAACGTCATTTTTAAGTTAGACGGTTTTGACGATACGCTGACCGTATTTACCACCCGCCCCGATACACTCTTTGGGGCGACGTACATGGTCGTTTCGCCCGAACACCCCATTTTGGAAAAAATTGTCTCGGCCGAGCAAAAGGCCGCCGTGAGTGCTTATCAAAAAGAAGCCGCCAAGAAAAGCGACCTCGAGCGCGGAGAACTTAATAAAGAAAAAACCGGCGTTTTCACCGGGGCGTATGCCATTAACCCGCTTAACGGGGCTAAAATCCCCGTCTGGACTAGCGATTATGTACTGATGGGTTACGGCACCGGGGCCATTATGGCCGTGCCCGCACACGACGAGCGCGACTATGCCTTTGCCAAAAAGTTCGGCCTTAAAATTATCGAAGTTATTAAGAGTGAACAGGGCGTAGAAAAAGAAGCTTTTACCGGCGATGGCGAGCTGGTCAACTCCGATTTCTTAAATGGCTTGCACGTCAAAGAATCTAAAGCCAAAATGATTCAATGGCTCGAAGAACATCACTGCGGCAACGCCAAGACCACCTACAAACTGCGCGATTGGGTTTTTGCCCGCCAACGCTATTGGGGCGAGCCGATCCCCGTGGTGCATTGTGACAAATGCGGCGTCGTGCCGTTGCCCGAGAGCGAACTGCCCTTGCGACTGCCAGAAGTGGAAAAATTTGAACCCTCCGGCACGGGCGAATCCCCGCTGGCCGCGGTGACCGATTGGGTCAACACAACCTGTCCCAAATGCGGCGCTCCCGCCAAACGTGAAACCAACACCATGCCTCAATGGGCCGGCTCGTGCTGGTATTACTTGCGCTATATGGACCCGCACAATGACAAAGCACCCGTGGACCCGGCTATTGAAAAAGCGTGGGGCCCGGTGGACTGCTATATCGGCGGGGCGGAACACGCGGTCTTGCACTTACTCTATGCGCGTTTTTGGCACCGGGTATTGTTTGATTTGGGGATTTTATCGCACCCCGAGCCGTTCCAAAAATTGCGCCACCAGGGGATGATTTTAGCGTTCTCCTACCGCGACAAAATGGGCAACTATCACGCCTATGACGAAATCGATTTTAAAGACGGCAAAGCCTACTTAAAAACCACCGGGGAAGAATTATCCTCGATGGTAGAAAAGATGAGCAAATCCAAGAAAAACGTCATTAACCCCGACGATATCCTCAATGAATACGGCGCGGATGCCTTCCGCATGTATGAAATGTTTATGGGCCCGTTTGACGCCCAAAAACCCTGGGACATGAAAGGCATTGAGGGCATTAACCGCTTCTTAAAACGCATTTACGCGTGGAGCGAAACGGTAAAATTTACTGACCAGCCCCAGCCGCGCAAGAGCGCTATTCTGTTAAACCAAACCATTGCCAAAGTAAGTGATGATATTGAGAATTTGCGCTTTAATACGGCCATCTCTGCGCTGATGGTGTTGTTCAATGATCTAAGCAAACTGCCCGCCATCACGCAAGATACGTTCAAAAAATTTATCCAAATTCTGCACCCGTTTGCCCCGCACCTCACCGAGGAAATCTGGCAAACAAAAGGCTACACGGGCTTTGTATTGCAAAGTGCTTGGCCGATAGCTGACAAAGCGCTTTTGCAAGACGATACCGTGGATATGGGCGTGCAAATCAACGGAAAAGTGCGTGAGCGCTTGCTTGTTTCGCGCAATGCCCCGCGCGAGGAAATCGAGCAAAAAGCCTTGGCCAGTGCCAAAGTGCAGAGTTATTTAAAAGAATTGGAAATTAAAAAAGTAATCGTCGTGCCCGGGCGCATGGTCAGCATTGTGGCCACGCCTAAAAAATAATCCGGCTCTGACGCCGAAACGGAGAAAACGTATGAGAAAATTCTGTCTATGGTTATGTGCGTGTGCCTGTTTAGGCGCGTGTGTGGGAGAAAATGTAGTGTATACCCCGCAAGCACAAATTATGCCCCAGCATATCAAAAAAATAGCCGTGCGCCCCATTTTAAACCGCACGGAAGTGTTTGCCCTGGAAGACAAATTTTACAACGAACTCTACGATACGTTTTTGCGTAACGGCTCTTACCAAATCGTGGCCGAAAACGACGGCGCACA
This sequence comes from Candidatus Avelusimicrobium bubulum, assembly GCA_902798835.1. GTDB lineage: Bacteria > Elusimicrobiota > Elusimicrobia > Elusimicrobiales > Elusimicrobiaceae > Avelusimicrobium > Avelusimicrobium bubulum. Next base: position 11,403 of record CADBYN010000013.1, on the reverse strand, counting down.
AGGGGTAGTAGTTACCACCATTTCGCGCTACTTAAATGTGCCTGTCCAATACGACAGCCACCTCATCCCTACCGTATACAAAATGGATATTTGGCTAGACGTGGTATTTATGGATGCCACCACCAATACCCCCGTCTGGCGCGAGCCGGCCCTAACCGGCACACAAATTTATGCTACGTCTACTTTGCCCGGCGGGCTTACCGAACAACAAGCGCGCGATATTATTTTTGAAAAACTTTCCAAAGATATCGTCAAACGCACCGTGGACGGGTTTGGATCTGTACGTAGCGAAGACAAACGCAAAGTAATGAACAACCCGGAATATACCACCATTACCGAGTCTTACTAATGTCCAAAATCAGCGCAGATAAATTGCAAAGCGAACTGGCCAAAGGTACCACGGCCCCCGTCTATCTACTCACGGGGGAAGATGTGTACCGCAAAGGGCTAGTCATTAAGCAGCTGCGCGAAATTTTGCACCCGGATGATTTTAACTTTTTTAAAGCACAAGCCACTTCGGCAGATGTGAGCGAAGCCCTGGCGCAAGCCAACACCGCCCCCGTATTTTCCGACGTGCGCGTGATTGTGCTCACCGGCGTGGACAAACTGCGAAAGGGATCTAAAGAGCAAGCCGCTCTGACGGCCTACGCGCAAAACCCGCTTGATACCACTACGCTTATTCTTACGCATAACGACGCTAAAAAATTAAAGACCGACAAAGCCCTGGCCGACGCGTGCGCCGAAACCGGGCGCGTGGTCAATTTTGACGAGCTTAAAAATGATGACCTGGCCGCGTGGGTACGCGCGCAGATTACTGCCAAAGGGTTAACGCCAACGTTTGATGCGGTGGATATGCTGTGCGAAAGTGTGGGGAGCGACTTGGCCGCGCTGGAAAACGAGATTGAAAAACTCTCGCTCTTTACAGCCGGGCGCGAAGACAAAACGCTTTCACAGGAAGATGTTTTGGCGTGTATCGGCTTTAAAAAAGAAGAAAACCCTTTTGAACTTTCCAACGCACTTTTGGCATGCAGTAAAACCCGTGCGCTTGCGCAAATTGATAAACTCATAGACGCGGGGGAAGAGCCGGTGGCTATTTTGAGCAAGATGACGTACCCGATTTTGAAGATGGCACGCATTAAACGCTTGAGCGAGGCGGGGATGTCTAATAGCGAGATTTTACACACCGCGGGGTTGTTCCCGTGGGAGAGCCGCCTAATTAGTAGCGCGCGCAATTTCCCGTCGCAAAAAACATTTTTAGCGGTGCTTAACCGCTTGATTGATGCCGATGCCGGGTTTAAATCGGGCGCGAACTTGGACCCGAAAACCACGCTCAAAGGCATCGTGCTCACGCTACTCAAATAATATGGCCGATATTATTTTAACTGACGAATTTAAAGACGCGCTGCGACTCTTGGAAAGTAAGAGCGCCATTACGCCGCTTATTTTCATTACCGGGCGCGCCGGCACGGGAAAAACTACGCTACTTAAATACTTTGCGCAGCATACCGCACGCAACGCCGTGGTGCTGGCTACGACGGGCATTTCGGCCATTAACGTGCACGGGCAGACGGTGCACTCGTTTTTCCGCTTAAAGCCGGGCAACCTTTTAGACGTGGCAAACCTGCGTAAACTGCCGCGCAAGACCGTGGACAATTTAGACACCATCATCATTGACGAGGCCTCCATGTTGCGCGCGGACCTGTTGGACGCCATGGACCACATCTTGCGCATTTCCACACACTCCACAGAGCCCTTTGGCGGAAAGCAACTTATCTTATTTGGCGATTTATTCCAACTTCCTCCCGTCGAAGAAACCGAGCAGGGCGGCCTGTTTGATTATTTCAACGCGCGCTACCAAAGCCCGTACTTTTTTGAGGCAAACGTACTCAAGGAACTGCCGCTGGAAGTATTTGAGTTAAAGCGCATTTTCCGCCAACATGCCGACCGCGATTATGCGCACCTACTTAATCTAATCCGCGAGGGAAAAATCTCCCAGCCGCAATTAGATGCAGGGCTTAATACGCACGTATCGCCCGAAACGCCCGACGTGCTGGAAAATTCTATTTTGCTCGCTACCACCAATTATAGTGCCATGTGGCGCAACCGAACACAACTTGATAAATTGCCCGGCACGGAATACGTTTACCCCGCTACGGCCGACGAGACTTTTACCAAAACGCCGCCCGCTGACAAAGAGTTGCACCTTAAAAAAGGCGCTAAAATTATGATGCTCGTAAACGATGATTATTGGGTCAACGGCGATATCGGCACCGTGCACGACCTGGGGCCGGACTTTATCCAGGTGGAGTTAAAGGGCGCTATTTACGACGTAAAACCGCACGTGTGGGAAGAAGTAACCTACGAGTTCAACCCGCTTACCCAAAAACTGCAACCCAAAGTAAAAGGATTTTTTAAGCAATATCCGCTCAAATTGGCGTGGGCCATTACGATTCACAAATCGCAAGGGCTCACGTTTGATAACATTTATTTGGATATGGGCCGCGGCGCATTTGCTACCGGGCAAACCTACGTGGCCTTAAGCCGCTGCCGCACGCTTAGCGGCGTGCATTTAAAACGCCCCATTTTGACCAGCGACGTGCAGTGCGATAACCGCGTGCAGCAATTCTTTGAATACGTGAAAGGAAGTCGATAAGGCGCTAGATTTTCCCGCAAATACTGGCTATCCCTAAAAGTAACAGAGCTAAACCCACGGCTATTAAAACCCACATAGCCGTCCTTTCGCCTTTAAAATAAACACGTGCTTCTTCAATATTGTAGGGATTAACGCCCACTTGGTAGGTCTTGCCAATCTCGGGTTTTGAGGAACTGCTTATAGGATGGGCAACCGTCCGCAGCTGCCCGTCAAATTCAAAGGAAATAATCGGGGTGTACATAGTTGTTGGGCCATGTTCACCTTTTGATTCGTAGGTAGTGTAGGAGGAAATAGTCCCCGGCACTAAAATGGCATCTTTGAAAAATTTTTTGTGTTTACGCCACCACAAAAAACCCGCACAAAAAATAACTATTCCGAGCAGTAAAGCCAGCATCATTTTCTCCCGGCATTCAAGATATGTTTATTGTATCAAATGCGCTCTTGCCGTGCAAAAATATCCCCGGAAGGTACATTTCTTCCGGGGATGAGGCACGTTCATCCGTTATTACTTACTATACGGATGCAACGACTCTTTGTAAATACTCCATACCACATCTTTGGTGGCTTGGGTGGGCGCAATAGAGAGTAATCCCCCCAGCGAAGGCGTTTCAAACGCCAGGCAAACTAATTTCTCCAGGTCGTTTTCCGTAAAACCTTCTTGGGATAATTTATGTGTGGCCCCTACACTAAACAGCCATTTTTCTACCCCATGCGCGGCCAAATCGGCCTCGTCCGCAGTACCTTTTAGGCCGGGGACCATCGGTTTTAACACTTCGGCCAATGTAGCCGGCTTGGCCCGGTAAATTTGCTTGACGACTGCCGGTAATAGCATGGCCAGGCCCAACCCGTGCGTCAGGTGTGGGTTCACGCCGGAAAGCGGATGCTCCAGCGCGTGCGTGTAGTGCAAAAGCCCGTTATCAAAACTTAGTCCCGCTATCAAGGCGGCATAGGTCAAAAAATAGCGCGCATCTAAGTTATTCGGGTCCTTGAGCGCAAGCGGCAAATACTTATACACCATCCACGTGGTACCTATCGCCAAATGCACCGCATAGGGCGACGTAGTTTTGGTGGTGGCCGCTTCAATGACGTGATTGACCGCGTCAATAGATACATAGCGCGTTTGATCTTGGCTAAGCCCGGTCATGAGTGCCGGGTCATCAATGGCGTAGAGCGGATAAATACACGGAAGTGCAATAGCGGGCTTGTAGTTTTTCTCCTCAATGGAAACGACCGCGAACTGATTTACCTCCGACCCGGTACCGTGCGTAAGGTTAATGGCCACAATGGGAGCGGCCTCTTTAGGAGTGAAGGCAAACTCGTACACGTCCTCCGCAGTTTTGCCGGGATATTTCATGAGAATAGCCACGCTTTTGCCGGCATCAATGGCAGATCCTCCCCCAATAGCCAGCACCGCTTTGGCACCAAATTCGTGCGCCAATTTGGCGGCTTCGTTGACGTGGTGCGTGTTGGGGTTGGGGGTTACTTTGTCGTAGTGGACGTAGGTAATACCGTGCTTGGCAAACGCGTTAAGCACGTGGTCCCACGCGCCCGTTTTCTTATACGCGCCTTTCCCCGTTACCACGATTAGTTTGTCTAGGCCGCGGGCTTTGAGATCGGCACAAATGTCGTCTATCTTGGCAATGGCTCCCACGCCTAAAAAGACGGTGGTGCGGGCACGAATTTCGCGCACTTGATGAATGTCAATTTCCTTTTCCCACATAGAAACCTCCTTGAGTTAGGTGCTATTACTATAACTAACGCAGTTTCTTTGGGCAAGGGAAAAAATTAATTAGAACGTAAAAAGCCCCAGGCATGGGCCCGGGGCTTTTAATATGCAAATTACTAAAAGTCTCCATCTACATATTCCCAACCCTGGCTACGCAGACTATTACAAATATAACGGCCAGTATCTGTCAAGCATGTCCAGCAGCGATGTGAACGTTCGGAAGGCTTGATCCCAATCTGGAGGCCATATTTATAGTCTGGCATACGGTAAATTTCTTCATAACAACTAAATCGACTGCATCCAGGATTGTAATTATCAAAATCCGCACTCATATAGCGTCCCTCTCCTTCATTCCATTCTCCCAAATTAATTTCAATGGGGCAGTTCATGTCTTTTAGGTATACATATTCATTTCCTGACGGTAAACCATGTTCCAATAGATACCAATCGAAACATTCTTCCACAAGTTTAGCCGTGTGCAGAGCCTCTGTTAAGCGGCTTTTTTCCACGGCTTTTTGGTATTGCGGCAGGGCAATGGCGGCCAAAATGCCAATGATAAGTACAACGACCAAGAGTTCAATGAGGGTAAAACCCTTAGCGGTCATCCCCGACAAAGACCCTTGGAAATGATGGTTTATTTGAATTTCTTTTTTCATATACGCTCCTGTTATCAATGCATTTTTCTGCTGGGAATATATACGCAAAAACGGCTATTACCGTTTGAGTAAAGCAATGCACCCAAGCTATAACAGCCGTGGCTTATCACAACGTGATAAACACTGGGCACTTAAAACAGGCTCATGACTTCCCATTTTTTAGTGCCTTATTCGGCAGTTTTTGGTATTGCTTTACTCTTTTGGTTTCCCAAAAGGGCCCGCATACATGCGCGGCCCAAAAACAGAAAAATTGTACTTACATTATAACAAAAAAACCCCGGCATAAACCGGGGCTTTTGTAACTTAAAATGCTTATTTAGCGGCCTTGTTGGCGGCTTTGGCTAAGCGTGATTTCTTGCGGGCGGCCGTTTTCCAGTGGATTACTTTTTTCTTGGCGGCTTTGTCGATGCAAGAATTTGCTTTTTTCAAGTCTTCGTTCAAGGTTTTGGCTTTGCTAGTAGCAGAAGCTTTTACCGTTTTGGTCGCTACGCGGACTTTTTTAATGAGCCCTTTGTTAGCGGAGTTTCTTTTTTCAGCTTGGCGCTGAGCTTTGAGGGCGCTGGTGTGGCGGCCCGTTTTCAATTTTGCCATTTATATTACCTCTATACTAAAAAATCGGTATATATATTATACTTTATTGCGCTGCACTTTGGAAATTATTTTTATGTTAAAATAACTATATGGACGAGCGTATTGCAATTTTGCCCAAAGAGCCCGGCGTGTATATCATGCGTGCCAAAGACGGTACCATCATCTACATCGGCAAGGCCAAAAACCTCTCGGACCGCGTGAAACAGTACTTTCAGGAGTCCAACCTCTACTCGCGCGGGTGGAAGCTGCCTTCCCTCTTGCCGATGATTGCCAAAATAGACTACGTAACTTGCATGAGTGAGCGCGACGCCTTGGTCTTGGAAGAAAAACTGATCAAGCAATACCAGCCGTTTTTTAACTCGATGGGCAAAGACGGCAAAACCTACCCGTATTTGAAGCTATCTTTAAGTGAGGATTTCCCCCGCCTGCAAATTGTACGCAAAAGTGCGGCCGAGGCCGGCAAAAAAAGCGGCGACGCGTATTACGGGCCGTATCCCAAATCGTACATCGTAAAAAGTCTCATGCGTTTTTTGGACAAAAGCGGCTATGCCAAATTGCGCCCGTGCAAGTGGAAGTTTTCGCGCACCAAAAAACTGCCGGACTTAAAAATCAATACGTGCATTTATTATCATACAGGCCAATGCCCGGCCCCGTGCGCCGGCAAAATTTCGTATGAAGATTACCGCAAAAACGCCCAGCGCATGGCGGACTTTTTAGACGGAAATTTTAAAGATCTTGCCCAAACACTCAGCGCGCTAATGAAAAAATCTTCCGACGCGTTGGAGTACGAACAAGCCGCGACGTACCGCAATTTTCTGCACGCACTCGATCACATGAAAGAGCGTGTGCTCATCGGCCGGTTTAAGGATGATTACATCACCACCGCCATGGAAAATACCGATAAGCTAAAACGCCTGGCGCAAGTAATCGGCCTTAAAAAATTGCCCGCGCACATCGAAGCGTTTGATAACTCGCACCTGTTCGGGCGCGAGGCCGTTGGCTGCATGGTCTGCTACATTAACGGCGAGAAAAACCACGAACACTACCGCCGCTTTAAAATCAAAACGCCTATGCCCAAAAAGGGCGGCAGCGACTTTGCCATGATGGAAGAAAGTGTGTATCGCCGTTTGCGCCAACTAAAGCGCGACCCGAGCCAAATGCCCGATCTCATTTTGCTAGACGGCGGCAAAAGCCAAATCCACGCCGCGCTTAACGCATACGAACGCGCGGATATGTTTATTCCGTTTATTGCCTTGGCCGAAACACACGAGGGAATTTATCTGCCGGGAGCTAGTGAAAGCATCAAGCTGCCCATTGGCGACCCGGCGCTAAATTTGCTGATGGAAATACGCGACGAAGTGCACCGCTTTGCCATTACCTATCACCGCAAACTGCGCGATAAGAAACAATTGGAAAATTAAAAATGCCCCCTCTTTTGAGGGGGCATTTAAATATCCTAGGCAATTAGTTCTGCGGAACATGTTTGTATTTGAACATCACCGCAAACAACACAGCCACCACCAGCGCAAAACCTGAGAAGATAAACCAGGAATTGGCCCATCCGCTCATAATTTGCTGCGAAATGGCCGGCGGATACACTCCGTCTACCATGAGCGCGGGATTGAGGTGAGAATTGACGAGCACGTTAATCACTTTTTGTGCCATCAACGAGCCGATCGTGGCCCCAAAACCGTTGGTCATGAGCATAAACACACCCTGCGCGCTGGAGCGAATGTCCGGGTCGGTTTCCAAGTCCACATACAACGAGCCGGAAACGTTGAAGAAGTCAAACGCCACCCCGTACACAATCATAGAGGTAATGAGTAGTACAATACCGGTGCCGGTGGACGGGTTACCCAAACCTAAAAATCCAAAGCGCAGCATCCAGGCAAACATACTAATAAGCATTACTTTCTTAATCCCAAAGCGTTTTAACGCAAACGGGATGAGTAAAATACAAAGCGTTTCGGACATTTGGGAAAGGGAAATGAGCGCGTTGGCGTTGTTGGCCCCCCAAGAGCCCGTATATCCGGCCAGCTCGTTAAACCCGGTAATGAACGGGTTGGCAAAGCCGTTGGTAATTTGCAGCATCATCCCCAAGAGCATGGAGAAGATAAAGAAAATGGCCATTTGTTTTTCCTTAAATAACGCAAATGCTTTGAGGCCCATGGCTTCGGCCAAGGTTTTAGCTTTCCCTTCGCTCACCGGGCAGTTGGGCAAGGTAAAACAATACACGCCCAAGAGGATTCCTAACACAGCTGAGAAATACCATTGGGTATAGCTGGTTTGGAAACCGGCAAAGTTGGTGGTAAGCATCGCACAAATAAAACCTACCGTACCGAATACGCGAATCGGCGGGAATACTTTGACCGTATCAAAATTGTTCTGGCGCAAAACGGTATAAGCCACCGAGTTGGAAAGGGCAATCGTCGGCATATAGAACGCCACACTAATCGTATAGCAGGTGAACATGGCCGCAAAATCAATCACCGGTTGCGCCCCAAAATAGGCAGCCCCGGCCATGAAAACGGCCGCTAACAAATGACAAATTCCCAATAACTTTTGGGCCGGCACCCAGCGGTCCGCCACGATACCGATAATCGCCGGCATAAAAATGGACACAAAACCTTGTGCCGCATAAAACCAACCAATTTTACTAGCAAATCCAGCCCCGGCCAAAAAAGCGCCCATAGAAGTTAAATAGGCACCCCATAAACCGAACTGGAGGAAGTTCATGACTGTTAGACGAATTTTGATGTTCATAAGCAAGTTGCGGGTCACCCCGCCAGCACGAAACGCGCTACCTCCATAGATTTGGCAAGCACTGCCTGCCTTATCCCTATTGTACAAAAAAAGTATAATAAGGGAAAGAAAACCATTTTTAGGAGGAAATATGGCAGATTACAGTTTTGATGTAGTATCCAAAGTAGATTTAAATGTCATTAGCGAGGCCGTCAGCGCCGCTAATAAAGAAATTACCAACCGCTACGATTTCAAGGGGACCAACTCCAACATTGAACTAAACCAAAAGGACAACGAACTCAAATTGGCCTCGTCCGATGAATATAAGGTAAACACGCTGCGCGATATTATTTTTACCCGTATGGCCAAACGCGGCGTGCCGCTTAAAAACTTTTTGCCGCAAAAAATTGAAGCTGCGCTGGGCGGCAACGCCAAGCAAACGGTCAAAATCCAGCAAGGGATCCCCGCCGATAAAGCCAAAGAAATTACCAAAGTTATCAAAGAAGAAAAACTTAAAGTATCGGCCTCTATCCAAGGAGACCAACTGCGCGTTTCTTCCAAGTCAAAAGACGAGTTGCAAGCCGTCATCGCGCTACTTAAAGGCAAAGATTTCGGCGTAGAGTTGCGGGCACTTCTTCTGTTTCTGCTTTCGACGGAAATAATTCGGCCGCCATTTTTTCTACTTTTTCGCGCGCGGTGTTATATTCTTGCGCCGCTTGCAGAAATTGGTCCGTGGGGCGGTTATGATCCACATTTTTAGCCATTTCTAATTCCAATGCGGATTTTTTAAGCTCAAAATCTTCCAACGCCAACCACAATTTAATATGATTAACAATACGGTCTTTTTCTTCTCCCACCACCACCGGGCACGAGGCAAGTGCCGTATCCAAAATATCGATATCCTTGGAAACTGTCTCGCGGTTGGTATAATTAAAAACAGGATTGCTGGCATCCAGCTCCGGTACGGAAACGGAAGCCGCGCGCACGACTGCCTGTTCGGGCAGGTACACGTTTCCTACAATCATACCGCCCACAAATAACAAGAGTATCGTTAGAATATAAAAAATGTATTTCATTAGCTATATTGTAGCAAAAAACATCCCCAAAACGAAAATTGCTATAATGTGTGTGGATACATTATGAAAAATCGCGGTTTTACCCTTATTGAACTCTTGGTCGTCGTACTGATTATAGGTATTTTGGCCGCTATTGCAGTTTCGGCCTATAACCACGCCTTGGTCAAAAGTCGCTTTAGTTCGGTTATTCCTTCGACTAAAGCAATCGCAAACGCGCAGGAACTTTATTATATGGACCACGGCGGATATGCCTCAAATACACAAGATTTGGACGTTACATCAAGCGATACCCAAGCTCTGATTACATTAAGCGACATGCGTAACTATAAATATGTAATGGCAGAACACGAGCAATTCCCCGGCGCTGCTTACATCATCTATCAAAAACATAGCAAACGCTTTGCCGACAACATCCACTGTGAAGCCGCACAAGACGATGACATGGCCAATTGGTTGTGTGAAAAAGGCTTAGGCGGGACACTCATTGACGGAAGTGTAAGCGGCAGCGGGTACGTAACCTATGTGTTATCGGGAGACGCGGGAAGCGATAGATTTATCCGGGAGGATTGCCCCGCCGGCTACTATGACAAAGACGGACGCTGCGTCATAGCCGGCGTTGGCCGCTATGCAGAAGAAGGCGAACTCAAAAAATGCGCCGCCGGCACTTACCAAGATAAACAGGGACAAACTTCCTGTAATAAATGTCCCCCCGGCAAATATCAACCTTATGATGATGGATACGGATTTTGTTACGGATGCAGAGTGGGCGCATATAATAATAGTGAGGGAAATTCCTCTTGTGAAGCATGCCCGGCCGGCACTTACCAAGACCAGCAGGGGCAAACCTCTTGCAAACCCTGCCCGGCGGGAAAATATCAACCTTATACTGGCGGATACGGATATTGCTATGATTGCAAAGCCAATACGTATAATGACACTACAGGGAACAGCTCTTGCAAACCGTGCCCATCAGGGACCACGGTTAATTCCGATCATACCGCTTGCGAGTAAAACAGTTATCTTCAAAAAAATCCCCGCACGTAACGCGGGGATTTTTTAATCTTTACAATGCCTATTTACCGGCGCCGCAGCACTTTTTGTACTTTTTGCCGCTGCCGCACGGGCACGGATCGTTGCGCCCAATGCGCGGCCCTTCGTGCACTACGGTTTCCACGTGTTGTTGCTCGGGGGCTCCTTCGGCGCGCAGTTCTTGCTCGTGATCTTTCATCCACTTTTTCATTTGGCGGATGCTTTTAAAGTTCACGCCGTCGGCTTCCATGCGCCGCGCAATATTCATAAAGCGCTCTTTGACGGCCGGATCTTTAAGCTTGGCTTTGAAAACAGCAGGCAACGCATCAAGTTCCTTCTCTAACTTATCAGCTATAGAGGAGGATTGCTCTTGCGTTTCTTCCTGCGGTTTGTCTTTTTTCTTAAACGGATTCCAAATCATTTCTCACTCCCACTAAATCAATTTTTCAACGAAATTCTTGATGATTTCGGCTTTTTCAAAGTAATGTTTTTCGCGCGGAACAACTAAACGATTGGGGTGTTTCTCCCAAATTTTTAAGATTTTGTCATCAATTTCAAATGCTTGTTGTAAGTTTTCCGTGCGCACATTGGTGGCTTGGTAGTAATCTTTCTCCGGCGGCGGGGAAAGGTGAATGACCGCATCGTAGCGGGCCAATTCCGCCTCCAAGCTAGATTCCATATTTTTGAAAAAATCTTCCGGACCGTACGGCCAATATACAGCGCCGTCAATGGTGCCGCGGTCGCACACCATTACGTTCGCATCCGAGGTTTTTTCGGCCAGTTCTTCGAGCTGCTTTACCGTGTAGTAAATAATTTTCTGCGCGTGCACAATGTGGATAGGACTATTATCCGTGCGCGGAAAGCCACCGCTATAAATCAAGGTTGCGGCTTCTTGCACCAGGGCAATTTTCTTGCCGAAGGTTTCTTTTA